>NZ_JBZWBG010000006.1:0-334462 GCF_058680555.1 Pseudomonas sp. YA1
AATGGACGATGCCGATCCGTGACTGGAAGGCGGCGCTGACTCGCTTTACGATCAGCTACGAAGACCGCCTGCCGCAGCAGTAACCCTAACCCCGGTTACACAAAATTCTGCACACCCTCGCGCACCTTGCTGCCCAATGCGCCTCTCGATCACGGCGCTAACGCGATTGGCATACCCCAGGAAGAAATGGACCAGGTGCTGGCACGGTCCGAGCGGCTGACCCGCGTCCTGCACTACGCCTTTGCTTATAAAGCGCTGGTCTTCGTGCCGCAGTATCGCTGTAAAGGGCGGGTATGGTGCCTGCTGGAGCTAGGTGCCATTCCCAGCATTGCCTATGGCCTTACGCTACGTCGGGGGGGATTCATCGAAGACACGCTGTCGGGGCTGCAGTCCCTACTCAAGGAGTGAGCACCTTGCAACTGATCACTCACAAAGATAAAGAAGAGTGCCTAGCTTTCTTTAATGGCTACTTTACGGCCGACAAGAAGGCACTATTTGTCGGCACCTTGGGCTTCAACGATGCCTGCCTGTACTTTCCACGCTTGATTGCCGCGTTGGAATGCTTCGACTTTCTGTTTCTGATTGAACAGCGGCCCGAGGTCTCGGCCATTCTCCAGGCATCTGCCGATCAAAACCGGCACGAGTTAGAGCGCTGCCTGGTCGGACGGAGCGTCAGCTTCGGAACGGTCTCGATCATTGCCGACGACACTGCAAGTATTGCCGGTCGGAGCGCGGCTTCTGCCTTTAGCCAATGGCTAGCCAAGGGCTATTCCGACGTTATAGTGGACGCGACCACTATGTCGCGCGGGGTCTGTTTCCCCTTGGTACGGCAGGCATATGAAAGCGCTCCCACACGCGCCCACGTGGTGATTGCCGACCGACCTGCCAGCCCCTTGAAGGCCGCCGCAATGTATACGGAGTCGCCGCAGTACATGCACGGATTCCAGGCCGATATGGGTACCGACGAAGTGACCAATGCCATCAAGCTGTGGATCCCGCAGCTGTCTGAGAACAACCATGACTCGCTTGAGCGCATCTACCGCAAGGAACAGCCGGATGAAGTCGCACCTATCCTTCCATTCCCGGCGCTCGACCCGCGCCGTGGCGACCGGTTGCTGCGCGAGTTTCGGCGCCTCATCTTGTCGGACTGGGACGTCAATCTCCTGGATATCATCTACGCGCATGAGTCGGACCCAACCGATGTGTTTGAGACGATCAAGCGGATACACAGTGGACGCAGCATGGCCCTGGGAGACTTCAAGGCGACGCCGCCCCGAACCATCTTATCGCCCAGTGGCAGCAAGATGGGCAGTCTGGGGATGCTGTTTGCCGCCATTGCGCTAGATCTGCCGGTGATATACTGCGAGACGATGGGCTACCGATGTGACGACCACGCAGTTCCACTGGTCTCTACGGCGATGCCAGATCGCATGTGGCATGCTTGGTTGCGCAATCGGTAAGCATCTCCCAGGACAGGGAGGAGGGCGTATGTGGCAGCAGAATCGAATAGTCGGTACCGGGCTGTTTGCGCTAGACGTAATTCTTGGGGCGGACTCGCGCCGATTAGGCTCTGCGCTAGGTGGCTCGACAGGGAACGTCCTGTCAATTTTGGGGGCCCTCGGCTGGACCGCAACCCCAGTTGCCAGCTTTGGCCAGGACATTGCAGGTGAACGCCTCTGCAACGAACTGCAGTCCATTGGCGCCGATTTACGCTTTGTGGACCGTTCCAGCGCTCAGCGGACCAATGTCATCTATCAGCATCAATTGCCGACAAGCCGTAATGGTTCGGCGACTCATCGCTTTAGCTTTGCTTGCCCGTGCTGCGGGGAAAAACATCATCCGGTGGTCGAGTTCGACGGCAGCATCGTAAGTAAGGCGCTCGAGGGGCAGGCCCAAACCGACGTCTTTTACTTGGACCGGCCCACCAGAGCGGGATACGAACTGGCCAAGTCTTACCACGAATCGGGCGCACTGGTGGTCTTTGAACCTTCCAGTGCGGGAGATGACCCGGAGCTATTTGAGGCGATCTTGCACCATGCGCATATTGTTAAGTACGCAGATGAGCGCTTTAAGGCACTTTCGTGCGACATGCCGAGTTCCGTTCTGGCGGAAATCCAGACATTAGGCGCGAGCGGCTTGCGATTTCGCAGCGCCGCCACCGGCCGCGCGTGGCGTCAACTATCGGCCTTTGCCGTCCCCCAAGTTGAAGACACGTCCGGTGCTGGCGACTGGTGCACCGCCGGACTGGTGTATGCCTTACTGCAGAGATGCTCGCGCACTTGGCACGACTTGCGGGAGTTGGAGCTGGAGCATGCGCTGGCATTTGGCCAGGCCTTGTCCTCACTCAACTGTCTCACCCGTGGAGCCAGGGGGTTGCTGAAGATTCTCACGCCAGCTGAAATTCTCTCGCTGGCATGGGAACTGTGTGCAGACAGGGCCAATCAGCAGGGCCTGCTGGGAGCCAAGCAATTTGGCAAGCTCACCCAGCAAAAGGCGCAGACCTTAACCCTTGAAGGACATGATGCGCCGCAGGTTTGCTGTTCGGCGAAGAGTTAAGCTAAATCGCTGGGACGACCTTTCTGGACTTTTTGGCTGGATTGTTCGCCGGCTTTGACACCGCGTGCAGGAGTTCCTCCCGAACTTCCATGAGCAAAACCCCAAGCATGTTTTTCCCCTTACCGTTGACTTCGCCCCACGTGCGATTGACTTCGTTGTCGACTGTGGCCGACTCCACCAAGCGCGCCTGCTCGGTCGACAGCAACAATGCTTTCAAGTCCTCATGCTGGGTGAACTTGGCCAGGAGGATTGCACGCATCCGATCAAATTTAATCTTCGACCAGCCAGGTCGGATATCCCACCAGTAGAGCCCATGGGCCGCCATGGCAACGAGAGCGGGAGAGGGCGCACTTAGAATCCAATCACGCACGGCTTCCTTGCGTGGCTTCCCAGCCTGGTAGGCGTGTTCAGATGTGGGGTAAACAACCCCCTCAAACAGGACTTCACGCTTGTATAGATTGCTGAAGGCGCCATAGGGCTTTTCGTTTGCCCGATAGAAACGAATTTCCTGCATTGCTGCTCCTTGCCGAATACGCTCGCGAATGGCCCCGCAACTGCTCAACGAGTGGCCACAGAAGTCCAAGCATATGGCTTGCTCGCGAGTCACGCTAGCAAGCCGATGCAGCTATCTTACGGGGCGCTCGCCATCAGAGCTAAGGACGGTCAGAGACTGGCACTGCAAGTCCGGCGCCCACATAGTGCCGATGAAGTCGCTCTGCCGGCCGATGAGCAACGGTAGCAATTGGCTGAGACCTCGAGGCCAATGCGCTGAGGCAGGAGCTGCAGGCCGTGTAGCAGCAACTGGTGCAGGAATATGATGGCACGGCCACCTATGTGTGTGGGTTGGAAAATCGCGCCCACCGTGAAGTCGATCGTGCCCGGGAGGCGAGTAGGGCGGTGACCGTCCAACCCAAGACCGTGAGCAAGCAGCCGGTGCAGCCCAAGCGCACCCGCGCCACGCCGGCGAAACGGCAACGAAAACCGGCAGGTCCCAGCTAGCGAAGGGACTTTGCCCGCCGCCGGTTTGCGGGCATGCTGTGAGTGAAATGCGCCAGGAGGAACGAGCCATGACCCGGGAGGCATTCCAGCCAGCGGCGTCGTCGGCTGCCGAGCTGAACGACTACCTGCGCCCCCCGAAGGGGGCGGCCTATTCGGCTGAGCGCTATGCCGAGGTCTTCGGCCTTAGCCCGGCCGCTTTTGCCGCGCAGCTCAATGCTTATCGTCACCGCCAGCCGGGTGCTGTCAGCGCATCCGAAGTGGCCGCCGCGCAACAGTTCATCGAAGATTCCTTGCGCGTGGTACTGACCGTTGTCGAGAGCGGGGTGGCCGTCGAGCGGGCGATCGCCTGGTTTCGCCACGAGTCCTTACCGACCTTCGAGCAGCGGACCGCGGAGCAACTGGTCAGTCAGGGCCAGGTCGAGCAGGTGTTGCAGTTTCTGGCCTCTTGGCAGGCCGGGAGTCAGGGATGAGTCACGTTACCCAACGGCAGGTCGGTCTGCAATCGACCTACCACGCCTGCTATCATACCGTCCTGCGCGCCATGGATGCAGGTTATGACGTTCGCGGCTATGTGCTGGCGGAGATGGTGAAGGCTTGCCTTGCGCACCGCGCCACCCTGTCTGCGGCGCAGCGGGTGTATTTCGCGCAGTACGCGCCGACGGAAGCGGCGGCCTACCTGGAAAGGCTTGCGGCCATGTTGCTGTTTGGCCCCAAGGGGCGCTTTTCGCCGCAAGAGTACCGCTACTGATGAGCGACCGATCCCAGCAAGTCATAGCAGGCCGGTCCAGGTTGCACTCACGTGGCCTGGCTGGGACCGTCTACTCGATTGCCTGCGATGTAATTACGTGATGAGGATATGACCATGGTTGAGCCCAAAACCTGGCGAGTGGCCTGCCAAGACCCTGGAGACGGCAGCGGTGACGCCATCATCGAGCTACCTTCCGCGTTGCTCGATGGTCTGGGATGGGCCGTGGGGGATGAGTTGGTCCTTGAGCATATCGAGGGTGTGCTCTCCTTGAAGCGCAAGCTCTCGCCCAGTGAGCCAACCGACTAGATCTGCCCGTCGTGGTATTTCTGATGTGAATTGACTGCATGGGCCGAGGGACCTGTTGATGGGCAACCGTCTCCTCCCGCGGACACCTCAGATTGATACCGTGACCTGATTTGCCTGCATACACCAAGTCGGGCAGGCAAAGCTGCTGCTACGGTGCGCTCACGAAATTCCGGTCGAGATGGCCAGCCTCGACTGCTGTTCAGCGTCGCTTCAGATCCGACTCAGCCGAGACAGTACCTTGATCACGAGCAGGTTATTTAGGTCGAGCGTCGGATGCAGCGAGTACCTGGCCTGCAAGGGTATTTCTTGCCATGGTCCCTTTCCTCGCGACGCGCTCTCGACTTACGGTTTTGGCTAGGAAAAACCCTTTGGAGTATGCCCGCGTTCCCCAACGACCTAGCCAGATCGTTGGCGCGGCACGTAACAGTCGACGCATAGACAACGATTCGCCATGCTGTCACGGTAATATTGCCGGATGATGAGCACGCCTTGTCGTGGCCTGGCAGCAGGAACGGGCCCCGCACCGCAGTCTAGAGCGGAGGGCGCCTACGTAATAGAAATGGAGTCGTGCGACTGGGACGTTATCGGGGTGCTTCGTCAGTTGCGCGGATAGGCTGGGAGTAGCCTACGTGAACGAATCAAAATTCTTTGAAGCTGACCGCGGAAGATTCTTCCGGCCACTGAACTCGTCGCGCCGCGAGCTCTTCGCGACCTGCCTTCGGTTGCTCTATGACCGATTGCACGGTCCTGCGGCGGATTATGCACACAACCTCGGACGGGACGATTTGACCGAGCTGGTGCTGCCTGTGGTCAAGGAGCATCTGGCTAGGCCCGTCGAGGCTGCGGACCAGGATGAGTTTTCTTCCGCCGATGCCAACGACCCCCTCCAGATGACCGGATTGGTCATCCGGGCTCTGCTGAAAGATGGCTGGCTCGAAAAGGGGATCGAGCGAGAAGGCCTGGTCACTAGCTTCAGGTTCTCCAGGACGGGCAAGCTGTTCGCTGAAGCCTTCTGGTCGTTGCACCGGCCAAGCCGGAGCCGACAGCGCAACATGCGGAGCTGTCGCAACGCACTGGCAGCGGCGCTGAGCAGGAACGATGCCCATGACCTGGTAGACGCATACGAATTCGCCGAAAAGGTAATTGAGGACCTGACGGAGGGTATCGACCTTTTCAAGGATCTCGCACGAAGCTTGATGCGCGAGGCGTCGTTGGTAGTCCGCTGGGACGACTTCGTGGAGTTCTTACAGCGTTTCCGTCGTGACTACTCCAAGCAGCTAACGGCGGACAGCGCCACGCTGAACCGCCAATCGATTCGGCAGAATCTGGAAAAGCTGCGAACCGAAGTCACCGCCGCTCAGTACCGGCGATTCGAGAATGACCTTCGGGAGATTGCCAACTGGGCGGTGAGTGAGCACACCGGGGACTCAGTGTTCGAATGGATGCTCGAGCGTATCGGAGAAATGGTGGACGCTGCGTGCGACACCAAGCAGCCCATGTTTGTGAAGTCCATGGAGGCCTACGTCCGCCGGGTTACCGGCCTTATCCAGCAATCGATGATGCTGCGAACCGGACACAACCGCCACAGCTTCATGGCGGTGATCCAGCGCCTGGCAAATTCGCCACAGGATATTCAGGACTCAATCCTGTCCAGAATTGCCGCCGACATGGCGGCGGTCGAGATTCGGCTACTTGATCCCTCTGCACTCAAGCTCCGCTCCGCTACCCAGCGGCGCAAATCTCTCACGGTGACCATCAGGCCGCGCCCCACTCGGGAGGCCCGATTGGAGGCCGCAATGATGCGGGCCGAAGCCGAAACCTTCTCAATTCCCAACGAGGATATTGTGGCAGTGCTCCGCCAGGAGCTGCGCCTAGTCGGCAGAGGAATACGGCTGTCCTCATTGCCCCGTGAAACCGCAAGGCAGGCCGTTCGCTTGTTCCAGGCGGTCGAGGCAGTACGGAGCGCGAAGTGCAATGATCTGGTTGCCACCAAACTTGCACTCCGCTTCGACACCGACTTTTACAGCGGCTGCGATTATCTCATCGACTTCAGGGAGCGAGGGAATGAACCTGATTTCCACCGTTAACTCGCAATTGAATTTGCACAACCTGAGCCTCGACCGTTTTCGGCAGATCGTCACTCGCCTGCTGGCACAGGGGGTAATCGTCCGTGATGACGATCGGAACGAGCAGTTCCTCTACGACGATGCCCGGAGAGTGGAGCCGCTGCTCCTTGACTATTTCGACATTGCGGGCCTTCGTCTCCACCATGACAGCCACGCCTGCTTCTTTCGGCTCTATGCGCCAGGCGCGCGCGTGGACGGACTGCCAGATGACGACGTCGATCCGGTGCCGGCATTGAAGGCGAAGCTCACTCCGGACTTTGTCGCCGCGGCACTGGCGCTGCGTTTCATCTACCAGGAGCACCTCAATGCGGGGAGCATTGAGCTGAATGGCGAAGCGATGATCTCGCTTGAGGACCTTGCTGCGACGATGCAGACGCAACTGCGCCGAAACCTGCCGTCGACAGCAGGGGAGAAAATGGAGCTGCTGGGGCAGCTGCGGCGGCACAAGATCCTGCGTTTCAACGCCAGCTTCAGCATCACTGACGAGGATGCATTCCTTGCGATTCGGCCGATGATCCTGGGAGTCGTCACGAATGACGCCCTTTTATCAGCATTGGACGCCGATGGGGTGATCGAAGTGCAGGCCACCGTCGAGGAGCAGGACCGTGAAGATTGACCATCTGATTCTTGGTAACTGGGGGCAAATTGAACCGGGGGACTACCAGCTCGGCGACATGACCTTGCTGACCGGAGGGAGTGGCGCCGGCAAATCCACCTTCCTGGATGCTCTGCAGATGCTGATGACAGCGGGCTACAAGGGCATCCTTCACTTCAACCCAGCCCAGGGCGAAGTAACCCAGGACCAGCGGCAGAAGACTAAGAGGAACCTGGAGTCTTACGTGGTTGGAGCCGAGTACAGCAAGTTTTCGAGGCCGGACGGTGCTCAGACCTATGTAGGCGCAGTGTTCATGCCGGACAAGGGGGAGGAGGGGGGCAAACCCTTCACGGCGCTTGTCGCCGCCTCGGCACGGGTCGACACCGTTGGGAGCAGCCGAATCCCCGTGCTGGAGCGTTCTGAGGTGTTGATCATTTTGGATGGCGTCCGTCTCTCCGTGGCTGAGTTGTTCAAGGACGGATCGCAGCAGGAATGGGTGGCGGTCGAGGAGGTGGTCCGCATGCTCAGAGGGAAGGGCTACAACCCCATCCAATTCCCAGGCAAACGCGACTATCTCTGTGCTTTGTATGGCCGCTTCCGCGGAAAAAGCGGTATTACGTGGGAGGACGCCAGAGCGGCTGCCAAGGCCTGGGTAGAGTCCATCGCATACAAGAAGATTGGCTCGGTGAATGACCTGGTCAAAGACGAAATTCTCGCCTTTGACGGCAAGGCTCTCCAGGAGGGCATCGAACGCATCAGCGGTTTGATGAAGCAAGTCACCAACCTCCGGAAGGAGAGTGAGCGCTTGCAGGCGACGCATGACCGACTCGCCTTGCTGACCGAAAAGATTACCGACACGATCATTGGCCACGAGTCTGTTCTCAAGCATGAAGTAGCTCTGAGGCACCTGAACGTGCTGCGCGTCGATGCTGCCCTTGAGTCATACCGCAACCAGGTGGAGCACCAACGAGCAGCCATCCTGGAGAGCGAGACGCAGCTTGTGGGCCTGAACGATCAGAAGATCGAACTCAATCGCCAAGTGGGCGCCCTAAACACCAAACTAATGGGGTTCCAAGTCCATCAGGAAAAGCAGAGCCTCGAGGCACAAGCCAAGCTGGCTGCAACAGCAGCAGCTCAGTGTGTTTCGGCTTTACTGCACGGTCTTGACCAGGCTCGGAATCTATCGACGGCTGCAGAAAATGTCCTAGGCCGGCACATTCCCGTTGAGATGGCGGGAATGTCCCAGGCCATGGAGGCAGTTACCGCTGCACACCGCGGATTAGAGCGTGTTCAATTGCAGGGGATGAACAGCCAGTTGCTGATGCTGGCCGCTCAGTCAGACCTCGATACCGGCATGCTCCGGGACGTGGCCGCCCAATGCACCAGCATTCAAACCGGTTGGGGGCGGCTGTACTCAGCCCTGGCAGGGACGGATGAACCCAGCCTGCTTCTGCAGTGTTACGCCGCTCAGTCGCCGGTCTCCGAAGCTATCCGTCAACTCGGTAACGAGCTGAGAGACAAGGAAAGCGCCCGGGCGCGGATAGTGACCGGCGGTGGAAACTACCCCAAATGGGTCAGTGTTGCGCTGGACCGTATGCGGGAGGCCATGCCCAGCGCCAACGTGCAGGTGCTTTGCGACCTGATTGAACCGGCCTCCGACCAATGGCAAGCGGCAATCGAAGGTTATCTGGCTGACGCCCGTTTCAACTTCGTTGTGCCCGCCGAGTTTGAACGGGAAGCGATCGACACGGCCCAGCGGCTGGGACTGAAAACCAAGGTCATCCAGGGCGAGTACTGCCAACAGCATGCTGACCCATCGCGAGTGCCAGCAGAATCGATTATCCACGAGCTGACCACCGAGCATCGCATAGCCAAGGCCTATCTCATCGAACAATACGGTCGAGTCGTGAAAGTGGCCTCCAGCAAGGAGCTGAGGCATACGCCGCGTGGCCTCACCATGAATGGGAAGGGCAGTGGATCCCGGACGATGTTCAGCGCGAAAGATGTGGAGTTGGTCTTTGGCAAGAAGGCCCGAGCAGTGGCCATCGAGAGGCTGTCAGCCGAGATTGCCGAGCTTGAGCAGCAGCTCAGCACAGTACGAGGCCATCAAACTGACCTGCAGGAAATCATCACCGTGGTCCAGCGCTTGCAGAAGCCCGTGTTGGAGTTCCAATCGCTTCAGGACGCAGCAACGGACCTTGAAAAGATCCGTCAGGCGTTGGCCAGACTTGACCTCACCGAAATCGTGAATCTCGAGGCCGAGATCGCGAAGCTGAACACAGATTTGCAGGCGGTCGAAGTTGCTAGCAATAAACTCGTCGGTGCGGTGGCGGTGTCCATGAGCAGCATTGAGGAGTGGAACGGGACGATTACCTCGCTGGAGGAGCGTAGACCCGCAGTGGTGCAGTCGTTGACCAACGAAGTCGACCGGGTACAGAACCTTTGCGACGTGAATCGGGCCCACGTGGTGAACCTATTCCTGGATTCTACCTATGAACTCGCTGCCACATGGCAAGGGCGCGAGGACAACCTGGAATCTGCAATACCTAGCATGCGTGCGAAGACATCCCTCAAGGCGGGCAATGTCAGGCATGACCTGGCCGAGCACAATCGGGTCGCCCGGCAAGATGAGCGCTTTACCAGCGGCGTACCGGATGTTCTGGAACAGGATCGCTTCGATCCGGTGTATGGCCATTTGGTCCTGTTGCGGGGCGAAGTCCTGGCCACACTTGCGGACTTGAAGAACATTGGTCTCCTGAACAATGCCCAAGATCTTGCCGACGCTGAAGCCTCTTTCCGCGATGTGTTTACCAAGCAGTTTTGCGTCGAGATCCGCGGTAAGGTGGAGGAGGGCGTCCGTGAGTTGCGAATACTCAACAACGAACTACGGAATCTGAAGTTTGGATCCGATCGTTTTGAGATCGAGTGGTCAAAATGGGTGCCGGAATTCTACGAGTACTACACCTTCTTTGGTGCCGTGGCCGAGATGGCCGCCTCCAATGAGGCCCATGACCTGTTTGGTTCTGCATCGCTCACCGAAAACCAGATTGCCGTCCGGGACAGGCTGATCGATTTGCTACTGGATGACGATCATGAGCGTGCAACCAAGGAGCTGATGCGGATCGCGGATTATCGCAACTACCGCGTCTACGACATAGCGAATCACTCCGACAGTGGGGGAGCGATCAAGTTGTCGGAGTGGGGCACCGGGTCGGGTGGTCAGCTCGAAACGCCTGCGTACATCGTCAGGGCCGCAGTGGTAACCAACAAGCTGAAGGTCTTCGACAAAGGCCCCAGCCTCAAGCTGCTGGTGAACGATGAGTCCTTCGCGCGCATGGATGAAACTCGTGCGCGCGCGGTCTTGGGATTCTTACGTGACAATCTCAATTTGCAGGTGATCTGTGCTGTTCCCACCATGAAGGCCGGGGCCATTCGTGATGAATTCACCCGCGAATTCACCTTTACCCGTCTGTCTCCGGTGGAGAATGGGGAGCTCGACTTCATTTCGGAATGTGATTCCCGCGAGTTGCGACCGGACAAGATGCGATCGATGTGGGAGCAGCAGCGCAGGGTGGCAAGGGAGCAGGCCCGCATGAGGTTCGAGATGGAGAATCCTCTGGAGCCGGACGAGGAGCCAGCGCAAGAGGCTGTCCCATGAGCCTACCGACTTGGGTGCAGCAACCGGCGATCCAGGAGGTCTTGAACAGCTTGGTAAACAGGCTTGATGCGGCCGAAAAACGTGGAACCAAACCTAATGCGATGGCGCTGACGGAGATCACCTGGCCTGCGCTCTATAGGGCTTTGTACGAGTCGGAAAAGGAGCACTTGTGGTCGCAAATCCAACAACTGCACCAGAATGGTTGGATCGAGATTAAGCCGGGGAAGGCGGCGATCTCTCGTGCAGGCTATGCCCTGGCGCCCAAAGCTGAGATTCGGGACAGTGAATGGCTTAGGATCGCTACGGGTAGGGCCGAACGTCCGCAAACGGCGAACGAGCGGTGGCGAGCGGCGGTGGACTCCGGTCTGCAGGTATCAGAGGCAGCCAAAGCGATCGTGCGGAATTTCTGCATTGACCTTCCAGGGCGTGACATGGCGGCCGTCGTACAGCAGCTCAATAGATTGACTGGACTTGCGAAGGAGCCTTTGTTTCTACGTGAGGTATCCGCCCAGTTGTTCTGGGGCATGTCCAAGGTACTGGATAATCGTCAAGCGATGGTGGCAGCGATCCTTGGCCTGCCTGAATGCCCGTTTGCGGAGGCGCCCGTACAGCTGCAGGTGTTCCTGCCACATGGCGGCTGGGATGGCGTCCTGTTTATCGAGAACCAGGTGTCGTTTGAGCGTGCGATTCGCTCGGTGAATGCTGAAACCCACCGGTTGGCCATGGTGCACACTTCCGGATTCAAAGGTTCAGCCATTCGCTTGCGGCAGGTGGCGACGTCATCGCTGTTCTTTTCGAATCTGGGCAGCCAAGAGCCCCTTCATACTGAAGGCTTTGGCCGCTGGCTCTATGGCCAAGAATCTGGGGAGTCTCAATTCTGGGGAGACCTGGATTGGGCCGGTATGGCGATTCTGGTGGCGCTCCGGTTGAGCTTTCCTGGGACCGTCGCCTGGCAGCCGGGCTACCAACCGATGTTGGTCAGTTTGACAAGCGGGGATGGCCATCACCCTGAAGAGGCTGACAAGCGTGGCCAGACGCCGGTCTGCAGCACCGGGTGCGAGTACGCAGACAACAGCTTGATCCCTGCGCTGCAGACCCTGAATGTCTTCGTCGACCAAGAAGCGTTCAGGATTTGAGCACGTGGTCATGGGCAGGTCATTTCCCGCCGGATGTGGGATTTTAGCGTTATCTCGGCATGCCCCGTTCCAGATCGCATGTACAAGGCAATCAGGCAACGGGTTATTGATCAGGTCCGAAGCGAACACATTCAGCTGTAGGTGCAGCGCTGGTCGGACGTGCCGCCAAAACTGGCTCATCCGCACAGGTTTTCCAGCTGGAACGCTCTATGTTTCCACCTGGGCCTGGCCCTCATAAACTGACTCACCTCGCCCGCGCTGGATGCGTCAGTTTCACTGGCGGCGCACAGGGGCACTAAAACGAACATGGACGGAGGCGCTTCCAGTGCATTTAGCCGAATTGAATATCTCCAATTTCCGCAAGCTCCGCGAGGCGAAGCTTTGTTTTCAGGCCGGTTTGAACGTTTTGGTCGGTGCCAACAATGTGGGCAAGAGCGCCGTTGTCGACGCTCTACGGGCCTTGCTAGCCGGTCATGAGGAGCCGTATCCGCGCTTCGACGTGGAAGACCGCCACCGCCCACAGGAGGGTGAGCCTGAGGGAGACATCGACTTTCACTATGTATTCCGAGACCTTAGCCATGATGACGAGGCGGATTTCCTCGCTGCGCTGAAACCCGGGCTCGGTGGCCAAATGGAAGCGCACATCCACGTGCGTTATTCGGACGCGGACATGACCGGCCGCTTCCGGGTCAAACGCTGGTGTGGAGATCACGAGGATGTTCCTCTGTCCTCCGACATGATGGAGAACTTGCGAGGGGTGTACCTTCAGCCGCTGCGCGATGCATCGCAGAGTTTGCGCCCTAGCAGGAACAGCCAGCTTTCGCGTCTGTTACACCTGTTCACTGACGGAGCCGGCCGCGAGGGAATCAATGAAGCCCTACGGGATCTGGATGAGCAACTTAAGCAGCACGCCCCCATCCTCAATACCCAGGCGGCCATTGTCACCCGCCATAGCGATATGCTCGGCGACCAGCTCGCCCAAGCACTTGCCGTAGGGCTAAGCGCCAGCGACTTCCAGCGTCTGTCCTCTCGCCTGTCGCTTTCCGTAGATGCATTCGAAATCGAACAGAACGGCCTGGGCTTTAACAACTTGATCTTCATGGCTGTGGTACTTAGCGAGCTGGCCAAGAATACCGATGCTACGTACCGCGGGCTGATTGTCGAGGAGCCGGAGGCACATCTGCACCCTCAACTTCAGGCTGTGCTGCTGCGCTACCTGGCCAGCCTGTCGGTGGTGGCGGGAGAAAAGCCTGTGCAGCTCTTCGTCACCAGCCATTCGACCAACTTTGCCAGCAACGCCAAGCTCGATTGCTTGGCCTGCCTTGTTGAGTCCGAGGACCGCGTAGAGACGTTCTTTCCCCGCAAAGTTCAGTTTAAGAAAGGCAAGCGCGAGAAGCTTGAGCGCTACCTGGACGTGACCCGTGCCGAGCTTTTCTTTGCCCGCCGCGTGATCTTTGTAGAAGGAGCGGCCGAACTAATGCTGGTCGATGCACTGGCGACCAAAGCCGGCTTTGATCTTCGCGCCAACGGAGTGAGCCTGATCAGCGTCGAGGGGCTGAATTTTGACTCTTTCCTACCTCTCTTCGGTGAAAACGCACTGAGAATTCCCGTCGCCCTAATAACCGATGCTGATCCCCAGGCACAGGCAGAGAAGGCTGAGGACGAAGGGGACGAAGGGGACGAAGGGGACGAAGAGGACGAAGGGGACGAAGGGGACGAAGAGGACGAAGGGGACGAAGGGGACGAAGGGGACGAAGGGGACGAAGAGGACGAAGGGGACGAAGGGGACGAAGAGGCCAAGCGCCAAAAGACCAAGGCCTTGTATCCGGCGCTGGGCGACGAGGTGGTGGTGTCCCGTAACACAGCGAAAATGAAGGCCCAAGAAGATCGCTATGTGAAGGTCTTTCATGGCGTGAAGACGCTGGAATACGATCTGGCCCTCCATGAAATCAACCGCGAGGCAATGCTGACCGCCTTGGCTGATCCGCATCCGAAGATTGCCAAGGCATTGCGCAAGGCGGTTGAAGCCGAAGAGGACAACACCAGCAAGGCCCGCGTGCTGTTCCGTAGCATGTTTGAGCGACGGCAGAACAACGTGCAGAAGGGGCGCTTCGGCCAAGCACTGGCCCAGGTGATTAGTGACGGTGCAAATTGTGAGGTTCCGGACTACATCCGGAAGGCTATCGAGCACGTCTGTCAGGTGGAGGAGCGCTGATGGATTTATCCGCCGAGCAACAGGCCATCGTCGATGCCCCCTTGGTTCCTCTCGCGGTGATCGCCTGCGCTGGCAGCGGAAAGACTGCCACGGCGGTCCGTCGGTTGGTCGAAATGCGTCGGCTCCTCGCCGAGGACCGTGGGCGGGTGGCCTTACTATCGTTCTCCAATGTGGCCGTGAACACTTTCCGTCGAGGCTATCAGGGGCTTGCACAGAAGTTGCCCGACAGTGCCGGCCGAGGTCGGGTGGACATCGACACTCTGGATGGTTTCATTACGAGCCACATCCTGCGCCCTCATGCATTCAGGACGATGGGGGCGTTTCAGGCAGCCTTTCTGGTGACCGGATCAGAACCCTTCCTAGCTGGTTTCACCTGCAAGACAGGGAACTTTCCCATACCCATCAATCAGGTGAAGGTCGGTATTCAGGGTGGAGAGCCGTTCTTCTACTACGACTACCGCGGTAACCCGGAGCTGCTTGACCAGAATGCGGCCAAGCAGGTGGTCACCAGGCTCGGGCGTACAGGCGCCTACACTCATGACCTTGGCCGCTACTGGTGCTATCAGACCCTTCGCAACCAGCCGGAAGTGCTGCGGGCATTGGTCCGACGCTATCCACATGTGTTGGTTGACGAATCGCAAGATATCGGGACGCTGCATCAGGCCATTCTTGAGCTGCTGGCTGATACAGGCGTACAGATGTCCCTCATTGGTGATCCAAACCAGGGGATCTATGAATTCGCTGGTGCCGATGGAAACTTCCTGCGCAACTACGGGAACAGGGGAGGTGTCGATGCCTATGCCTTGACCCGAAACTATCGCTCCCTCCCTCCTATACTAAATTTGGCGAACAACCTATCTGGGCGTCATGACGAGCCTAACCGCGAGGCCGAAGTGGGGACAAATGGTGCCTACTTCATTGGATATTCCGAGGCAGAGTTACCGCGTCTAGTCGATGCCTTCCTTGCCGAAGTCGCCAGTCTCGGGTTGCGGACAGAGGACGCCGCCATTCTCTGCAGAGGAGCTTCCCTGGCGGACCAACTAGCCGGAGTGATTGCCCCCTCCGGTAGAGGCACCGTCAAACTCTTTGTCGAAGCCGCCCTGCATAGGGACATGCACAGTCACTTCTTGGATGCCTTCAAAGCGGTGTCACGTGCAGTCATCAGCCTGCTGGAGAATCCACCAAAGGAGCTTCTGACAAAGCTGATATCCCCCTCGCAGGACGCGTCGTTGCGCGAGCTCAGGCGGCGTCTTTGGACCTTCACCCGTGATCCCGAACTCGGACTACCGTCCTCTGAACTGGCGGCTGCGACTGAGTGGCACCGTCTTTTGCTGGAGCATGTTCGCACCTTGCTCAATGGGATCCAGCAAGATTTCGGTTTGGCTCCCATCGATCGTCTGGGGAATAAGCTTGCGCGAACGGAGTTGCCAGACGGCCCCCTCAATGGTGGGGTTGATCTGGCTGGGGAAGCACGGCCACGGATCCGCATAGACACGGTTCACCAGGCCAAGGGCGAAAGCATTGATGCCGTACTGTACGTGGCCACTCGTCAACATATTCAGGCTATGTTGGATGGCGTGCAGACTGAGCTGGGGCGCATCGGCTATGTAGCAGTAACTCGGGCGCGGAATCTCTTCTGGCTGGGTGTCCCGTCCAAAGCCTTGAAGGCACTACGCCCGGCGTTGCTGGCTGCTGGATTCCAGGAAGCCGGCAAGCGTAAGGTATGAGCGCAGCTCCTGATTTAGTAGCTGGAGTCAGCGTTTCATGAGTCCGCGGATACGCAAGGCCATACCGGGGGCGGTCTTCGGAATGCAACCTCACACAATTCAGTTGCGTTTCGACTCCACACTTCTCACTTCGCTCGGCGAAGACTGTTCAGTCCAAAACCGGGCGCTGTAGTTGTTCAACCGACGGCTATGGGGATCGGCTTTCGCCTGGAAGGTTGGCGGGATCGCGTTTCCGTTACCTCCATCTCTGAAAAAGTCTCTGAGCGAACAGAGCGCCAACCTCATCAGGTGCTCCCATTCGCGATAAAGATTGTCCTGGCGATCCTGCTCCAGTTTGGCTGCACCCGGCTTCCGGTCGGGGCGGGGCTGGGTGGAGTCGGGCTGCGAGTCTACGACGTGGGAGAAGATAATGCGTAAGCGTCCGGCCAACACACCTCCCCGATTCTTCCAGCTAGCGGCATGGTGTCCACCTGTTTTTGGTGGACACCATTTCAAGCCCCTAGTGGAGGATCTCCCGTGCCAGGCCAACGCCGCTCCTATCCAAAATCCTTCAAGGCCCAGGTCGTCGATGAGTGTATCCAGCCCGGCGCCTCGGTTGCCGGTGTGGCCTTGAGTCATGGCCTCAACGCCAATCTCGTGCACAAGTGGATTCGCCAGCAGGCGCAGTTGCCCGCTGCATCTTCAAGTTTTATTCCGATTCCTCTCGTCCCGAGCCTGCCGGCTACTCCGAATGCGGCCGACATGGCCATCCAGATCGCCATCCCCCATCGGGCCGGCAAGCTGTCGGTGCAGTGGCCGGGCAACGACCCTGAAGGCTGCGCCCGCTTCCTGCGCGAACTGCTGAGGTGATCCGCATCGAGCGCATCTGGCTCGCCACCGAGCCGCTGGACATGCGCGCCGGCACCGAAACAGCGTTGGCCCGGGTGGTGCAGGTGTTCGGTGCGGCGCAGCCGCACTGTGCCTACCTCTTCACCAACAAGCGCGCCAACCGGGTAAAGGTGCTGGTGCACGATGGCTTCGGCATCTGGCTGGCCGCTCGAAGGCTGAATAGGGGGCGCTTCGTCTGGTCGGGGAATTGGCAGGGACAGCAGTTGGAGCTCAGCCCCGAGCAGTTGCAGGCCCTGGTGGTCGGCCTGCCTTGGCAGCGTCTTGGGCCTGATGCCGAGATCAGGCTCCTGTAGCCGGGGTGCAATTAGGCCAATGGCCTATCGCCGAGGGGGGCCAGAAATCCTCACACTCGGCGCCATGGATTCTGCCGCTTTCGATCATCTGACGCCTGAGCAACTGCGCCAACTGGCCGCGCAGTTGAGTCAGCGCGTCGATCATCTGGAAACGCTCAACCAGCGCTTGAACCACGAACTCGCCGTGCTGCGACGCCACCGCTTCGCCCGTCGTAGCGAGCAGCTCAATGCCGACCAGCTCAACCTGCTGGAAGAGATGATCGATGCCGACATCGCCGCCATCGAGGCAGAGCTTGAAGCGGCACGCCCGGTCCCTGCCAAGCGCGAGCTACGGCAGCAGCCCAAGCGGGCGCCTCTGCCGGCCGAGCTGCCGCGCACACTGATACTTCACGAGCCGGACAGCACCCAATGTGCCTGCGGCTGCCAACTCAAGCGCATCGGCGAAGACGTCAGCGAGAAGCTCGACTACACCCCAGGCTCCTTCACCGTCGAGCGGCATATCCGTGGCAAGTGGGTCTGCGCCAAGTGTGAAATATTGATCCAGGCCCCAGTGCCTGCGCAGGTGATCGACAAGGGCATCCCGACTGCCGGGCTACTGGCTCAGGTCATGGTGGCCAAGTTCGCCGATCACCTGCCGCTGTATCGACAGGAAAAGATCTTCGCCCGCGCCGGGCTGGCCATCGCGCGCTCCACGCTGGCGCAATGGGTCGGCGCTTGCGGTGTCCAGCTGCAACCCCTGGTCGATGCCCTGCGCGACTGCCTGCTTCGGCAGGACGCCATCCTCCTTACGTCTGGGCCTATGCACCCAGCCCCTTCGCCGACCTCAAGGCCGTGGTCTATGATTTCAGGCCGAGCCGGGCCGGTGAGCACGTGCGCAGCTTCCTGGGCGACTGGCAAGGCAAGCTAGTCTGCGACGACTTCGCCGGCTACAAGGCCAGCTTCGAGCAAGGCGTGACCGAGATCGGCTGCATGGCCCATGCACGGCGCAAGTTCTTCGACCTGCATGCCGCCAACCAGAGCCAACTGGCCGAGCAGGCCCTCCAGTATATCGGCCAGCTGTACGAGGTGGAGCGCGAAGGGCGCGAGCTGCTCGCCGAACATCGACGGCAACTACGCCAGGACAAAGCCAGGCCGATCATCGATGGCCTGCATGGCTGGATGCTTGGGCAGCGGCAGAAGGTGCCGGAAGGTAGCGCGATCGCCAAGGCACTCGACTACAGCCTCAAACGCTGGGCAGCGTTGGTGCGTTACCTGGATGACGGCAACCTGCCCATCGACAACAACTGGATCGAGAACCAGATCCGTCCCTGGGCCTTGGGGCGCTCCAACTGGCTGTTTGCCGGCTCACTGCGCAGTGGCCAACGTGGCGCAGCTTTGATGACGCTGATCCAGTCAGCCCGCCTGAACGGGCACGATCCGTACGCCTACCTGAAGGACGTGCTCATGCGCCTGCCGACGCAGAAGGCCAGCGCCCTGATCGAGCTGCTGCCGCATAACTGGGTACCCGCCGGCAAGGTGTGATGCCCGTTCGCTTACGATAATGCTGCCGCGCCTCCAGTCATCCTCGCTCGGCGCCAACGGTAATTCACACACATGCTCATCGCGGCCACAGCCAAGATCGAGGCTTTCATCAAGAAAAGTGTTCATCTCGCCGCTACCTCGGCAGCGGCGTTCTATGTCGCCGTGACTCGGGCAGAGCAGAGCGTTGCCATCATCCTTGATAGCCCCGACGCTTCTGCATTGCCGGTGTGGACTCCATGAGCCGCTAGCCCACCGTCGGGCCAGAGGTTTGTCTACACGGTGAGGAGCGGTCCGCTGCGTCTGGAATTGCCGGAAGGCTGCGGCAAGCAGAGGGAAGAGGAGGGCGGTCAGCATTGTTTGGTAGGCTGACAAGGAAGAGGACCAAAATGAAATTGTGGAGATATCTGTGAAAAAGACTAAACACGAGCCAAAGCCAATCATGATGGCTCGTTTTCAGGCTGCGGCACGTGCTGCGTTAGCCCAGTGTACTGAAAGACGCAATCGTTTTTTGAACGCAGTCCCAGCAGATGGGACTGATTTTGAGCCGATTGGCCGTCTAGCAGGCTGATTCGCCAGATCGTCAACTCTGTGCCCACCGGTGTAGATCAAGCCATCGATGTGCTGCGCACGAAGCATTGACTACCTATGGGAGCCTAACCTTATCCATTTCCTCTGAGGGGAAAGGTATGCCAAACAAAAAGCGCCTCACCGAACAGGAGACTCGGAATCTTGAAGACCAGATTCCAGCAGTTGCTGCAGGTGCGACTCGCGTGGCCTATCTGCGAGCGCTCGCAGCCGGGCATACCGTGGCAGTTACCTCATTGAGTCCAAGGCCGACGGCACCGCAATTGTCGTCGGCACCGCCAAGCCCCGCCGCAAGGTGAGCGTTGGCCATGTTATCCAGGTTCGCCGGTTAAGCTCCAGTGCCGGCGCCTAGGCTCCGCATCTTTGCGTGGCGATGAAGGCGCTCGGTGTCGAGGACGTCGCCCAGGAGACCTTGAGGGTGTTGTCGCAACCGCTGTGTCGATCACCTCTATTACGGGACTCAGGCAGCCCTGCCTGTGAGGCGAAGAGTATGTTCAATCTAATTGCAGGAATATCTGTAGGCTTCACAAGAGGAAGCCTCTCCAAGTGTCTGAACCAAAGGAATTCCTATCGTTAATGTGAAAAGTCCAGCCATTTAGTTAAACTGACACCTCTCGGCTCAGGGGTTCTTATCCATGGCTTCGCATAATGTATATTATGTTAAATTGAATGCATCGTTTATCAAGCCCTCGATCTTTTGCGCGCCGTTCTCCTCCATGCATGGTTTGAAGCCTTTAACTCGAATCCCATCCCTCGACGGCTCGCTGTGCAGGTCAAATCCCGGACAGATCCGGCAGCACCCGCACAAGATGCCTGCTGCCGATCTTCGGTACCGCCTCTGCACGGAGCCCACTGCATGAAATGCTGTATCGCCGATACGGGCCCGTCATGAGCAAATACTCATCCTCACGCTGAATGTCCCGCAGCCATGACGGTCCATCTATGCCGCATATTCGCAGCCTGCCGGCTGCTCTGGCACTCCGTCTGGACAATGGATTGGCAATCAACAGTCGAATGGATAGATCGACGTTGAATGCATTGGGACGACGTCCGCTGTCTTGGGTCGAAACCGGAACATGACATGAAGATGAAATTGTAGGTATGTTCCATTGACGATGACGGCGCTGCTGCGGCAAGCGCCGTCCTGCATTGAATATTCAAAAAGTGCTCTGGCGGGACTCATCTTTCTATTCGAAGATGAAACGAGCAGGCAACCATAGCAGAAGGACGACGGATGTCACCTAGCCCCTCCCCCGACGAGCGTCGGCTTGTATTCGAAGCGCGCCGACTGACCATTGAAGCACTGGTGAAAATCTATCTTGAGCAGGTTTCTTCCTCAAGGAACCTGGTGACGGTCTACCTTCGCCTCATGTTCACGTTGTCACTCGGTGCCCTCGCCGGCGTGATAACTCTATATGGGACCATGCTTCGCTTTGGCACTTCGGCCAGTATCAGCATGATTACTCCCCTGGAGGTGGTTCTTGCTATCGCAGCGCTTGCGGCCCTGGTCACTTCGGCTCTGCTTTCCGCGCGGGCGCTCCAGAAAAGTGCATTCGATGTCGCTCCGCTCTTGCATAACCCATTTCCAAGCGCGGACTCGGTGATCGATTCAATATTCGATGCAGACGATATCGATGAGCGGCAAATACTCAGAAAGCTTTATTTCGCCCTGGACAAGACTGTCGAGCATCAGCCTCCTCTCAGGCTCAGCACTCGTCTGATCACCCTCTTCCTTATTGGCGGTCTTTTCCTGACCGGGGCATCCTTTTTACTGTGAAGAGCGCGTTCGGTCTTTATGGTTATTTATCATCATCGATCAGGGGAGTACTCCAGATCACCAGTTCAAGGGCCGCGGCGATCTGAATGCGATGATCGGCAAGCCGGACGGGCAACAGGTCCTGGGCACGCTCCAGCCGGCGCAGCAATGTGTTGCGATGCGTGCCCAGCGCTTCTGCGGTCTGGGTGACATTGCAGCCATTGGCCAGGAAGGCGTGCAGCGAGCGCTGAAGCACCGAAGGCTCCGTCGCCAGCCGCCCCAGGGTGCTCAAGACGAACTGCCTGGCCGCGCGGTCGTCCTGGGTCATCAGCGACACCATCCTCACCTGGTCGATGGTGGCAACGGCGGGTGCGCCCGCCAGGCGGCCCATCAGCCTTTGCGTCGTCAGGGCCTCCAGATGCGAGCGACGGAAGCCATTGACTCCCGTGCCCGGCGAGCCGATTGCCGCGCGAATCCCTGAAAACCGCAGTGCGATGCCTTGCAGCAGGTTCAGGTCCAGCGGTTTCGCCGCATGGCTCCAGACCCACAGGGTCGCGGGGCCGGCGAATACGATCAACGGCGCCGCCGTGCCCGTGAGTTGCGCCAGGGTACGCGCCACATCCTCCAGAAGGCGGATCTCGGCGTCCGGGCTTTCGCACCAGACCAGGCCGGCGTAGTGCTTCTGGAAAAGGCTGTAGCCCAGCCGCCTGCCGAATTGCTCCGTATCCACATCCCTGCCGTCGAGCAGCCGACTGACCAGGCTTCGTTTGTCGATCGGGTCGTCATGGGCCTGGGCGCTCTTTTCTTCCAGGATGATCTGGGTCACCACACGCATGTTGCTGTCGATGAATTCCGAGATGGACCGCGACGAGACCTCCAGGAACTCCTCGAGCACCCTGGGATCCTGCGTCAGGTTGAAGGCCATCTTCATCCATAGCTCCCAGGCGGTGTTCTGTGTCGACCTCGCGACATTCATCAGCAGCTCGGACAGCCCTCTGCGGGCGAGCTCCCTGGCCGTGTCCACCATGTCGGCCGAGACGTAGGGTTGCACCGGTTCTCCGGGGCGCTGCAGATTGGCGTTCGCCCAATGCAGCAACTCTGCGCGGTTGGCGCGCCGGCACGCCGCGAGGATGACCGGGTCCTCCAGCAGCTTGGCATCTTCCGGTGAAGAGAACAGCGCCTGATTGAGGCGCTCGACCCACTCCGGCGGCAGCGCCTGAGCGAGCTCGGCGCCTTTGCGCATGAGTTCACGAACGGCTTCCGATGGGCGTGGCCAGGAGGATGGCGTACTGGTCATGGGCGGTGCAAATCACTCAAAAATCACAGAGGAAATGGTGCAGTTCGTACCTTGGCGCAAGGTTGGGGGAAACCTAGCATGAACTCACTGCCTGAACAAAAAATACAAGGAGGCGCCGTGACGCTCCATGTTCTTTTTTTGGGGTTTAGCGCAGTGGCAAGCGGGCTTGTTCGCCGGTGCCCGTTGCCCGGACAGCGACCCGCCTGCGCCAACCGTTCCTTCAATCCGGAGTTCTTTCAATGTCAGCCTCTCGCGATACCTTCAGCCTGCCCGTCGTAACCCGCTCGACTCCAGCGCAAGAGATTGCACTGCTGAGCGACCAGGCAGGTGCGGTGATCATCCGCAACTTCATGACCCCCGAACAAGTCGCACGGATCAACAACGAACTGGACGCTCCCCTGGCCGCGCTCGAGGCCGGCTCCAAGCACCAGCACGAGCTGATCGCCGAGTTCCATGGCCGCCAGACCAAACGGCTCACCAACCTCGTCACCCACAGCAAGACCTTTCGCGAGGAGATCCTCGATGACGACCTCTTTCACGACCTGGGGAACGTGCTCTACGCCGCGGAGTGCGGTGACTGGTGGCTGACCACGGCCCAGTTGATCGAGATCGGCCCAGGCAACAAAGCGCAAATGCTGCACCGCGACATGGCGCAGTACCAACCGTTCGTGGCCATGAATAAACATGCGCCGCGCACCATCACCAACCTGATGCTGGCGCTGACCGATTTCACCGAGGAAAACGGTGCCACGCGCTTGATCCCCGGGAGCCAGGACTGGGATGACTTCGACGATGTAGGAACCCCAGAAATGACGATCCCTGCCCTGTTGAAAGCAGGAGATGCCGTGCTGTTCGGCGGGAAAGTCGTTCATGGCGGCGGGGCCAACGTGACCGCTGACTTCTACCGTCGCGGGCTGACCATCCCGATGCAGGCTTCGATCATCACGCCTGAAGAGGCCTACCCGTTGATCGTGCCGCTCGAACTGGTCAGAACGCTTGCTCCGCGCGTTCAGAAGATCCTCGGCTTCCGCTCCCAGTACCCCAATGGCAGCCCAGGCCTGTGGCAACATAACTACGCAGACCTGGCCGACTATCTCCAGCTCTAGAAGTCTTCCACGCTGGCCGGCCTGGCCCCGAAGGCGCCAGGCCCAACCGCGTCCCCGGACAAGCAAAGAGGCCGGTGAACACTTTCATTCCTGGCGGGGCATTACTCCGCGACGTGAAAACAGCAGCGGCGTGCCGTCGGCGTTGAACAGCGCCGCCGTCAGCGAAAGGCCGTCAGCCGACGGTGCTTCCTGGAAACTGTTTCCACCATCCCTGCTCCGTACCTTCAGTCCGTCAAGCCCGACCGCCAATACCCGAGCGCCAGCCACTGCTATGGATGTGACTGAGCCCTTGCCTTGCGTTGGCACTCTGCGAAAAGCCTTGCCATCGGCAGAGCCCTGCAACAGGGTGCCACGCTGACCACCCAGCAGCAGACGCCCATCGGCCAGCACCGCGCCAGACCACAGGGTACCCTCATAGCCGGTATCCAGGTAACGCCAGTTCTTCCCCTGGTCGTCGGAGCGCAGCACCTGCCCATGCTCGGCCGTGGCGTACAGGCTGCCGTGGTTGTCGGCAAACAGCCCCATCAGGTTGAGGTCGGCCCGCTTGGCTCCTGGAGGCGCTTGCAACGGCTGCTCCGTCCATGTCTTGCCGCCATCTTCGGTGGTCAGCACCAACGACCAGAGCCCTACCGCAACGCCCTGCCGGGCATCGAAAAAGTGCACGGCGAACAGCGGCCGGTCTTCTTCGCTCGACAGGCGCTGGACTTGCCAGGATTCCCCGCCGTCGGCGGTGGACAGGATCGCGCCCCAGTGACCCACCGCCCAGCCGTGCCTGGCATCCACGAAGGACACACCCGTCAATGGCGTGGATAGTGGGACCGAGCGTGCCTGGCGCCACTGCCTGCCCTGGTCGTCGGACAACAACACGACACCGTGGTCGCCCACGGCAACCACCCGCTCTCCGGCCCAGCCGGCGGCCAGCATGGTGGCCTGCGTGGCATTGCCCGCCTGCACGGCCGGCACGGCCTGCAACGGCGCGGCCTGGAGAGACATCAGCGGCAATCCTGCTGCGAGCAAGGCCGCGGTGAGTGAAACCCTGAACTTCATGCTTCTCTCCTCAGTGCACCAGCGCGCCGATCATGCGCACGGGACGTTTGCGCGGGAACGCCCGCTCCAGCCACACGGCGAAGGCCGGCAGCACGGTCATGGCCATGACCATGTTGACGATGAACATGAAGGCCAGCAGCTTGCCCATGTCGGCCTGGAACTTGAGCTCCGAGAAGGCCCAGGTGGCCACGCCAACGGCCAGGGTGATGGCGGTGAAAATGGTGGCGACGCCCACCTCGAGCAGCGCGTACTCCACCGCCTTGGTGATCGTCTGGCCATGGGCCAGGTGCAGTTGCAGGCGGTTGTAGATGTAGAAGGCGTAATCGACGCCAATGCCCACTGCCAGCACCATCACCGGCAAGGTGGCGATGGTCAGGCCGATCTGCAGCTCCTTCATGAACCAGTAGCCAATGAAGGTGCCGATGGTCAGCGGCAGGCAACACACCAGGACCGCCCGCAAGTCGCGATAGGCCACGAACACCAGCAACGCGATGGCGGCATAGACGTAAAGCAGCATGGGGGTCTCGCTCTTCTCCACCTCTTCGTTGATCGCTGCCAGGACGCCGGCGTTGCCGGAGGCGAGGCGGATCGAAATGCCTGACATCGGATACTCGCTGCGGAAGGCCTTGGCGGCGTCCACCACTCGGTTGATGGTCGTGGCCTTGTGATCGGCCAGGTACAGGTGCACGGCCGACATGCTGCAATCGATGCGCATCAGCCCGGGGGTTCGCGCAACCTCGGTGGCCAGCGCGGCGTAGTTCATCGGGTCGATGGGCACCGTCGCCATCTTCGGGTTGCCTTCGTTGTAGCCCTCGTTGAACTGACGCATGGTGGTGGAGAAGGACGCGACCGAGAGGACGCCGGGCACCCCCTGCATGGCCCACACGAAACGATCCTGGTACTGGCCCAGGGCGACATCCTCGCAGGCCACCTCGGAAGGAGCCTTGTCGACTTCGAACACCACGCTGAGCCAGTCCAGGCCAATGTCGTAGTTGCTGGCGATGGAGACCGCGTCGCGATTGAAGCGCGAGTCCTCGCGCAACTCCGGCGCACCCGCCTGCAGCGTGCCGACGACGCGGTCATGGCTTTGCCAGATCGCCGCCAGGAACACCGCCAAGGCCGCGCCGAGCACCCACTGCGCCTTGCGTGGCTCGGCGAGCCGGGCCAGGCCCCGCAGCCAACGGCTGCGACGCTGCCGGGAAACCTCCTGGGCGGCTGCGTACTTGTCGTCGACGCGCAGCAACGACGCCATCAACGGCAGCATCACCAGGTTGGTGACGATCTTGTAGGCCACGCCAAGCGAAGCCGTGATCGCCAGTTCCCGCACCATCGGGATCGGGATCAACAGCAGCGTCACGAAGGAAACCAGCGCGGTCACCAGCGCCAGCGTCCCGGGAACCAGCAACCCGGTGAAGCTCGAGCGTGCCGCCTCTTCGGCGCTCTTGCCGATGGCGATCTCGCGCACGATGAAGTTGATTTGCTGCACCCCATGGGAAACCCCGATGGCGAACACCAGGAAGGGCACCAGCACTGCCAGCGGATCGAGCCCGTAGCCCAACAGGCGCAAGCTGCCGAACTGCCAGACCAGCGAGGCCAGCGAACAGACCAACGCCAGCAAGGTGAAACGCAGCGAGTGGCAATACCAGTACACCGCCCCCGCCGTCAGCAGCAACGCCAACAAACAGAACTCCAGCACGGCTGAAGCTCCGTCGGCGATGTCGCCGATCTGCTTGGCGAAACCGATGATCTGGATTTCGAAATCGCCGTCTTCGAAGCGCTGGCGGATCTCTTTCTCCAGCCGATGGTTGAAGGTTACGTAGTCCAGATGGGCGCCCTGGCTATCGTACTCGTTGAGTTCCACCGTGATCATCGCGCTGCTCTGGTCCCGGGAAACCAGCGTACCGATGAAGCCGCCCTGGGCAGTGGAATTGGCGATCTTCGCGATGATCCGGTCATCCAGGTGCTCGGGAGAAACCGTTCCGGGTACCAGCGGATCAGCACGAAAACCTTCCTCGGTGATTTCGTTGACGAAGGCGTTGGGCGTCCACAGGGAGCGCACGCTGCTGCGCGATACTCCGGGGAGGAAGGTCACCGCCTGGGTGACGTCATACAGCCGCTTCAGGCCCGGGGCGCTCCAGATATCGCCCTCTCGGGCCTTGACCACGATGGTCAGTCGGTTCGCCCCCAGCAGGTCATTGCGGTAGGCCTCGAATGTCTCGATGTATTCGTGGCCTACCGGCAATTGCTTTTCGAAGCCGGCATCCATGCGCAGCTGTACGGCGAACCAGCCCATGATCAGCGTGAATACCGCCAGGCTCGCCAGCACCAGCCGGCGATGCCTGAACAACACACCTTCGACATATGACAACAGGCCACGTGTCGGGGCCTCAGGTAGCTTTACAGAACCGTTCAAGGCAAGCCTCACAAGGTGCGGGAGATCGCGATGCCGACATAATCGCGGTCACGATAAAGCTGGTCGTAGGGCGTCTCACCGCCCATGAACTTCGCGTAGTTGAGGGAAATCTGCCAACTGGCCGGGTTCCGCACGAAGTTCAGGTACAGGTTCATGCTGCTCGCGTCCTTGGTGAAGGTTGCGCTGAGGTTCGGTGTCCGTCCTCCCAGCGACCGTGCATAGAAGACGCCCGGCGTGACCTGCCAGCCCGGCAACAAGGTGCCGTCATAGGTCAGGCTGAAGTCCAGGTTGATCCCTGAAGAGGTCTTGTCGCCACGGGACTTCGGCGCTCTGGCAGGATCCAGCTGCCAGGCATTGAGCCCCGCGGCGAGCGGTTCGCCATTGACCTCGTCATGCAGCCCCGGGTACTTGATGACCACCAGTTCGGTCAGCAAGCTGCCCGTGCTGGCCCCGCTGAAATCCAGAAGCGTCGGGGAATTGGACGGCGTGAAGCTGTACAGGCCGGTCAGGTGCCACTGGAATTTCTTCTCGTCCTTCCAGCATTTGCCGCCGTTGCCGGTACACAGGTCGATGACCGGGTTGAGCATGACCGAGTCCTTCGGCCGGTACGACAGCTCCGTACCGACGGCCCAGTCACCGATCGGCATGTTGGCACTGATGCCGTACATCATCCGGTCTTCCTGGTACTCCCAGGTCGGTGCCGCCGCGAAGGTGTTCGGGTCGAGAATGGCGACACGCAACGATGGCAACTTGTCGTGATAACGCATCACGTAGAAGCCATAGGCGACGTCGCTGTCCTCCGGCTGCCAGCGCAGCGAAAGGCCCCACTGGCCGCTGTCACGGGCGTCCTTTTCGGAGAATCCGTAGTCCCCCCTGCCCTCACCCAGCGCGTTGGTGGTGGACCAGTAGCTGCCCACCGGCGGCAATTCGCTCTTGTTCCAGCGGAATTGATAGTAGGCCTCGACGTTGACACCCGAGCCCAGGCCCGACGCGACACTGAGCATCGGCGCCGGCAGCACGGCCTCCTTGAGCTGCACGCCGGGGCGCGCCAAGGCCTGGTAATCGTAGGCGTTGGTATTGTTGATGCCACCGGCCACGAACAGGCTTTCGCCCCAGTTGATCACCTGGTTGCCCAGGCGTGCGCGGACCCGCTGCCCGCCCACGTCGAAGCCTTTGCTCACCCACAGGTCCAGCAGGCGGGCCTTGAACGCGAGGTCGTCGCGGGCGTCGTCGCTCAGCCCGTTGCTGCCGACGCTCTCCGGGGTGTTGAACGACAGCGTGCCGGTGGTATCGGTGGCAGCGAAGTCGCGGATCCAGGTGCCGCGCGCCATGAAGGTGATGTCCTCGGGCATCTTCAGCAACAGCTCATGGGTGCCCTTGAGGTAGTTGGTGAACATGTCGCCGCGGTCGTAGTTCAGGTCGCCCTGGTCGGCCACGCCGGAGCTCTGCGCCAGGCAGCCGGAGGGCGCGTTGTGCCCGGTCGGTCCCTGGTTGATCAGGTTGCAGCCCCGTGACTCGGTACGCAGACCCATGCCTGCGGTGATCGTGGAGTCGAAGGAGCCATTGAGGGTTTCGGTTTCGAACGTGAATCCCATTGCCAGTGGGGTTGTGCACGCGATGACAAGGCCTGAGGCTTTCGTAATTATTTTTTTCATGCTGGCTCTCGATCTGACGTCGGTTAGCGCTCGCTGATGGCTCGCAGATTGTCGGAGGTGAAGAAGTCACGCTTCAGTCGGGGGGAGCCGTTGTCTTCGGTGAGCCAGCGAATATCGTTCTTGCCCGCCCCGATCGAGGTCATGTCGAAGAGGTAGCGGCCATCCGCCAGGTTGTACTGGACCTGGGCCTGGACGTCGCAGGCGCCTGTCTCGTACACGGGAATCGAGAACCCTTCGCGCACTTTCCAGATCTGCCCTTGCTTGTCGTAGTCCACCGCCAGCAACGGGTTCCAGCTGTCCTCGTCGATGTAGAACATGCGCTTCGGCGCCTGATGGCGCATGCCTTGACGGACATTGGCCTCGACGACCCAGACCCGATGCAGCTCATAGCGACGCGACTGCGGCGCGATCGAGTCGTTGCCGGCAAACGTCTCCACCTTGGCGCCAGTGTCGTAGGCACCGAAATCGTTGTAAGGCACCAGCAACTCCTGCTTGCCGATCAGCTTCCAGTCGAAACGGTCCATGGTGCCGAAGAAGACGTTCGCCTCGTCGACGGTGTACTGGTTATCCAGGCCGATCTGTGGCGCATCGTAGGAGTACGACGGCATTCGCCGCACGCGGCGCTGGCCGGGGAAGTAGTAGAAGGTCGTGGCCTGTTCGCCGGCCACGGCAGTCTGTACCGCGGACTGGCCGGCCAGAGCAGCCGGCTCGAGGTAGTTGAAGAAGGTCGCATTCTCCAGGCGGCCAACTGACGAGAAGAGCGCACTCCCCTTTTTCCCCCAGGGCGTGAAGAAGAAGGTATCTGTCGACTGACGTAACCATTCCCCCCCTTTGCGTGGAGAAATTCCGGAAATGGTCCGGGGAATTTCGACGCCAACGCCGCGGTAGCGCATCTTCATGTTCCACATCACCTCGGCACCGGTACTCGGCATGGGGAACGGGATGCCCGGAACGTGAGCCTCGTCCAGAGCGAGGCCGGCAGCATCGAGCTTGGCGAAACCAACGTTCTGCCGGGTGTTCTCGACCACGAAGTCCGGAGCGCTACAGGTCCGACGGGTCGGATACACATCCATGCGATAGCCGGGAATCCTCTTGAACAGCTCGACCTGTCCGGGGGACAGCTTGCTCGAGTGTTGCGCGAGATTGTTCGCGTCGATGCTGTAGAGCGGCTTGTCGCCCTTGAACTTCCAGTGCTCTCCTCGCACCTGGCCGTAGCTCCATCCCTCGTCCTGCTGTCCAGGCTGCGTCCAGGCAGGAATATCCCCGCTTGCACTCGCTGCGATCTCCCCGCCCAAGGGGGTCAGTTTCGACCCCAGCGCCTCGGGGCCCTGGGGCGCAGCCTGGACCGAACAGAGCACGGTCGATACCGCGAGGGTCATGAACAACTGCTGTTGGAAAACACGACGGGTGGGCGCTTCACCTTCCAGCCGTTCAGTTACATCTTTCATTGGATGGCTCCTCACACAGGGCATGGACCGGTTGCTCGACCTCCCAAGGGGAAGAAGTCGGCTCCTGTCGATAATGATCATTTGACCTGATCAATTGACCATGTCGGACGATCATGAGGCAAACCATATGCCAGTTCTCTTTCATGTTTTTTTAATTGTTATAAATCAGGCGGTTATGGAAAAAGTTCTGTTCCAGGCCCAGTGCCCTGTGCACCACCTTGGGAAGTAAAGAAACATGTGTTACCTGGAGATGCTTGGTAACAGGGCACAAGAGAGCTTGAGGGGAACTTTCGTAGATATCGGCTCGGGCATTTTCAATTGTCGTTTCGCCTCGAGTCAGAGGGAGCGATCGGATATGACCGGTCATGAATCGAGCAACTTTATCCGACAATGCACGCTCCGCGGCGGAGCGGGACTATAGCGGATGTAATGCCTGCAAAAAAACCGCCCCGAAGGGCGGTAAAAGGCAGGGCCAGGGCCTGCCATGGAGTTACAGCAGAACAGTTCTGCCAAGTTATCGGGTCAGAAAGAAAAACTTGTCGCGCCGTATTGTTTAGCGTGGACGAGGAAACGCTTGGCCGTATACCTTGTTCGAACGCTCCAGCGCACCATAGGCATAGTACAACTGCACCATGGAATAGGACCAAGCCAGGAAGGCCATGGTCATGAAGACCATCTTCGTGTCGTCTCCCGGAATCGGGAAGAAGTCATACCTGAGCGCTACTACCAGGCCCGCCAGCCCGCCAACGATGGTGGCCAGAGTATGGAGGGCTTCGCCTGCACGGGCCAGTTGCAAGGTGAAGTAGCAAAGATACAAGGTATAGGCTGACCACATGAATACATAGAAATAAGGGAGGAATCCCTCGATGATTCCAGACAGGAAATAGACGCCGGTAGCGGCAAAGCCAGCTACAAAAATGAGGATGTCCTTGGCGGGCGACGGTTTGTAATCGTGGGTAACTGCCATTAGCCCGAGCGTAGCGATAACTGGCACTCCCACCCCTCGCGAAAAGGCGTCGAGAAAGATCGCGATGTTGTAGTTGGCTTGCCAGCCGGTGGCTATGAATGTAGTGAAGTTCGATGCCGAGATACCTACGATCAAGAACTCCAGACCAAGCAAATAGTTTTTCCGCCTGATGAATGCAGCGCCATAAAACAATCCGGAAATCACCAGGAGAATACATGAGAGCAGAGCGAACAAGTCTCTCGGTTCCACGTTAGCTGCCCCTTCAGATAGAGTTGTATCGATGCCTTGTGTCTAATCGGTGCAAGGGAGCACGGGCATATCCCCATTAACTCCCCGCATCGTTATCAGCCGTTCAAGGCTTTGTCTTTGCGCACTTTCTTGTCGGTCCATGCATCCAGTAGCCTGGCGGCCGCAAAGGCCGACTTTATGGCGCACCATTGAAGTGGCTCGGGTAGCATGGATGGCGTCTTGTGTTCCAGCGCCGCTAGCAGCGGAGGCTCTCCACCGCCGATTCGCTCGGCGAAAAGCGCGCCCATGAGCGATTGAGTGGCAAGGCCATGCCCTGAACATCCCGCCGTATAGAAGATGTTCTGCCTGGCCCCTGTCACCCCGACCACGGGGAGGAAGTCGTAGGCCCCGCTGATATACCCGCTCCAGCAATGCCGAATGGCAAGGCCCTGCAAGGAAGGGAAACGCTCGCGCAACACTCTCGACAACGCGGCGTAGGCGGCGTGGTCCGGAACATTGGGTGTCTTCGAGCCGTAGGCATAACCCAATTGCTTCACGGTCAGCAGCAGGGTGTCATGGGCCGTCAGGCGATGACTTTCCATGGTGTAGTGCGGCGTAATGAGGCCTTCACGCTCTTGCCAACCCAGGGACGCCAGTTGCTCCGCCGATAGCGGCTGGGTTTCGATTGCCGAAACCCGGATCGGTGCAACCTTGTTGCGTAGCACTCCCAGCTGAGGCGTGTAGGCGTTGGTCGCCAGAACCATTACAGGGGCGGTGGCGATACCCTGGGCCGTATTGCAGGTAATCACCTGTCCTTCACAGTAGGAAAGCACCGGCGTGCGTTCGTACAATTTCACGCCAGCCTTGATTGCCGCACGACGCAGGCCGTTGACGTACTTTCCCGGATTCAAGGTGCCGCCACGCTGCTCGCTGCCAAACAGGAATGCGGGCGGTATGCCTCGCGCGCGCATCTCGGCGCTATCCACGAAGCGAGTGACAGAGCCCAGCGCGTGGCCAAGCTCCATGTTCGCTCGCAGTCGCTTTTCCTGGCTGGGATGGACGGCGGCCCGGATGATTCCCGAGGGCGTGTAATCGCAATCGATGTCCAGCGCAGCCAAACGCTCTTCCACGTAAGTGACGGCCTCGTCATAGAAACCGACGAACTTACGTGCCTGCTCAAGCCCCACTCGCTTGACGAAGACCTCGCATTCTATGCCCATGCTGCCGAGCAGATACCCGGCATTGCGCCCGCTGGCCCCGAAGCCTGCGAACTGCTGTTCCAGAACGATGACGTTCGCTCCACGCGCCCTTAGTTCCAGCGCCGTTGACAGGCCGGCGAACCCGGCGCCGACCACGACTACGTCTGCGTGCTCGTGGCCTGTCAGCGCCGGCTGCAGGTCGTCTGGCTGCTCCACCCATCCGCCAAGGCTGCGGAATCTCATGGGTTCGGCATTGTTGCGTGCCGCTCCGTTGAAGGCATTCATTCACATCACTCCCGGGTTGCCGGACGTTGTTCCTCTCATGGGCCGATCCATGGCAGTGCCGCTAGAACCCCTTCCCTGCCTCGGAAAAGGAGGGCATGCCCAGCAGCTCTTGCGGGTCACGCATCTGACCATCGATCTCCACCCATCCCAGTAGCGTGGAACTGGCACTCCACCCCAGCAGACGCTGCATTTGCGCGGGGAGTTGCCGAACGCGCTCGACGGGTATGGAAAGGAAGTGGTTTTCTTCCAGGCGCAGGAAGGCCAGGTCGTAGGCCATGGTCAGGCCTGTGCGAGGAGCGTCGGATCTGTTGGCGCCACCGCCGTGATATACCGATCCCAACCAGAGAAGCGCAGTGCCTGCCTTCATTTCCGCGCCGATGGTTTCTTCCTGGGTGGGCATCCGTTCGTCATCCCATTGATGACTGCCAGGAATGACCCGCGTCGCGCCGTTCTCTTCGGTGAAGTCGGTAATCGCCAGCATGAGCTGCAAGCGAGCCTCGCGACCATACTGCGGATGCCGCCAGAGCGAAGTGGCATCGTCGCGATGCAGGGGTTGAAGACCTTGTCCAGGCCCGATCTGTATGGCCTGGGTCATGCTCAGTTGGATATCGGGCGTGATCTCGACCCGATCGTTCCCTACCCAGACATGGGTGGGAGTCTGCAATACCTGCTTTGCCGTCTCGAGGAACAGGGGGGTCAGTGCCACTTCCACGGCGGAGTCGCTTTTCGCCAGGATCCGCGCGGTACGTCGAGTCTGGGTGCCGGCGAAGTAAGGGTCCATGCCGCAGGGGGTAACGCCCAGATAGCTGTCCAGGTCCTCGGTAAGAGACTTCAAGGTTTCTTCCGAGACGAAGTTGGAAATAGCGACAGCGCCATCACGCCTGATGATTTCCACTACCTGCTCGATCGGGGTGTCGCAGCTGACTGTCGTCAATCTTCGCGTACTCATCTGATGCCTACCTGTGTCGTGTTGTCATTGTTCTGCAGGGCCTCCGCAATCAGCCTCAGCCCATGAGCGTTCACTCTCATGCGGTCAGACCGCCCTCTCCTTGCGCCTGGCGCGGAAAGGAGGTTTGATCATACGACATGATCATGTGATCAAGTCAAACGATTAATAATTCTGCGTGGCATCTCGGCGCTCAGGAAAGGCCTGCCGAATCAAGATGCGGCTCTACGCGGGTTCGCGCTGGCGATAGCGGATTGCCCAGGCTCGATCCTGTTCCGCTTCGGCTACGCATCGCCTGCGGTCGGAGCGAAACATCTGGAGAGACAAAGGGTCGCTGCCTTGGTCTTCAGGCGTGTCGACTCATGGATTGGAGAACGGCCATGCGTTAGCATTCGTCCCGGTCGACAGCGGACCAGTCGCCTGGCGGCAACACCGAAGAAGGAGAAGCTGAATGGCTCGAGTGGGCGCCGAAGTGCGCAGGCAAGACTTTATTGAGGCCGCCGTGAAGGTGATCGCGGAATATGGTGTGGCGAATGCCACTACCCGTCGCATCGCGGCCGCGGCGAATTCTCCATTGGCCTCCCTGCACTATGTCTTCCACACCAAGGACGAATTGTTCGACGCGGTCTATGAATCCCTGATAGACACGCCACAGCAGTCCTTGCTGCACGTTACGGCGGGAGCCACGGCGGCAGACTCGGTAGCAGAGATATTGCGCCAGTTGGTCGGGTGGTTCACCACGCATCCGCAACTGGCGACTACGCAGTTCGAGCTGTTTTTCTGGAATCTGCGTAACAACCCCGCGATGGCGAGCAAGATCTACACCGACTCCATCGAAGCGACGAAGCAGGCCATCGAACAGGTCGCTGGCTCGGTGCTGGACCAGGAAGCGCTGGCCACTGTCAGTCGCTTGCTCATCAACCTGTTCGATGGCTTGCTTCTCGCCTGGTCCGCCCATGGTGACCAGGAGCGGCTGAATGCCGAGACCGAAGCCGCCTGCCAGGCTGTGAAGCTGTTGGTGGCCAGCTTCTGATCTTTTCGAAGGCGCATCTCTAGAGAGGGGCATGGGGACACGGTTCGCCGTGCCCCTGCTCTTCGGGCCTCTTGCCAGTGCAGGTGCGACGCCTCTTCTAGCTCTCCTCTCCCCGCCTCCAGCGGAATCCTGGGCGGCCACCTCGCCCGGTCTCCTCCTCGTAATCCTGCAAGCTGACTGTGCGCTTCTCGTCCATGGATCAGGCCTTCCGCCATGGCCTGGTGTGGCACCTAGGTGCAAATAAACCCAAACCGATGGAAACCTGGTGCATTTCGCACCTTGTACCAGCAACTCGCTCGCGTCTATTCTGGTCAAACGATCAAGTCAAAAGATCAAGTCTCTATAACACAACAATAGGAGGCGACATGTCCTCTCACACTGCTCTTCCAATTGAGCCGCTCGACGTTCTGATCATAGGAGCCGGTGTGTCTGGCATCGGCGCTGCGGCTTACCTTCGACGTCACCAACCGAACAAGGTGTTTGCGATTCTCGAGTCCCGGGAGCGAATGGGCGGCACCTGGGACCTGTTCCGCTATCCCGGCATACGCTCCGACTCCGACCTGTACACCTTCGGCTTCGACTTCAAGCCTTGGACCAAGGCGAAATCTCTGGCGGATGCCGCCGACATTCTCGAATACCTGCGAGAAGCCGTCGCTGAATACCAGTTGGACCCCTTCATCCAGTACCGGCAGAAAGTGGTCTCGGCGAATTGGCAGAGCGACAAAGGGCTGTGGGCAGTATGCGTCGAGGACGGCCACACGGCAGAAACCCGCACCATCGAATGCCGCTGGCTGTTCAGCGCAGGCGGTTACTACCGTTATGACCAAGGCTTCAGCCCACGCTTCGAGGGCGCGGAGCAGTTCAAGGGGCAAATCATCCACCCGCAACACTGGCCCGAGCGCTTGGACTATCGGGGCAAGCATGTGGTGGTCATCGGCAGCGGCGCAACGGCGGTGACCCTGATTCCCGCCATGGCCGACGAGGTCGCCAGCATCACCATGTTGCAGCGGACGCCCTCCTATATCGTCAACCAGCCCGCCAACGATTCCGTTGCCGCTTTTCTTCGCAAGATTCTGCCGGCGCAAACCGCCTACTCACTGACGCGCTACAAGAATGCCAAGATCACCCTGGTCTTCTGGCGATTCTGCCAGCGCTTCCCCGGGCTCGCCCGCAAGCTGCTCATATGGCTGACCCGTAGAGAATTACCGAAGGGCTATCCGGTCGACGTTCATTTCAACCCGCCCTACAAGCCCTGGGACCAACGCTTGTGCTCGGTTCCCGAAGGCGATCTTTTCAAGGCCATCAGTGCAGGTAAAGCCTCGGTCGTTACCGACCATATCGAGCGCTTTACCGAGTCCGGTGTCTTGCTCAAGTCCGGCACGGAACTGAAGGCCGATATCATCATCACGGCCACCGGTCTGAACGTGCAGTTGTTCGGCGGTATCGCCCTGCACAAGGATGGCGAGCCGGTAGTGTTGAGCCAGACGCTGGCGTACAAGGGCACGATGCTTTCCGGCGTACCCAATTTTGCCTTTGCGGTGGGCTATACCAACTCATCCTGGACGCTGAAAGTATGCCTGCTGTGCGACCACTTCTGTCGCTTGCTGGGCTTCATGGACAGCCAGGGCCATAACGTCTGCGAGCCGAAGGCGCCGGATGGTGTCGAAACCCGTCCCCTGCTGGATTTCGGGGCCGGATATGTCCAGCGGGCATTGGATAGCATGCCGCGCCAGGGGCCTCGTGAGCCCTGGGTGATGTCGATGGATTACTTCCGTGACATCAAGCTTTTGCGCCGAGGGAAGGTCGCCGACGAATGCCTCCGGTTCAGCACGGTGCCTGACGCCTACCTGCACAGAAGCGTGGCGCTTCAGACTCAGGGCGGCGGGCGATGACTGCGGATCGGTTCTGCGAGCTACCGGGCAAGCGTAGCCTCTGCTATCGCAGCCACGGTCCGGAAACCGTGCCTGCGGTCATCCTCATCGTCGGCCTGGGGCTGCAATTGATCTACTGGCCTGAAGCGCTCATCGCCGGCCTGGTCGAGCGGGGCCTGCGCGTGATCACGCTGGACAACCGTGACTCGGGCAGGTCTTTCTTCACCGAGGTTACCCCGCCCACGACCCTGCAACAGTTCTTCCGTAAACCGACTGCGGGGTATGACCTGGGCGACATGGCCGACGATGTGATCGGCCTCATGGATGGCCTGCGCCTGGGTGCGGCGCACGTCGTAGGGATGTCGATGGGCGGCATGATCGCCCAGACACTTGCCGCTCGTTATCCGCAGCGAGTCATGAGCCTGGCGTCCATCTTCTCGACGACAGGATCGCTGCGAGTAGGCCAGCCAGCGTTCAAGACCATCTTGCAGCTTCTCCGGCGCCCTCCCCGGAACCAGCAGGAGAGCGTTCGCGACTATGTGGAGATCATGCGTTCCGTCGGTACGACGCTGGAATGGGACGAGCAGGCCCATCGCGACTACGCCATGCAAGCCTGGGAACGAGGCGGCGGGGAAGCGAGCAACCTCGGGATGGCGAGGCAGATCGGCGCCATCATCAACTCGGGCGACCGAACGCAGGAACTCCAGCGAATTCGCTGCAACACGCTGGTCATCCATGCTGAGAAAGACCTCATGGTCGCCACCAGCGGAGGCTTCGCCACGGCGGCGGCCATTCCCAGGGCACGCTTGGTGCTGTTGCCGGGAATGGGGCATGACTTCCCCGCCTGCCTGACAGGAACGCTGCTCTCCCTGCTCGCAGGCCAAATGCATTAGGACGGAACATCCCTTCAGGGGCGGGTGGGTGCCGCCCCTCTTTTTACACCTCGGGACTTGCATGGGGCTTTTCGAAGTTCGTGCTTATCCAGGCCCACATAAGACAAAAAGGTTCCCGGTTGATTCTCGACCGCAGAGCCATGCATCACACGCCGGAGCCGTTGGTTCGCCCTGCGCGTGAATTCCTCCACTGCCGTTCAACAACGACAAAAATCGAGCAAGAGGTACGTATGGAATTCAAGTTCTTACTCCCCGCCAAAGTCGTGATGGGACCCGGCCTGCGTGAGCGCACCGGCGAATACCTGCGGGAACTCGGCATGGCGCATGTGCTGATCGTGACGGACGCCGGGGTAAAGGCCGCAGGCCTGTTGAATGGCGTGTATGCCAGCCTGAATGAGTGGGAGATCGCGTTCGACGAGATATCGGACGTCAAGGCAAACCCTCGCAGCGAAGACATCAACCAGGCGGCGCAGCTGTATCGCGGCAAAGGTATCCAAGGCCTGCTGGCCATCGGCGGCGGCAGCGCGATGGACGCGGCCAAGGCGATCAGCCTGCTGCTGACCCACGAGGGTCGGATCGAAGACTACGAGGGCTCTTTCACCCTCAGGCACGCCATCCCGCCTATCGTCGCCATCCCGACCACCGCCGGAACCGGCAGCGAAGTGACCTGTTTCTCGGTGATCACCGATACCGCCCGGCATTTCAAGATGAGCGTCCAGGATTACCGGGTGGGCCCCGTTCTGGCATTGCTCGACTCCCGCATTCTCGACACGCTGCCTGCATCGATTGCCGCCGCAACCGGCATGGATGCTCTCACCCACGCCATCGAAGCCTACACCTGCCGCGTGTCGAACCCGATCAGCGACGGGCTGGCGCTGCATGCCATCCGCCTGATCAGCCAATACCTCAGGCCCGCCGTACTGGAGCCGGGCAACCTGCATGCACGCGAGCAAATGCTGGTGGCCAGCCTGATCGCCGGCATGGCCTTCGGTAACGCGGACGTCGGCAGCGTGCACTGCATTTCCGAAGCCATCGGTGGCATGTACGACACGCCACACGGCGTGGGCAACGCGATCTTCCTGCCCTTCGTGTTCGGCCATAACCGCGACGCCGACATCACCCGCCACGCGCAGGTCGCCTATGCACTGGGTATCGACCCCAACCTCTCGCCGGCCGAGGCCGCCGAGGCCGCCGTTGGCTACCTGTTCCAGATGAGCAAGGACCTGGGCATCCCCCGCTTCGCCGAGGTGAAAGGCGTGCGCGAGGAAGACTTCCTGAGCATCGCCGAAAAGTCGAAGAAGAATTTCTCCGACGGCAGCAATGCCAAGCAAATGACGGTGGAAACCTACCGTGAAATCGTCGCCGCCGCTTACCACTACGTAGCGTGAAGGAGGCCCGTCATGAGCGAATCAATCGCCGGCGCTTCATTGAAGCGCACGCTGGGTCCGTTTTCCGTTCTGCTGTTCGGTCTGGCGTTCCTCGCTCCGTTGATCGTGTTCGGCACCTATGGCGTGATCACGCAGGCCAGCGGCAACACCACGGCGATGGCCTACCTGATCGCGGCAATCGGCGTGGTGTTCACGGCCTTGAGCTATGGCCGGCTGGTCAGGGTGTTCCCGGTCGCCGGTTCGGCCTACACCTATACCCGCAAGATGCTGAGCGCGAACCTCGGCTTCATGGTGGGCTGGGCCGCCCTGCTCGATTACTTCTTCATCCCGATGCTGATCTGGCTGCTCGGCGCCAGCTACCTCAACATGGCCTTTCCAGAGGTGCCGCAATGGGTGTGGATCATCGGCTTCATCGTCTCCACCTCGCTGCTTAATATCCTGGGCATCCAGGTCGCCAACCGCTTCAACGTGCTGTTGATGGTCGCGCAACTGGCCATCATCGTCGTGTTCATCGGCCTGTGCGTGCACTACATCGTCGCGGCCAACGGCCCTGGCGGGCTGCTGTCGGCCAAGCCGTTCTTCAACCCGGACGTGTCCTTCGCCACCAGCATGGCCGGCGCCGCCATTGCCGCGTACTCGTTCCTGGGCTTCGACGCGCTGTCCACGCTCAGCGAGGAGACCCGCGACCCGGGCCGGACACTGCCGCGCGCGATCCTGCTGGTCGCATTGATCGGCGGCTCGGTCTACGTCGGCTCGTCGTACTTCATGTACCTGGCGCACCCCTCCCCCGCCTTCGAGCATGTGGACGGCGCCGCCTTCGAGATCGCCCGCATGATCGGCGGCGACCTGTTCTTCGCCGTGGTCCTGGCGGGGATCATCATCGCCCACTTCGCCGCAGGCATGTCGTTCCAGGCCAGCGTGGGCCGGCTGCTGTACGCCCTGGGGCGGGACAACCAACTGCCGCGCAAGCTGTTCGGTGCCCTGCATCCTCGCTACAAGACCCCAGCCTTCAACATTCTGCTCTGCGGCATTTTCGGCTGCGCGGGTTTTGCCCTGACGATCGCCACCGCGACGTCCCTGGTCAATTTCGGCGCGTTTCTCGCCTTCAGCGCAGTCAACCTTTGCGCGTTGCGGCTCTCCTTCGATACCCGCCTCGGAGACGGGGCGGGCTTGTTGCGCGGGGTGCTCTGCCCGCTCGTTGGCCTGGTCACGGCCGGGTGGATGCTGGTCAGCCTGGATAAAGACGCGCTGATCATGGGCTGTAGCTGGCTGGGCCTGGGGGCGGTCTATCTCGCTTGCCGGACCAGCTTCTTCCGCAACCCGGTGCCCGACGCGCTGGCGTAGCGACCACCCTTCTATCGAACGCTCTGACAACAACCACAAGGCCGGCTTCGAGCCTGCCCTTCAATGGCGAGAATCGATATGCAAACCAAACTTCTGATCAATGGTGCCCTGGTGGCCGGCGAAGGCGAGAGCCACGCGGTGTACAACCCGTCCCAGGGCAACGTCCTGGTGCGAATTACCGAGGCCAGCGGCGCCCAGGTCCATGCCGCGGTGCAGAGCGCGGATGCGGCCTTCGACGCCTGGTCGCAAACGCCGCCCAAGGATCGCGCGACCCTGCTGCTCAAGCTCGCCGAGCGCATCGATGCCCAGGCGCACGTGTTCGCTCGCCTGGAGGCGGACAACTGCGGCAAGCCTTTCAACGCCGTGCTGCTGGACGAACTGCCCGCCGTGTCGGACGTGTTCCGTTTCTTTGCCGGCGCCGTGCGCTGCCTGCAGGGCTCGGCGGCGGGAGAGTACGTCGCGGGGCATACCTCGATGATCCGCCGCGACGCGGTGGGCGTGGTCGCCTCCATCGCGCCGTGGAACTATCCGTTGTTGATGGCAGCGTGGAAACTCGGCCCGGCATTGGCCGGCGGCAACACCGTGGTGCTGAAACCGTCGGAGCACACGCCGCTGAGTACCTTGAAACTGGGCGAGCTGCTTGCCGAGATCTTCCCCGCCGGCGTGGTCAACATCGTCCACGGTCGAGGTGCCTCGGTGGGTGAGCCGCTGACCAGCCATGCCCAGGTGCGCATGGTGTCGCTGACCGGCTCCGTGCGCACCGGCAGCCGGATCATCGAAGGTACGGCCGAGAGCGTGAAACGCATGCACATGGAGTTGGGGGGCAAGGCTCCTGTACTGATCTTCGACGATGCCGACATCGACGCCGCCGTCGAAGGCATCCGCGCCTTCGGCTTCTACAACGCTGGCCAGGACTGTACCGCCGCGTGCCGCCTCTATGTGCAGAAAGGGGTCTACCAGGAGTTCGTTCGCAAGCTCGGCGAGGCCGTATCCAGCATCCGGTGCGGGCTGCCGGACGATCCGGCGACCGAGATGGGACCGCTGATCACCAAGGAGCATCTGGAGCGTGTCGAGGGGTTCGTGAACCGGGCCAGGGAGTTGCCGCACATCGAAGTGGTCACCGGCGGCAAGCGCGCCGAGGGTGCCGGCTTCTTCTTCGAGCCGACGGTCCTGGCCGGCGCTACGCAGGAGGATGAGGTGGTGCGCCGCGAGATCTTCGGCCCGGTGGTGACCGTCTCGTCGTTCGAGGATGAAGCCCAGGCGCTGGCTTGGGCGAACGACTCCGACTACGGCCTGGCGTCTTCGGTATGGACCGCCGATGTGGGGCGCGCTCATCGCCTGGCCGCCCGCCTGCAATACGGCTGCACCTGGGTCAACACCCACTTCATGCTGGTCAGCGAAATGCCCCACGGCGGGGTCAAGCTGTCCGGCTACGGCAAGGACCTGTCGATGTACGGCCTGGAAGACTACACCGTGGTGCGCCACGTGATGTTCAAGCACTGACCGCCCACACCCCGGACTACCCAGATCATTTTTCAAGAGGTTTGCATGAACAACATCGAGACGTTCGAAAGGCTCGAGTCCAACGTGCGGATGTACTGCCGCGACTTGCCCCTGGTGTTCGATACCGCCCAAGGCAGCAGGATCCGCGGCGAAGATGGCCGCGAATACCTGGACTTCTTCGCCGGCGCCGGCGCCCTGAACTATGGCCACAACGACCCGCGCATGCGCGATGCGCTGATCGCGTATCTGTCGGCCAACGGCGTGACCCACGCCCTCGACCTGCACACCACCACCAAGCGCCAGTTCCTGGAAGCGATCGAGCGCGACCTGTTCAAGCCACGCGGCTGGGACTACAAGGTCCAGTTCACCGGCCCGACCGGTGCCGACGCCGTCGAGGCGGCGTTGAAGCTGGCGCGCAAGGCGACCGGGCGTACCAAGGTCGTATCGTTCTACGGGGCTTACCACGGCATGACCGCCGGCGCCCTGGCCGTCACCGGCAACCGCACTCGCCGTGGCCCCGGGCTTTCCACCGACGTGGTGTTCGTGCCCTACGAAGACAGCCCCTATGGCGAATTCGACAGCATTGGCTTCCTCGAGCGCCTGGCCAACGACCAGGGCAGCGGCTCGGAGCTGCCGGCGGCGGTGATCGTCGAGTCGGTGCAGATCCAGGCCGGCGTCTACCCGGCTTCCAACCAATGGCTGCAACGCTTGCGCAAGTGGACCACCGACCACGGCGTGCTGCTTATCTGCGACGAGATCCAGGCCGGTTGCGGCCGCACCGGCGACTTCTTCGGCTTCGAGCGCTCCGGGGTGGTGCCGGACCTGATCACCTGCGCCAAATCGATCGGCGGCTTCGGCCTGCCGATGGCGATCGTGTTGCTTCGTGCCGGGCTGGATGTATGGCAACCGGGCGATCACATCGGCACCTTCCGCGGCAACCAGTTGGCGTTCCTGACCGCCCGCATCGCGCTCAGCTATTGGCACGATGAGCAGTTCCTGAAATTGCTGGCCGACAACTGCGCGGCCATGGAGCGCGCGGTTGCCGGCTTTGCGGAAATTCCAGGCGTCGCGTTCGCGCGTTGTCGCGGCATGATCGCCGGCATCGATTTCGGCCGCGGCAACGTCGAGGTCGCCAAGGACGCCCAGCAGCGCGTGCTGCAAGCGGGCGTGCTGGTCGACCGCTGCGGCCCGAATGGCGAAATCATCAAGCTGATGCCACCGCTGAACACTCCGACCGACCAACTCGAAGACGGCCTCAGGGCCTTCGGCGAATCGGTCGCGGCAGCGCTGGGCGAATAGCTGCCAGGGTCACCCTTCGGCCTGTGTTGAAGCGCAGGCCGGAGACCTGTTGGACATCAGCCAGAACAATAATCAGGAGACCTCGAGCGTGCGTGAACACAATGATGAAAGCGTCGAGTTCGAAGTGTCCGTGATCGGGCTCGGAGCCATGGGAACCATCATGGCCCAAGCGTTGCTCAGGCAAGGCAGGCGCGTGGCGATCTGGAACCGCTCACCCGGCAAGGCCGCGGCGCTCGTCGCCGCTGGCGCTCACCTGTGCGAGAGCGCCGAAGCCGCGCTGGCTGCAAGCCCGGCCACGATCTTCGTGCTCCTGGACAACCAGGCGACCCATGAGGTGCTCGGGATGCCAGGTGTGATGCAGGCACTGGCCAACCGTACGATCGTGGATTACACGACCAACGCCCGGGACGAGGGCCTGGCGCTTCAGAGTCTCGTCAACCGCGCGGGCGGCCATTACGTCAAAGGGATGATCGTGGCCTACCCGCGCAATGTTGGTCGTCGCGAAAGCCACAGCATTCATACCGGTGATCCTGAGGCCTTCGAACGGCATCGGGCGCTGCTTGAGGGGCTTGCCGGTCATACGACGTTCCTCCCCTGGGACGAAGCATTGGCCTTCGCCACCGTGCTCCACGCGCATGCGTTTGCCGCGATGGTGGCTTTCTTCGAGGCCGTGGGGGCTGGTGTCCACTTCGGCCTGCCGCCTTCGAAGACCGCTCGGCTCATGCTCGACACGTCGCGCTTTTTCGTCGCCGATGCACTCGAGGAAGCGGTCCGTCGGCTGGAAGCGCAGGATTTCGCAGGCGATCAGGCGAGGCTCGATGTGCATGCCCAGGCCTTCGCCCATATCGCCGGAGCCCTGCACGCACAAGGGGCCTGGACGCCGGTCTTCGACGCGCTGTGCCAGGCCGTGCAACGCGCGGCAGCCATGGGCTATGGCGATCAGGACATCGTAGCCGTCACCCGCCTGTTCGCCCGCGAATGCGACACCGCAAGCGCGGCGGGACAGTGACTGCGCTGCGCTTCTAAGGTCCTCGTGGATAGCGCCCGAAGACAACAACTATAAAAAATCGCTGGAGAATCATATGCGCCGATTCGGTTTTCTACTGGCTGTCCTTGTACTGGTCATCTTCCTGAGTGCACTGTTTTCGAAGCCTTCCGTCGTCAACCGCGGGACGGCTCAGCGCATGGAGCACTACCCCACCGTCGGTATCGGAGATATCTTCCGGGGGCACTAGCCAGGCCTCGGGCGACAGACAGCCTCAAAGCCTGCCACCCGTTCGACAGCGACCGTGTGCGCCTCAGTGGTCTATGGCTCCGCTGGCGCCAAGGCCGGTCTGGCCTCGTACGTACTGGTCGGCGAAGGCTTCCCTTTCCGCCATGGCCCGCGTGGTCCGGTCCAGGCGGGAAACGCCATACGCCACCAGGAACGCCAACGGCATGGAGAACAGCGCAGGCTGGGTATAGGGGAACAGCGGCTCGGCGAAGTGCAACACATCCACCCACACCAGCCTGGAGAAAACCACGAAGCCCATGGCGCTGAACAACCCGACGTAGCCACCGGCCAACGCGCCACGGGTGGTCAGCCCCGACCAGAACATCGACAGGAACAGCACCGGGAAGTTGGCCGAAGCGGCGATGCCAAAGGCCAGGGCGACCATGAAGGCCACGTTGATGTTCTCGAACACGATGCCCAGGGCTATCGCCACCAAGCCAAGGCCCAGGGTTGCCAGCTTGGTTACCCGCAGCTCCTGCGCCTCGCTGGCCGCGCCCTTCATGATCACCCGCGCATACAGGTCATGGGCGATGGCGGACGCCCCGGCCAGGGCCAGTCCTGACACCACGGCCAGGATGGTGGCGAAGGTCACGGCGGAGAGGAAGCCCAGCAGCAGGTTACCTCCCACTGCCTGGGCCAGGTGCATGACCACCATGTTGCCCCCGCCCAGCAGCTTGCCTCCCGCTTCCCCGCCCTCGAAGAACCGGGGCTGCTGGCTGACGATCACGATCGACGCCAGGCCCAGCAGGAAAATGACATTGAAGAAGTAGCCGATGAACCCGGTGGCGTAGAGCACCGACTTGCGCGCCTCCCGGGCATCGCCGACGGTGAAGAAACGCATCAGGATGTGCGGCAGCCCGGCGGTGCCGAACACCAGCCCCAGGCTCAGCGATAGCGCGGTCAACGGGTCGGCCAGCAAGCCACCAGGGGCCAGCAGGCGTTCGCCCAGGGCATGGCTATCCATCGCCTGGCTGACCAGCCTGTCATAGCTGAAGTCGAATTCGCGCATCGCCAGGAACAGCACCAGCGAGCCGCCGACCAGCAGCAGGAATGCCTTGACGATCTGCACCCAGGTGGTTGCCACCATACCGCCGAAGGTCACATACAGCATCATCAGCGCACCGACGATCACCAGGGCGATCTGGTAGTCCAGGCCGAACAGCAGCCTGATCAACTGCCCGGCCCCGACCATCTGCGCCACCAGGTAGAAACACACCACGGTCAGCGAGCCGATGGCGGCCATGGTGCGCACCTTGCCCTGGTCGAGACGGTACGAGGTGATGTCGGCGAAGGTGAAGCGGCCCAGGTTGCGCAGCCGCTCGGTCATCAATAGCAGCAGTACCGGCCAGCCCGCGAAGAAGGCGATGAGATAGATGTAGCCATCCATCCCGGAGCTGTAGATGAGCGCGGTGATTCCCAGCAGCGTGGAGGCGGACATGTAGTCGCCGGCCAGCGCCAGGCCGTTCTGCCAGCCCCGGATACCGCCACCGGCGCTATAGAAATCCGCCGTCGAATGGGTCCGTCGCGCCGCCCACCAGGTGATGCACAGGGTGAACAGCACGAACACCATGAACATGCCGATGGCATGCAGGTTGAGCGGCTGGCGCTGGCCAGCGTCCAACGCGGGCGAGGCCAACAGCAGGCCGGAGTGCAGCGACAACGCCAGGGGAAGGAGCTTCTTCATGCGCCCTGCTCCTCTTCCAGCCCAGCGACCAGAGCCTGGGTCAGGCGATCGAATTCGCCGTTGGCGCGGTACACATAGAGCGCCGACAAGGCACAGAAGAACACGAACAGGAACACGCCGGCCGCGACCCCGAAGGTCATGTTCGAGCCCTGCGCCAGACGCCTGGCAATCAGCTCGGGGCAGAACGATACCAGCGCGATGTAGCCGTGGAACGTAGCCAGGATCAGCAGGAGCAGGCTCAGGGTGAAACGGTTTCGGCGCGCCACCAGTTGCTGGAACCGGGCACTGGCGCGGATACGCGCGTATAGCAGGCTGGACATGGGACACCTCGGGCAACCTAGTTATTGTTATGGAATGTGCGGGTGCGGCAGCGCCATCAGCGGCCGGCGTCGCCGGCCTCCTCCTCCTGCCGGGCCCACTCGCGCAGGACGAACTTCTGGATCTTGCCGGTGGCGGTCTTGGGCAGTTCGGTAAGCGTCACATGCCGCGGCGCCTTGAAGTGCGCCAGGCGCTCGCGGCACCAGCGGACCAGATCGTCACCCGTGGTTCTGGGTAAGGCATCCGCCCGCAAGGCGACGAACGCGTGGGGTGTCTCGCCCCAGCGCGAATCCGGGCGCGCCACCACCGCGGCCTCGACCACCTCGGGGTGCTGGTAGAGCACTTCCTCGATCTCCAGCGAGCTGATGTTCTCGCCGCCGGAAATGATGATGTCCTTGGCCCGGTCCTTGATTTCCACGTAGCCGTCCGGGTGCAGCACGGCCAGGTCGCCGGTGTGCAGCCAGCCGTCGGCCAACGCGGCGCGGGTGGCCTCGGGGTTGTGCAGGTAGCCTTTCATCACGGTGTTGCCCCGCACTACCAGTTCGCCAAGGGTGCGGCCGTCGGCCGGGACCGGACGGCCGGTGTCGGTATCCAGCACCGTGGCCTCCTCGAGCATCGGGTGGGCGACGCCCTGGCGGCTCATGAACTGGGCCCGGGCCTCCAGCGGCAATTCGTCGACCCCCGGCTGCCACAGGCACAGGGTGCTGGGGCCGTAGCTTTCGGTCATGCCGTAGGCGTGGGTGATGCTGAAGCCGCGTGCTTCCATGGCGGCGATGACCGCGCTGGGCGGCGCGGCGCCGCCGGTGATCACCGATACCGGCACGGCAGGGACGCTGGCATGCTCGGCATGGATCAGCATCGACATCACCACCGGCGCGGCGCTCAGGTGGGTCACGGCATGCTCGGCAATCGCAGCGTTGATCGCATCAGGCTGGACCTTGCGCAGGCACACATGGGTGCCACCGGACAACGTCACCGCCCAGGTATGGCTCCAGCCGTTGCAGTGGAACATCGGCAAGGTCCACAGGTAGACGCTGCGCGGCCCCAACTGGAAGATCAGCGCGCCGGCGCAGGCGTTGAGGTAGGCGCCGCGGTGATGCAGGACCACGCCCTTGGGATCCCCCGTGGTGCCGGAGGTGTAGTTGATGGCGATCGACTGCCATTCGTTCTGCGGCGCACTCAGCGGCCGCCCGGGGTCGCCCTGGGCCAGAAACGCCTCATAGTCCAGGTCGTGGGCGAGGTCGGCGCGCTCGGCCTGATCATCGTCGATGCCCACCAGCAAGGGCGGCGCATCGAGCATGGCCAGCGCCTGCTGGGCCACGGCACCGAACTCACGGTCGCAGATCAGCACCCTGGCCGCGCAGTGGCGCAGGATGAAGGCGATGCTGCGTGCCTCCAGGCGGATGTTGATGCATACCAGCACCGCCCCGGCACCGGGTACGCCATAGTGGGCCTCGAGCATTTCCGGGATATTCGGCGCCAGTATCGCCACCCGCTCGCCCGCTTGTACGCCGACCCGCTCCAGGGCACTGGCCAGGGCGCGGCTGCGCTCGTGCAACTGGCGGTAGCTGTAGCGCCTTGCGCCATAGACCACCGCATCGCGCTGCGGGTACACCTGCGCGGCACGCTTGAGGAACGACAGCGGCGACAGCGGCACATGGTTGGCTTCGTTGGGAGCAAGCTCGTGCTCGAGGGTTGGAACCATCATGGCAGGCACCTCATCGACACATTGCTCGGGTCTTGCACGCTCATACATACCTCCTGTTCTTGTTGTTATCGCGCCAGGGCGCGTTACAGGCTGCTGCACAGGTGGCCGCCATCGACCACGATCTCGGCGCCGCTCATGGCCCGCCCGGCGTCGCCGGCGAGCAGCAGCAAGGCGCCGTCCAGGTCCGCCGGCACGCTGAAACGGCGGCTGGGGATACGCGAGCGCAACTTGTCGCCGGCCTCGCTGGCCAGGAACGCCTCGTTCAGGTCGGTCATCACGTAGCCGGGCGCCAGGGCGTTCACCCGGATGCCATGACGCGCCAACTCCAGCGCCATGGCGCGGGTCAGGTGGGCCAGGCCGGCCTTGGCCGCCAGGTAAGGGCCGACGGCGCCGGCCACACGGCTGGCGAGAATCGAAGTGACATTGATCAGGCTGCCGCCCTTCCCCGCCGCGACCATGCGCCGGGCGCTTTCCTGGGCCACCGCCCAGGCGCCCTTGAGGTTGGTGTCGAGCACGCGGTCCCAGCTTTGATCGTCGCAGGCCAGCAAGGGCTGGCTGTCGCTCACCCCCGCATTGTTGACCAGTACATCCAGCGGGCCGGCGGCATCGAGCACCCGGCAGATATCCTCACGGCAGGTCACATCGAGGGCAAAGGCCTGCGCCCGCCCTCCCGCCACCTCGATGGCCTCCACCAGCGCCTGCAGCGGCGCCTGGCGCCTGGCAGTCACCACCACCTCGGCGCCTGCGGCGGCCAGGGTCATGGCGAAGTGGCGGCCCAGGCCGCTAGAGGCGCCGGTCACCAGGGCGCGGCGCCCGTCGAGGCCGAACAGTCGGGTCAGGTTCGGCTGCATCAGTGGGCCTCCAGGCGCTGGTCGAGCAGTTTCTTCGCCAGGCTCATGCGATGCACTTCGCTCGGGCCGTCATAGATGCGGAACGGACGAATGTCGCGGAAGATCCGCTCCACCACAGTCTCCCCGGTCACCCCGCGCCCGCCCAATACCTGGACGCAACGATCGACCACCCGCCACAACGCCTCGGCGCTGATCACCTTGGCCATGCTCGAATCGACGTTGGCGCGCCGGCCCTGGTCGAGCACCCAGGCACAGTGCCACACCGCCAGTCGCACCAGGTGCAGGTCCATCATGTTGTCGGCCAGCATGAAACCCACGCCCTGGTGCTCGCCCAGCGGCTTGCCGAAGGCATCACGGGTGCGCGCATAGTCGCAGGCGATGTCGTGGGCACGGCGCGCGGCGCCGAGCCAGCGCATGCAGTGGGTCAAGCGCGCGGGCGCGAGGCGCACCTGGGCATACCGGAACCCCTTGCCGATCTCGCCGAGCACATCGCTCGCCGGGATACGCAGGTTGTCGAAACGCAGTTGCCCGTGGCCACCGGTGAAGCAGCTGTCCAGCGAGTCCAACTGGCGCTCATGGGTGATGCCGTCACGCTTCATGTCGGTCAGGAACATGGTCGCTGTACCATCCTCCATGCGCGCCATGATGATGCCGAAGTCAGCGCCTTCTGCGCCGGTGATCAGCCACTTGCGGCCATTGATCAGGTAGTCGTCGCCATCGCGGATGGCGGTGGTGCGCAGCATCGAGGGGTCCGAGCCGGAGCCTGGCGCAGGCTCGGTCATGGCGAAGCAGGAACGGGCATGGCCCTGGACCAGCGGGCGCAACCAGCGGTCTTTCTGCGCCTCGGTGGCGACCACGTCCATCAGGTGGATGTTGCCTTCGTCCGGGGCATGGATGTTCAGCGCCACCGGGCCCAGCGGCGAGTAGCCGGCCTCTTCGAAGACGATCGCCTTGGCCACGTGGCTCAGCGCCAGGCCACCCATTTCGCGGCTGGCGTGGGGCGTCAGCAAGCCGGCCGCGCGGGCGCGGGCCACCAGGTCCTGGCGCAGGGCGTCGCTGGGGCCGTGGCTGTCCTGGCGGGGGTCGTTCTCGAGCGGGATGACCTGTTCGGCGATGAAGTCTCGGGTCTTGGCCTGCAAGGCGAGCAGTTCGTCCGGGAGGGTGAAGTTCATGGTTGTCCTTCTGGGTGCTTGTCTGTCGGGAATGAGATGGCTGACGCCGTTCAGGGCAAGGCCTTGGGATTGCTGATGGCCAATCGGGCGAGGGTGACCTGGCGCAATGTCTCGACCAGGGTTCTATGGTTTTGCGGGGCGTCATGGCTGCCCAGGCGAATGGCCCGTGCCAGTTGGCGGCGCAGGTCGGGCAAGGCTGCGGGCGCCTCGTCGACCAAGGCGGCCAGACGTGTCCGCTCCTGGTCCTCGGCCAGAGCCCCCAGGCGGCTTTCGCGGGCTGCGATGGCCATGGCATTGGCGATCATCAGGGCCGGGTAACGCAGCTCGCCGGGCAGCGCTGGCAGCAGTTGCTCCAGAAGCGTCGAGCGAGCGATGTCGAGCAGTTCATGGGCATCGGGCTGGGTCATGGCGCTTCGGCTCCGGTCATGTGCAGGATGTCGAGCTCAAGCTCCGGCAGCAGTCGTGCGGTCAGTGCCAGCTCAATGGAAGGCTCTTCGCCGGACAGGTGGCGCTGGCCTTGCTGCAGGGCGATCACCGCCCAGCGCAGGGTGGCCATGACCTGCCAGTAGTGCAGTTGGCTGCGCTCGATACGCAGCGGAGACACCTCGTGGTAGCCACCCAGGAAGTCCTCCAGTTGGCCGATGCCGCCGGCTTCGAGGTCTGGGCGGGTGAAGCGCCAGCAGCGGGCGGTGAACCAGCCGAGGTCTTCGCACGGGTCGCCCCAGCCGGTGAACTCCCAGTCGAGTACGGCTTCGAGTCCCTGTTCGCTGGCCAGGTAGTTGCCGGTGCGGTAGTCGCGGTGCAACAGACACAGGGTGCCGTTGTGCGGTGCGTGCAGCTCGCACCAGCGCAGGCCCCACTCCAGCACCGGGTAGGCATCGGCGAGGGTGTCGAGGTAGCGGCGATAGGCGTCGATGGTCGCCAAGGCCGGTGAGCGGGTTGGCATCGGCAGGAAATCCAGCGCGGCGCACGGCGGGCGAACCTGATGCAGGCGCGCCAGGTTGGCGCCGAGCTGCGCCGCCAGCTGCGCCCGGCCCTGGGTGCCGGCGCCGGCGCTGAGCAAGCGACCGGCGGCGACACCCGGCACGTACTCCATCAGGAAGAACACCCGCCCATGCACGCGCATATCGCGGCACAGCCACAGCGGGCGCGGTACTTTCACACCGGCCTGATGAACCACTTGCAGCACCGCGAACTCCTGTTCGCGGTCAAGGCTGGCGGGTAGCGCGGAAAGCGCATCGCTGCGCAGCACCCAACGCCGGGCGCCAGCCCAGGGGCCGCCTTCGATCAGCAGGTCCAGCAGCCAGTTTTCCTGGATGGCGCCGCCGCTCAGGCGCTGGCGTGCCTGGATGACCACCCGCTTCGCTGCGGCGTGCTCGCGAATGAACTCGACCAGTGGCTGGTCGTCCGGGGCCACGAATGTCTCGCCGTCCCGTACGGTCGTAGGAGGAGTGCTCATGGGGTTGTAGGACCTGCCTGTAGTCATGTTGTCAGACAGCTTTAGCAACGCCTGGGCCAATTTTCGGGATATGCCTGTAACCCGCGCGCTCTCTGGCGCCAGGCTTTTCCATGGCGCTCGACGAAGCAATCCTGGTTTCACTTTTGCAACGAACTGATTCAGTATCGAAACAATTCAATCCTGAACAGGTTTCGACATGCGTCCTCCCCTTTCCCAGGTCGTCGTGCTGGTCAGTCACCTTCAACGACCTCGGCAGCGCAGTCGCCTCGCCAGCCTGGTGGCCGGCCTGGCGGCGGGCTACCCGGACGTCCATATCGAGGTGCTCGACACCTCGGTATCCGAAGCCCTGCAAACCGCCCGCGATCTCGAACAGCGCGGCAAAGCCGACGTGTTCGTCTGTGCTGGCGCCACTGCCGCCTACCTGCGTAGACACCTGGCACGTCCGGTTCTGACGATGCGCGTTGGCGGCGGAGACCTGTTGCGTGCGCTGGAGCAAGCCCGCGAACACTCCTCCCATGTCGCCCTGCTCAGCTACAACCGCATCGACCGGGACCTGCAAGCCATGCGAACGCTGTTCACGGTGCAGGTTCACCAGGTTGCCTACACCACCCTGGAAGAGGCTCGCCAGGCTGTCCTGGAGGTAGCCCGGCTGGGTTGCCGCAGCATCATCGGTTCGTCGACGGTGGTGGAGCTGGCGGAACAGGCAGGCCTGCACGGCGTGCTGTCGCTGAGCGAAGACACTGCGCGCAAGGCGCTCGAGGAAGCCATGGGAGTCCTCGACAGCCAGCGTCTGGAGATCGCCAAGCGGCGGCATCTGGACGCGGTGCTGCAACACATTCCAAGCGGTGTGGCAGCGGTCGACAACCAGGGTGTGGTGCAATCGCTCAACCCTGCCCTTGCCCAGTTGCTGGAGTTGCCGGTCAGCTCGGCTCTGGGTCGACCGTTACAGCAGCTATGCCCGGAGCTTGACCTGCAACAGGCGCTAGAGGATGGCAGTGGCGAGGAAAACCGGGTGATCCGGCTGGGCTCGCACGCCGTGGTCAGCAATCTCCTGCCGATCCTGGAGAATGGCGAGCGTACCGGCCTGGTGCTCACCTGCCAGGACATCACCGCCGTGCAGCGCGCGGATCAACGCATCCGCTCCACTCGCCGTCCAGGTGCCTTCACCGCGCGCTACCGGCTCGAACAACTCAACGGCGCGAGCAAGGCCAACCGTGAGATGTTGCAACTGGCCAAGCGCTTTGCCGCCAGCCATTCGACCATCCTGATCACTGGCGAAAGCGGCACCGGCAAGGAACTGCTCGCCCAAGGGATCCATAACGAGAGCCCTCGCCGGCACGGGCCTTTCGTCGCCATCAACTGTGCGGCGTTTCCCGAGTCGCTACTGGAAAGTGAACTGTTCGGCTACGAGGAAGGCGCCTTCAGCGGTTCGCGCAAAGGCGGCAAGCCCGGCCTGTTCGAGGCGGCGCACCGTGGCACGCTGTTCCTCGACGAGATCGGCGACATGCCTGTGTCGCTGCAGACTCGCCTCCTTCGTGTATTGCAGGAGCGAGAGGTCTTGCGCCTGGGCGGCACCGAGCCGATCTCCATCGACGTGCGCATCGTCGCCGCCACCCACAAGGACCTGGGGGCCGCCATGAAGGATCGCGAGTTTCGCACCGACCTGTATTACCGGCTGAATATCCTGCGCTTGCAGACCACGCCCCTGCGCGAGCGGCCCGAGGACATCCCTCTGATTTGCCAGGGAATCAGCCAGCGCCTGCAGGTCCAGGGCCAGCCACCGGGTGCCGCAGGCATAACGACGCTCCTGCTACCCTACCTCGTCCGCCATTGCTGGCCCGGAAACGTCAGGGAACTGGAGAATGTCATCGAACGGGCGATGCTCTCCGCCAGCGAAATCTTCCATGAGCACGGCGTGGATGAGCATTACCTGGCTCGCGTGCTGCCCGAGCTATTCGAAGGCCAGCCTCAGCCCAGGTCCCGGAAAGAGCCATCGCGCACAAAGGATTTGCACGCCATCGGCAAAACCGCGCAGTTGCGCTACATACAGGAGACGCTGGACAGCTGCCAGGGCAGCCTTGACGAGGCTGCACGTCGGCTCGGGATCAGCCGGACCACGCTGTGGCGGCGGCTTCGTTCGGCACGCTGAGCAAAACGATGCGCCTGGGCGATGCGGAACTCGCCCAGGCATGGACGCGGCCGGTGCCGTGAAACTCAATTGATCAGCGGAACCTGCTTGCCGATCTGCAACGCCTCCAGCGCGTCCAGCTGCGCTTCGATCTGCAGGAAGCGCATGGCCCGCCGAGGTGACATCTTCTCGGCCACTTCCTGCACGTACCGGTGCAGCACGGCCAGCTGTTTCTCCTGCAATCCCCGATAGAGGTCGACCATCCTCGAAGCTTCCGCGTCGGTAATGCTGCCGGAACCATAGGCGCGGGCATATTCGAGCAGGAGCTGGAATGTCTCCTTGTGCAGGCTGTCCGTCTCGCCTCGGTAGCGTGAATAGATCGGCCAGAACGTCTCGGCTTCGGTGCCGTCCAGCGCCATGTTTGCCTCGACCATCCGTTTGCGCTTGTAGTTGATGGTTTCCAGCTGGTTCCTGATCTTTTCCTTGTGCTCGTTCATCACCTGCTCGACCGATGGCAGGGGTTCGTCGGCATGAGCGGCAAGGGAAAGGGTCGCGACCAGGGTGGCCACGAAAAGCAAGCGCCTGGACATCGGCGTTCTCCTTCTGGGTTGATCGAATGGATTCATGCTGCCGCGGTGCGATGCGACATCAACGGGCCCCGCTCTTCAGGGCGATCCTGGGCGCCCACTCCAGCCATTCGTCATTGGCCGAATCGAACAGGGCGAAGGTCTGCCCCGGCTTGGCAGGCTCGCCCATCTGCGCATTGTTCGGGGTGGCAAAGGCAATGCCGCCCTCCATCAGCGCCTCCATCGACTCGGTGCGTAGCGACAGGCCCTTGAACAGGCTGGCGTCGACGCCGAAGCCGCTGGCATTCCAGAAACGGCTGCCGGTACGCACCAGCGGTACATAGCGCGGTTCGATGAGGATGCCGATCAGCACCCGGTCGGCCTGTTCGCCCAAGGCCAGGTCGACGACCTTGCCCACCGGGATCTGCCGGTAGGTCACCAGGTTGCCCGGCTTGATCGAGCCCTTGCGCGGCGCACTGAGGGTCAGCCGCAGGCCGCTTTCCCGGCCCAGCAGGTTGGGCGCTTCGGCGAGAGTCTGGAAGCGTGCCTGGCGCTCGCCCGGCGTGCTCGACGGCAGCGCCTCGATGTAGGGGCCGCTGACCAGGGTTCCGAGGTTCTCGGTACGCAGCAGGCCGAGCGCCGGACGCACCACCCAGAAGCGGGTTCCGCTGCGGGCGACGCGCTCGCCGGCGGAAGTCAGGCGTGCCTTCATCTGTACCCCGGAGAGGTCCGGGTTCAGCTCGACGCTTTCGATCTTGCCGATGTCCAGGCCCTTGAAGCGGATCGGCGTGCCTTCGCGCAGGCCGTCGGCATTGTCGATGCTCAGCTGGATTTCCACGCCACGGGCCATCGCCGCCTCCTCGCTGTCGAAGAGGGTGAAGCGCCGCACCTTGGTCACGGTCGGCGCCTTCGGATCGAGGGTGTCGAAGGAAATCCCGCCGGTGATCAGGGTCTGTAGCGACTCGCTCTTCACCTGCACGCCACTGAGGTTGCCGGTCAGGGTGATCCCGCTGGAGTTCCAGAAGCGCGTCGAGGTATTCACCAGGTGCGCGTACTCCGGCTCGATGTGCACACCCACCACCACTCGCTGGCGGTCGCGCGATAGCTGGTAGCTCTGCACGCTGCCGACGCGGACCTGGCGGTAGAGGATCGGCGCGCCGATATCGATCGAGCCGAGCTTGTCGCTGGTCAGCACCAGGTGCAGGCCGGGCGCGTCGGTGTTCAGCGGCGGCGCTTTCGGGCGGATGGTGAACTCGCGACTCGGCGCGCCGCTCTTGGCGAAGCGCACGTCGATGTAGTTACCTTTCACCAGGGCCTCGAGGCCGGTGATGCCGGCCAGGGAGATGCTTGGCTTGACGGTCCAGAACTCGGTGCCTTCCAGCAGCATGTCCTCGACCCGCGGATCCATCGCCAGGTCGGCAGTGGCACTGCTGTAGTCCTTGTCCATGTCGATCGACTTGACCAGGCCGACCTGCACGCCGTTGAACATCACCGGGGTGCGGCCCGGATCGATGCCGCTGACGTCGTTCATCTTCAGCTTCACGCGCAGACCGGCCTGGGCCGCGTCGTAGTCGTCGTACAGGCGGAACGGCTTGCTCGGATCGGTCGGCGGGCTGTCGCCTCGACTATCGGAAGTAGCGAAAGCGATGCCGCCGGCCGCCAGGGTCAGCAACGATTCGCTACGCACCTTGAAGCCGGACAGGCCACCGGAAATGGAGATGCCGCTGGCGTTCCAGAATCGCGTGTGCTTGCGCACCAGGTCGGCGTAGGCCGGCTCGATGTGCACTTTGATCTCGATGGTCCTCTGGTCATCGCCCAACTGGAAGCTCTTCACCTGGCCGACCTGGATCTGCCGGTAGAACACCGGGCTGCCCTGCTCCAGGGAGCCCAGGCGATCGGCCTTGAGGGTCAGGTGCAGGCCGGGCAGCCTGTCGGAAAGGGGGGGCGGCTGCTTCAGCGCGGTGAAGTTGCGTTCTTCCTTCTCGCCCTTCACCGGATCGACCGCGATGTAGACGCCAGATACCAGGGTTTCCAGGCCAGTGACGCCAGCCAGGGAAACCCGCGGCTTGACCAGCCAGAAGCGGGTACCCTTGCTCAGGTACTGGCGCGCCTCCTTGTCCATTTCGATGGTGGCCACCACGCCCTTGATATCTTCGCTGACATCCAGCGCGACGACCTTGCCGACCGCGATGCCCTTGTACAGCACCTCGGTCTTCTTCGCCTGGATGCCATCGCTGCTCTCGAAGCGCACCTGGATCAGCACCCCTGCCTGGTCGTAGGCGCGCCAGCCCAGCCAGGCCCCGATAGCCAGGGCCACCAGCGGCAGCACCCAGATCGCCGACCAGTTCGAGGTCTTGTGTTTCTTCGGGCTTGGCAAATCACTCATTCTCGTCGTCCAGATTGGTGTTGTCCCAGATAAGCCGGGGGTCGAACGTCACGGCGGCGAGCATGGTGAGCACCACCACGCTGGCGAAGGCGGCGGCGCCGAGATTGGCCTCGATGCTCGCCAGGTTGCCGAAATTGACCAGCGCCACGAGGATGGCGATGACGAAGATATCGAGCATCGACCAGCGCCCGACCCATTCGATGAAGCGGTACATCATGATTCGCTGGCGGGCCGACATCGGCTGGTGCCGCTGCACCGAATAGAGCAACAGGGCGATGCCGACCAGCTTGAAGGTGGGGACGACGATACTGGCGACGAACACCACCAGGGCGATGGGAAACATGTCGGCCTGGATCAGGGTCACGACCCCGCCCATGATGGTCGCCGGGGAGCCCTTGCCGAGCATGTTGACGGTCATGATCGGCAACAGGTTGGCGGGAACGTAGAGAATCATCGCCGAGATCAGCAACGCCCAGGTACGGGCGATGCTGTTCGGCCGCCGAGGATGCAGCTTCGCGCCGCAGCGACCGCAACGTGGCACCTGCTCCTCGCCGATACGGTTGAGCTGATGGCATTCGTCGCAGACCAGAATGCCGGCATCGATCGCACGCATTGTCGTTCTCCAGGATCTTGCCCTCCGCCTGGGGGCGGCGGTGGCTGTCTCGTCGTTCAGCGCGGCGTCGGTCCGTCTTCCAGGCAAGGGACAGCTATTGCACGGAGTCAATACTCGACTTGTGATCCGGAGAGGCTGGCCCGGCTTCGGTAGCCGTAGCCCTCTGGGCGCCGGCCAAGCGATGGAGGCGCATGATGCTTTTTTAATTCATGTGAGTCAATATTGTCTCAGATGATTTTTGCGGATGCTCCGCCTGCCCGTGTGAATGGAACTCGCATCCTTTCACAGGCCACCCACTCCGTGATGAGTGGCCGGCGACCGAGTCCCTGCATGCCCGCTACCCGCCGCCTATGGTGCCGTTCCCCTGGGCCTGGTGTAACGCAGCGCATCCACGACCAGGCTGAAAGCCGGCGATGGTTGCCGACGGTTCGGGTAGTACAGGTAGTAGCCAGGGAACGGTGGGCACCAGTTTTCCAGCACTCGCAGCAACCGGCCCTCCTCGATATGCGGAGCGAATTCCTCTTCGGGGAGCCAGGCGATTCCCAGCCCCGCCAGCGCGGCATCCACGATATTCGGCGAGGTGTTGAAAATGAGCTGTCCATCGACACGGACGTTCACGTGTCGATCTTTCCGCTGAAAATCCCAGGCATACAGGCCGCCGCCGGACTGCATGCGCATGTTGATGCAGTTGTGGTCGACCAGACCGCGAGGATTCCTGGGCTTCGGATGTGCCGCAAAGTAGGCCGGGGCCGCGACGACCGCCATGCGCACTGGCGGCCCAATCGGCACGGCGATCATGTCCTTGTCTATGGTGTCGCCCAGGCGTACGCCGGCATCGAACCGGTCGGCCACGATGTCCCGAAAGCCATAGTTGATGTCGAACTCCACCTTGATGTCTGGATATTCCAGCAGCAACGGGGTGAGCCTGGGTAGCAACAGGGTTCGCTGGATGTGATCGCCACAGGTAATGCGAACCGTGCCACTTGGTTTGTCGCGCAGCGCCGACAACTCGTCCAGTTCCGCCTCGATCTCGTCGAAGCGATTGCCGATGGCATTCAACAGGCGCTCCCCTGCCGCCGTGGGCGAAACGCTGCGGGTGGTGCGGGTGAGCAAGCGGATCTGCAGGCGCGCCTCCAGGCCGCTTATCGACTGGCTCAATGCCGACTGCGTCACGCCCAGTTGGGCGGCGGCACGGGTGAAGGTGCCCTCGCGGGCGACGGCAACGAAGGACAGGAGGTCGTTGAGGTTACGTTTGATCATGGCCAATTCTTCCACGGACCATTAATTAGTAGAGCTTATATACCCATTAAGAATTGTTTAGCTAGTAACAGGCCGCCGCATACCCGAATATTCATTTGCAACAATCATCTCCGCCTACCGCACCCTGACTTCCCTTCCCTGCCGACTCAGCCCAGGCGTTTGTCACCAGCGGAGCCGATCTCTTCTTTTCACTCTTTGGATAAGCCAGTTTTTTCATGACAACCCGCGCACTCGATACCGCCAACGAAAACCCTGAACAATCGGGCTCCTGGAGTGGCGTCCTGGCCATTGCGGTTTGCGCCTTCGCACTGGTCGCGTCGGAGTTCCTGCCGGTCAGCCTGCTGACTCCCATCGCCAACGACCTGGGAACTACCGAGGGCATGGCAGGCCAGGGCATCGCCATCTCCGGCGCCTTCGCCGTTTTAACCAGCCTGTTCATTTCATCCGTTGCCGGCAGCCTGAACCGCAAGACGCTGTTGCTGGGACTGACGGCGGCAATGGGCATATCCGGCGCAATCGTCGCGCTCGCGCCAAACTATTTCGTCTACATGCTGGGCCGGGCGCTGATCGGCATAGTGATCGGCGGCTTCTGGTCGATGTCGGCAGCCACGGCCATGCGCCTGGTGCCTGCCAACGACGTGCCGCGAGCCCTGGCCCTCGTCAATGGCGGCAACGCTCTGGCGACAGTGGTGGCCGCGCCGCTGGGCGCCTGGCTAGGCACCCTCATCGGCTGGCGAGGGGCTTTTCTCTGCCTTGTGCCGGTAGCCCTGGTGGCACTGGCCTGGCAATGGACCACCCTGCCCTCCATGCGGGCCGGCGCGCGTGCTCCCGGCCCGGGCAATGTGTTCACGGTATTCGCTCTGCTCAAGCGTCCCGGTGTGATGCTCGGCATGCTCGCCAGCAGCCTGTTCTTCATGGGCCAGTTTTCCCTGTTCACCTATGTGCGACCATTCCTGGAGACGGTCACCGGCGTACATGGCGCGCATATTTCGCTGGTACTGCTGGTGATCGGTGCAGCGGGCTTTATCGGCACCCTGCTGATCGACCGGGTTCTGCAACGGCGCTTCTTCCAGACACTGGTCGCCATCCCGTTGCTGATGGCCCTGATCGCCCTGGTACTGACGGTCCTTGGCGGCTGGCCCGCCATCGTTGTCGTCCTGCTCGGATTGTGGGGACTGACCGGTACCTCGGCCCCCGTCGGTTGGTGGGCCTGGATCGCCAGGGTGTTCCCAGAGGACGCCGAAGCCGGTGGCGGCCTGTTCGTCGCCGTGGTGCAACTCTCCATTGCCCTGGGCTCCACATTGGGTGGTCTGCTGTTCGATCGCACTGGCTATCAGGCGACCTTCTTCGCCAGCGCCGCGATGCTGCTGATCGCAGCCTTCCTGACCATCCTCACCGCACGCTCGAAAGCCCCGGCCGGCTAGACCCCGGGAACGCCCGGACGCGACTTGCCTCGCGCCGCAAGCCAGGTCGTCGAGCCGAATTCCACCACGTCGATCTGATCGATGGAGAACGCCATGGAAACCAAGCACAGCAATCGAGCCCGCTCTCGCAAGGGTGCCCTGAGGGGCGCAGTCCTTGCCGGTGCGCTGATGGCTCTCGTCGGCTGCCAGACCAGTCCGGCGGCAACGACTTCGTCAAACACCGGAGGAACCAACATGCAGCTGCAATTGACCCAGGAGTGGGACAAGACCTTTCCCCAGAGCGCAAAGGTCGAACATCGCAAGGTCACCTTCGCCAATCGCTACGGCATCACCCTGGCAGCTGACCTGTACCTGCCGAAGAAGCGTGGCGGCGATCGGCTGCCGGCAATCGTGATCGGCGGTCCGTTCGGCGCGGTCAAGGAGCAGTCCTCCGGCCTGTATGCGCAAACCATGGCCGAACGCGGATTCGTCACGCTGGCGTTCGACCCATCGTATACCGGTGAGAGTGGCGGTCAGCCACGCAACGTCGCTTCGCCGGATATCAATACCGAAGACTTCAGCGCGGCAGTGGATTTCATCGGCCTGTTGCCGGAGGTGAATCGCGAGCGCATCGGCGTCATCGGCATCTGCGGCTGGGGTGGCATGGCGCTGAACGCGGTGGCCGTGGACAAGCGTGTCAAGGCGGTGGTGACCAGCACCATGTACGACATGACGCGGGTCATGTCCAAGGGCTACAACGACAGCGTGACCCTCGAACAGCGCACGCGAACGCTGGAGCAACTGGGCCAGCAGCGCTGGAAGGACGCGGAAAGCGGTACCCCCGCCTATCAGCCGCCCTACAACGAACTGAAGGGTGGCGAGGCACAGTTCCTCGTCGACTACCACGACTACTATATGACACCCCGCGGCTACCACCCGCGGGCAGTCAACTCCGGTAACGCCTGGACGATGACCACGCCGCTGTCGTTCATGAACATGCCGATCCTCACCTACATCAAGGAGATCTCGCCACGCCCGATCCTGTTCATCCACGGCGAAAAGGCCCATTCACGCTACTTCAGCGAGACCGCCTACGCCGCTGCCGCAGAGCCAAAGGAGCTGCTGATCGTTCCGGGCGCCAGTCATGTCGACCTGTACGACCGGCTGGACAGGATTCCTTTCGATCGGATTGCCGGGTTCTTCGACGAGCATCTGTAGCGTCGTGCACGCCAGGGCAACAGCGCCGGGAGATTGATTCGGCCCGCTCCCCCGCGTCCTGCCGCACACCTCTCCGGCTTTTTCCGCGCCAGCGAGGTCCCGCTCCGCTCGGGACCTCGCCCCTCCCTGGCACCCCTTTCAAGCAACCGCCGCCCGCGTCACGATCCCGTCCACCAACCGCGCAATCCCCAATGGGTTGCCATCCTTCAGCGCTTCCGGCAGCCACGCGTCCGGGTAGTTCTGGTAGCACACCGGGCGCAGGAAACGGTCGATGGCCAGGGTGCCCACCGAGGTGCCGCGGGCGTCCGAAGTGGCCGGGTACGGGCCGCCGTGGACCATCGCGTCGCAGACTTCCACGCCGGTCGGGTAGCCGTTGAGCAGCAGGCGCCCTGCCTTCTGTTCCAGTAGCGGTACCAGGTCGGCGAAGGACGCCAGGTCTTCCGCTTCGGCAATCAGGGTCGCGGTGAGCTGCCCGTGTAGCCCATGCAGCGCGCGCTTCAGTTCGGCGTGGTCGGCGACCTCGACGACCACGCTGGCCGGGCCGAAGACTTCTTCCTGCAGCAACTCGTCGCCCTCCAGCAGCAGGCTGACGTCCGCCTGGAACAGTTGCGGCCGGGCCTGGCGGCCCTCCTGCGGTTGCCCGGCGAGGTGGCGGACGCGCGGGTGGGCGTGCAGCGCCGCCAGGCCTTTTTCATAGCTGGCCAGCGTGCCGGCGTTGAGCATGGTCTGCGCCGGCTGGTCGTCCATGCGGGCGGCGAAGCGTTCGAGGAACGCCGAGAATTGCGCAGAGCGGATGCCGATGACCAGCCCGGGATTGGTACAGAACTGGCCGCAGCCGAGCACCACCGAGGCGCTCAGTTCGTCGGCCACGGCCTCGCCGCGCTTCTTCAGCGCCGCCGGCAGCAGCACCACCGGGTTGATGCTGCTCATCTCGGCGAACACCGGGATCGGCTGCGCCCGGGCGGCCGCCATGTCGCAGAGGGCGCGGCCGCCCTTCAGCGAACCGGTGAAGCCGACCGCCTGGATCGCGGGGTGGCGGACCAGCCGCTCCCCTACTCCGCCGCCGTAGATCATGTTGAACACGCCCGCCGGCATGCCGGTGCGCTCGGCCGCGCGGAGGATCGCCGCGGCGACCCGTTCGGCGGTGGCCATGTGTCCGCTGTGCGCCTTGAACACCACCGGGCAGCCGGCGGCCAGGGCCGCGGCGGTATCGCCGCCGGCGGTGGAGAACGCCAGGGGGAAGTTGCTTGCGCCGAACACCGCCACCGGGCCGAGGCCGATCCGGCACTGGCGCAGGTCGACGCGTGGCAACGGCTTGCGTTCGGGCCGGGCGCGGTCGATGCGCGCGCCATGGAAGTCGCCGCGCCGCAGGACTTCGGCGAACAGGCGCAGCTGGCCGCTGGTGCGGCTGCGTTCGCCCTGGATGCGCGTGGCCGGTAGCGCGGTTTCACGGCAGACGATGGCGACGAAATCATCGTCCAGCGCGTCGAGTTCGGCGGCGATGGTATCGAGGAATTCCGCGCGGCGGCTGGCCGGCAGTTGCCGGTAGTGCGGGTAGGCGCTGGCGGCGGCTTCGGCGGCGGCGTCCACTTCTTCCGGGGTGGCTTGCACGAAGCGGTACGGCAGCGCCTCACCGCTGGCGGCGTCGAGGCTTTGCAGGAAGAGCGTGCCGGCCGCGCTGCGGGCGCCGCCGATGAAGTTGTGTCCGAGGATGGCTGTCATGTCGACCTCATACAGGGGAAGCCCCGCCGGGGATGGCCGGCGGGGTTGGAGCCAAGGCTCCGCAGGAATGAAGGAAACCGTGCCGCGGGTCTCTCGTGGAGCTCCGGCCTATGCACGGCGGTGGGGCTTCAGAGCGCTACCACCCGCCCCGGCGTCAGTGCGGTCTCGACGGCGGCGATGCCATTGCGCAGCGGCGCGCCGAACTCGGTCATGGCGATCTCGAAGACATCCCCCGGAGCGGCCTTGATCCCGTCGGCGAAGGACAGCGTGGCGGTACCGAAGTAATGCACGTGGACGTCGCCCGGACGGAGGAACTGCGCGTACTTGAAATGGTGGTACTCGAGGTTCTCCAGGCTGTGGCACATGTTGTCCTCGCCGGAAAGGAACGCCTGCTGCCAGAGCACTTCGCCGTCGCGCAGGATCCGGCTCTCGCCCTGCAGGTGGCGCGGCAGTTCGCCAACCCGCAGCTCCGGCCCGTAGCAGCAGGCGCGCAGCTTGGAATGCGCCAGGTACAGGTAGTTGCGGCGCTCCATCAGGTGGTCGGAGAACTCATTGCCCAGGGCGTAGCCGAGCCGATAAGGCCGGCGGTCATCGCCGATCAGGTAGAGCCCGACCAGCTCCGGCTCCTCGCCGGCATCCTCGGCGAAGGCCGGCAGCGGGAAGTCCGCGCCGGGGCGCACGACGATGCCGCCGTCGCCCTTGTAGAACCATTCGGGCTGCGCGCCGACCTGGCCCGCCGGCGGCTTGCCGCCCTCCAGGCCCCACCTGAAGATGCGCATGGTGTCGGTCAGCGCGGCCTCGTCGCCCTGGTTCTGCTGGTGCATGCGGTCGCGCGTCGCGGCGCTGCCCAGGTGGGTCAGGCCGGTGCCACTGACCAGGCAATGGGCCGGGTCTTCATGATCCAGCGGCGGTAGCACCCTTCCCTCCTCCAGCAACCCGGCATAGTCCGGGCCTGGCTCGCTGCCTCGGCGCAGCACCTCGTCGTGCAGGCCGCTGCCCGCGCGAATCGCCGCCAGCCCCAGTTCGCGCGTGCTGCGCACGCCGCGCAGCACCTGTATCCCGGCGCCTTCGACGACGCCGACCCGGCGCTGCCCTGCCCGGTCCTCGAATTGAATCAGCCGCATCTCGGCTCCTCCTGTGGGCTCCGACTATCACTCGATGATGATGAAATCCTTGAGGTGCTCTTCGGATATCTCCAGGCCCAGGCCGGGCTTGTGGTCGTCCAGCTGGATATAGCCGTCGACCGGCTGCGGCTCGCCCTTGAACACGTAGTAGAACAGCTCGTTGCCGACCTCGACGTCGAACACCGGGAAGAACTCGGCCATCGGCGAGGCGGTGCTGGCCATGGTCAGGTGATAGTTGTGCAACTGTCCGGCGTGCGGGATCACCGGCACCGACCAGGCCTCGGCCATGGCGTTGATCTTGCGCGCGGCGGTGATCCCGCCGACGCGGTTGGTGTCGTACTGGATGACGTCCACCGCGCGGCGCTCCAGCAGGTCCTTGAAGCCGTGGCCGGTGAATTCGTGCTCGCCGCCGGAGATCGGCATGATCCCCATCTTCTTCAGCTCGACGTAGCCCTCGATGTCATCGGCGATCACCGGCTCCTCCAGCCAGCGCGGTTCGAACTCGGCGAGCCTCGGCAGCATCCGTCGGGCGTATTCCAGGGTCCAGCCCATGTAGCATTCGAGCATGATGTCGATGTCCGGCCCGGCCAGTTCGCGTAGCGCGCGGACCTGCTCGATGTTCCTGCGCATGCCCGCCGGGCCGTCCTTGGGGCCATAGCCGAAGCGCATCTTCAGCGCGGTGAAGCCCTGGTTCAGGTAGCCCTGGGCCTCTTCGAGGAAGGCGTCGAGGTTGTCGTTGGCGTAGAGCTTCGAGGCGTAGGTCCAGATCTTCTCCTTGGTGCGGCCGCCGAGCAGCTTGAACACCGGCTTGTTCACCGCCTTGCCCATGATGTCCCAGATCGCCAGGTCCACCGCCGAGATGGCTGCCATGCCGATGCCCTTGCGGCCCCAGGCGTGGGTGCGGCGATACATCTTCTGCCAGATGTACTCGTTGTCGAACGGGTCTTCGCCGATGCAGATCGGCGCCAGGTAGAGGTCGACGATTTCCTTCGCCACGCGCGGCGCCAGGGCGCAGTTGCCGATGCCGACGAGGCCGTCGTCGGTCTCGATCTCCACCACCAGCCAGCCGTGGAAGCGGAACGAACCCATGGCGTCTCCCTTCTCGAACAGGATGTCGCTGGCATTGGTGCAGAAGTGCGCCTGCGGCGGGACGACCTTGCCCTTCCATTCGAAGACGCGGGTACGGACGGATTTGATTTTCATGTCGCAGCTCCTATCGGTGCGTAGTGTGGGTCAGCCGGCCTGCCGCGCTCGCAGCGGGACGGACGACGATCCGGAGGTCTTCAGCCGGGCCAGCAGGCAGGCGCCGAGCAGGCCGACGGCGGCCAGGGCGAACATGCCGGCGCGCGGGTCGGCGAACTGGCTTTCCATGAGGGTCTTGAGGTTCGGCGCGACGAAGCCGCCGAGGTTGCCCAGGGAGTTGATCAGGGCGATGCCGCTGGCCGCGGCCGCACCGCTCAGGTAGCCGGTGGGAAGGGTCCAGAACAGCGGCTGCACCGAGACGAAGCCGGACGCGGCGAAGCAGAAGGCGATCACCGCCAGGCCCAGGTTGCCGGCCAGCGCCGAGGCGGCGATGCCGGCTGCGGCCATGCCCAGCATGGCCACCGCGAGCTGGCGATGCTGGCCGCTGCGGTCGGCCTGGCGGGTCACCAGGCGCGTTACCACCAGGGCGCAGACCCAGGGAATCGCGGTGATCAGGCCGACGTTCAGGCCGACCTGGCCGTCGAGGAAGCTGGCGATGCGGGTCGGCAGGTAGAACACCACGCCGTACACGCTCATCTGGATGGTGAAGTAGACCAGGCAGAACTTCAGCACCTGGCCGCTGCGCAGAGCGCTGAGGAAGCCGTGCGGGCCGCGTGCCTGTTTGCGGGTGTCTTCTTCGGCCAACTCGCCTTCCAGCGCCCGCTTCTGCTCGTCGCTCAGCCAGCCGGCATCGCGCGGGCGGTCGACCAGGTAGAAGTAGGCGGCAATGCCGACCAGCGAGGCCAGCAGGCCCTCGGTGACGAACAGCCACTGCCAGTTGGCCAGGCCGAAGATGCCGTGGAACTCCAGCAGCCAACCGGACAGCGGACCGCCCAGTACCAGCGCCAGCGGCAGGCCGAAATAGAACAGGCCAAGCGCCTGGGCACGGCTGCGCTGCGGGAACCAGTAGGTGAGGTAGAGGATGATGCCGGGGAAGAAACCCGCCTCGGCGACGCCCAGCAGGAAGCGCAGGACATAGAAAGTCATGGCGTCGTCGGCGAACATCATCGCCGCCGAGACCAGGCCCCAGGTGACCATGATCCTGCACAGCCAGACCCTGGCGCCGAGGCGGTGCAGCATCAGGTTGCTGGGTACCTCGAAGCAGGCATAGCCGATGAAGAAGATGCTCGCGCCGAACGCGAAGGCGGCATCGCCAAGGCCGGTGTCGGCTTGCAGGAAGGCCCGCGCGTAACCGACGTTGGCCCGGTCGATGAAAGCCAGTACATACATCAGGACCAGGAAAGGCAGGAGCCGCAGGCGGCTGGTGGCGATCGCCGAGGACAGCAGCCTGGCGTGGTCGTTCATGGCGCTCATGGAGGGCTTCCTTCTTGTTGTTGTTCGACGCGGAGGCGGCATGGCCGCTTACGTTGGGCCGACTGTAGCCAGGCCGCTCCCGCGCGGATAATCACTTCTGCGCATTCATCGATAACCCCAGGCAATACCTTTTCACCAATCAGCCAATCGCCGGTTATCGGGCAGCAGCGAGAACGGCCCTGCGCTCAGAGCAGCGGCAGGGAATACGAGAGGATCAGGCGGTTCTCGTCGACATCGGCGGCATGGTTGGACCGCAGCATGGCGTTGCGCCAACGCAGGCCGAGGTTCTTCAGCGGGCCGCTCTGGATCACGTAGGCGACGTCCACGTCGCGTTCCCAGGCGCGGCCGTCGTCCATCGCCTTCGTCCGGGCATGGGCGCCGCTGGCGTAGCGGGCCATGGCGGTCAGCCCGGGAATGCCCAGGGCGACGAAGTCGTAGTCGTAGCGCAGTTGCCAGGAGCGCTCGCCGGCGCTGGTGAAGTTGCGCACCTGGATGTCGTTGACCAACGGCGTGCTGGTGCCGGCGATGTAGAGCATCCCGTCGTCGCCGTACATGCGCTGGTAGCCGGCGCCGAGGCTGTGGCGGCCGCGGGTCGCGCTGAAGAAACCGGTCAGCGCGCGATTCTCCAGATCACCGAGCTTCGTGGCACCTTCGTCACGCGTGTCGAAGAGCCCGACGCTGGCGCCCAGGCGCCAGCCGCCGAAGCTCTGCTTGTGGCTCAAGCTGTAGTAGTCCTGCCGGTAGATGTCTTGCAGTCGCGCCTGCCACAGCCCGACCTGGCTGCGCTCGGCATTGAAGCGGTACTCCGCGCCCAGGTAGTCGAAACGGTCGGAGAACACCCCGCCGCGCCCATCCACCGAGAGGTCCTGGTGGTCGCTGGAGTTGCGCTGGCTGAGCGAACGCATCTGCCCGCCGTGCAGGGTCAGGCCGGCGATTTCCCTGGAGGTCAGCATGCCGCCCTGGAAGGTCTGTGGCAGCAGGCGGCCGTCGTTGCGCAGGAGGATTGGCAGTTCCGGCAGCAGTTCGCCGAGTTTCAGCTCGGTATTCGACAGCTTCAGCTTCGGCGCCACGCCCAGTCGCGCGTAGTCGTCCGCTGCGCGTCCGTCGGCGTGGCGTGGCAGCAGCCCGGAGCCGGCACGATCAGGGCTGCTGTCGAGCTTCAGGCCGAGCTGGCCGAGCAGCTCGACGCCCAGGCCCAGGGTGCCCTGGGTATAGCCGGATTTTGCCTGTAGGAGAAAGCCTTGGGCCCACTCCTCCTGTTTCGACTGCGCCGCGCCGGGCTGGCGGAAGTCGCGATTGAAATAGAGATTGCGCAGGCCGAGGCTGACGCTGGCGTCTTCGATAAAGCCCTCGGCGCCGGCGAGCGACGGCAGGCCGGCCAGCAGGACCGGGGCGAGCGAGGCGGATTTCAGCAGGTTCGGAGCGGAACGGGTCATTGTTGTTTTTCCTTTTCCCAGGCCGAAGCGAGCCGTGGAGCGCTGCGGCTCCAGGCGATGTGTCTCTCGTCGAAGGTGCGACGCCTCCTGCCCCGCCGCGACGGTACAGGGAGGCGCCAGGGAGCGCGTTACGAAGGTGCGGCGCTCTGGTTGTCGCGTCGCATGCAGGCGATCAGGCTTTGCGCCTGCCCATCCGGCAGGCGATCTCGAACGCCTGGCGGGTGGCGCCGACGTCGGCCCTTCCCTGCCCGGCGATATCGAAGGCGGTACCGTGGGCCGGCGTAGCGATGGGGATCGGCAGGCCGCCCTGGACGGTCACGCCGCGGGAGAAGCCCATCAGCTTGATCGCGATCTGCCCCTGGTCGTGGTACATGGTCACCACCGCGTCGAAGGCACGGGCGTCGCCCTGCACTTTGAGGAAAATGGTGTCGGCGGGATACGGGCCGTCGGCGGCGATCCCCTGTTCGCGCGCCTTCTGCACCGCCGGAGCGATGATGTCCAGCTCCTCGCGGCCGAAGCTGCCGTTGTCGCCGTTGTGCGGGTTCAGTCCGCAGACGCCGATGCGCGGCCGCGTCAGGCCGCTGCGGCGCAGCGCGTCGTCGATCAGGCGGATCGCCTCCCCTACCCGCTCCTGGCTGAGCAGGCCCGGCACCTCGGCCAGGGCTACGTGGGAGGTCACCCGCGAGGTCCAGAGGTCGTCGAGGACGTTGAACTCGCAGAACGGGCCGCCGAACCCCAGGCGCTCGGCGAACCAGTGCAACTCGTCGCTGTGGTCCATGCCGGCCATGTGCAGCGAGGTCTTGTTCAGCGGGCCGAAGAGGATCGCGTCGGTCCTGCCGCTGCGGGTCAGTTCGAGGGCCAGCGCGAGGGTTTCCAGGCTGTAGCGGCCACCGACGGCGCTCGCTTCGCTGCGTGGGAACTCGTCCCCGCCCTGGCCGAGCCAGGGATGCAGCAGTGGCGTGGCGTCGGCGAAATCCAGGGTCTCCAGCGCGTCGATGCGTCGGTAGGGGAATTCGCAGCCGGCGATGCGCATGCCGCGGCGCATTTCCGCTTCGTCGGCGATCAGCACGATGTGCGCCTTCTCGCGCACCTCGGTGTCGGCCAGCAGGCGGGCGATCAGTTCCGGGCCGATGCCGGCCGGATCGCCCAGGACCATGGCCAGTCGCGGTAGGGATGGAGCGTTCATGGGGAAGTCCTCGGGTCGGGCGACGCCTGCTGCAGGCGCACGGTGTCGGGTACGGTGCGGTAGATGCGCCGCGCGTTGCTATGGAAAAGCCGTTCCTGGTCGGCGTACGGCAGGTCGGCGACGATGCGTTTGAAACCGCCATAGATGTCGTCGAACGAGCCGCACAGGCTGTCCACCGGGAAGTTGCTGGCGAACATCGCCCGCTCGACGCCGAACAGGGCGATGCTTTCGCGGACGATCCAGGCGTTGTCCTCGACGCTCCAGCGCCGGCCGGCCTGGCCGATGCCGGAGATCTTCAACGCCACGTTGGGGCATTCGGCGAAGCGCGCCATGGCCCGTTGCCAGGCGGCCAGCCCCTCCTCGCTGCGATCGGACGGCAGGCCGGCGTGGTTGAGCACGATCAGCGTATCGGGGAAGTCGCGCGCCAGGCATGCGGCCTCGGCGAGGTTCCACCAGGGTGTCTGCAGGTCGAAGTGCAGGCCGTGCCGGGCCAGTTCGGCATAGCCGCGACGCCAGCGCTCGTCGCTCATCAGGCTGCGCAGCTCGCCGACCTGTTGCGGGCGTTGCGGACCGCCGGGCTTGTGGCGGACGCTGCGGACCCGTGCGAAGCCCGCCTGCGCCGCCAGCACCTCGGCGGCGTCCGGCGCGTCCAGCCAGGCCTGCGCCACCACCGCGTGGGGCGCGCCATGGCGTTCGGCGAGGTGATGCACGAAGCGGGTTTCGCCGAGCGGATCGCGCGGGTCCCACTCGGTTTCCACGTAGACCGTCTCGACCACCCGGTGTGCGCCGACGTCGCCGAAGTAGTCCGCCGGCAGGTAGCGGCGCTTGATCGCGCTGTAGTCGCCGTAGCGGAACGGAATCTTGGCGTCCTCCGCGAGCCAGGGGTGGTAGTTCGCCTGCGGGTCCCAGAAATGATGATGGGCGTCGACGATCGGCCCGTCGTACAGCTCAGCCATGCTTTGCCTCGGTCTTGTCCAGGGAAATCAGCAGGGTGCCGGCGATGAAGGCTGCCGAGCAGAGGGCGAAGAAGCCCAGCACCGCGGCATATCCGCCCAGGTGTTGCAGCAGCAGCCCGACCAGGATCGGCACGGCGATGCCGCCGAGGCTGCCGGCCATGTTCATCACCCCGCCGACCAGGCCGACCCGGGCCGGAGCGGCGAGCAAGGCCGGAAAGCTCCAGTACAGGCTGCCCCACATCAGGAAGAAGGCGGTCAGCGCCAGCAGGGTCACGGCGGCATAGGCATCTTCCAGGCTCGGCAACAGCAGGAAGGCTACCAGCGCCGCCAGGCCCGAGACCGTCAGCAGGCCCTTGGCCGCCAGCCCGCGGCGCACGCCCTTGCGGATCAGCAGGTCGCAGAGGAAGCCGCCGACCAGGGAACCGACGGCGCCGCAGAGGAAGATGACGAAGGTCGCGGCGCCGATACCCTTGATATCGAAGCCGCGCGCCTGCGCCAGGTAGCTAGGACCCCAGGTCAGCAGGCCGAAGAACACCATGGCCCAACTGGCGCGGCCGAGGACGATCCCGACCAGGGAGCGGCCGACGATGCCCAGTCTTCCGCCGGCCTGGCAGTCCGCTTCGGCGAGCGGGGTGTTGCGGTCGGCGTTGATCCGGTCCAGCTCGGCGGCGTTGACCCCGGGATGCTCGGCCGGGTCGTCGCGCAGGTAGTGCCAGGCCAGCCAGGCCATGGCCAGGGTGGCGATGCCGGCGATGAAGAAGGCGCTGCGCCAGGAGCCGAGCACGGCGATCAGGTAGGCGATGACCAGTCCGCCGAGAGCGACGCCCAGCGGCCCTCCGCAGTCCATCAGCACGGCGCCGCGGCTGCGTTCGCTGGAGCCCAGCCACAGCGAGTTGAGCTTGCCGCCGGAGGGAAACAGCGGCGCTTCCGCCGCGCCCAGGGCGACCCGGGCGAACATCAGCGACAGGCCGCCGCTGGCGAAGGCCGCGAGGGTCTGGAAGGCTCCCCAGAGGCCGGTGGACCAGCCGATCACCCGGCGCGGGCCGTAGCGGTCGATCAGCCAGCCGCCGGGAATCTGCAACAGCGCGTAGGCCCAGAAGAAGCTGCTGAGGATCAGCCCCTGCATGCTCGGCGTGAGCTGGAATTCACCGGCGATGGTGGGCATGGCGATGGACAGCGAGACCCGGTCGACCAGGTTGATCACCGTCAGGGCGAAGACGATGGCGAAGATGCGCCAGCGGACGTTGCTGGGTTTTGCGGCAGTGGCCTTGTCCTGGGCAGGATCAGCCTGGAGCACGGCGGTCTGTGCCTGAGCCATGGGTCGTACCTCTTTTATTGTTGTTCTTGTGCTGCGGAACTGGGTTGGCAGGTCCGGCAGGCCCACTATCCGGCTTTCCATCGATAACCGTCTAATCAAAGCTGCTCATACGGCCATTTCCTACGGTTATCGCTTCAGGTATCCGACATCCGCTTCCACTCATAACCCCAGGCTATCGGTGTATGCCTTATTTTGAGTGGACGCTTATCGGTGCGCTTCGCACACTCCGCTCTACCCATAACAACAATGACAACCAGAGGTCCTCCATGCGTACCGCATATGCGCGCTCCGTCCCCTCCTTCCTGGCCGCTTGCGCCCTGCTCTGCTGCACCGCCCTGCCCGCCCTGGCGGCTGCCTGGAAACCCGAAGAGAACCTGGAGATCGTCGTCGCCGGCGGTCCCGGTGGCGGCACCGACCAGCTCGCCCGCCTGGTCCAGTCGGCGATCAGCCAGAACAACCTGCTCGACGTCAACACCGTGGTGCTGAACAAGGGCGGCGGCAACGGCGCCGAAGCCTTCCTCGACCTGAAGCTGGCCAAGGGCAACGCGCACAAGCTGGTGATCGGCACCAACAATGTCTACCTGCTGCCGCTGGTGGCCCGGCTGGGCTACCAATGGACCGACCTGACGCCGGTGGCGGCGGTGGCCGAGGACGACTTCATCCTCTGGACCTACCAGGCGGCGCCGTGGGCGGACGCCGCGGCGTTCCTCGCCGATCTGAAGAAGGACGCGGCAGGCATGCGCTTCGGCGGCAGCCAGTCGAAGGACGTCGACCAGACTCTAAGCCTGCTGCTCGGCAAGCAGGTCGGCGGCAAGCTGACCTACATCCCCTTCAAGAGCGGCAGCGAGGCGTCCATCCAGTTGGCCGGCAGGCACATCGCCGCCAACCTCAACAACCCGGCGGAAAGCCTCAGCCAGTGGCGCGGCGGCCAGGTCCGGCCGCTCTGCGTGTTCAGCCACGAGCGCATGATCTACACCGCCAAGGTCGCTGCCGAGCAGTCCTGGGCGGACATCCCCACCTGCCACGAACAGGGCCTGGGCATCGACCAGTACCGCTTCCCGCGCACCGTGTTCCTGCCCGGCGGAGTCAGCGACGAGCAGCGCGCCTTCTACGTCGAGTTGATGCGCAAGGTCAGCCAGACCGCCGAGTTCAGGGACTATGTCGAACGCTCGGCGCTGGCGCCGACCTTCCTCGCTGGCGAAGACCTGGTGAGCTACATCGAGAAGGACCGCCAGCGCGTCATCCCGCTGTTCCAGGAAGCCGGCTGGCTTCGCCAGTAACCCACGTAGCGCGACCAGGAGACGAACATGTCCAGCTCATCCGATGCGCCGCTGGTCGCCACCCGCTGGGTGGAGATCGGCCTGGCGCTGTTCACCGCCGCGCTCGGCGCGATCGTCATGTACGGCAGCCAGGATATCGGCATCGGCTGGGGCGACAGCGGCCCCGAGGCCGGCTATTTCCCCTTCTACATCGGCCTGCTGCTGAGCGCCGCCAGCCTCGGCAACCTGCTCTTGGCCCTGTGCCGCTGGCGGGCGCTGGGTACCTCGTTCGTCGCCCGCACGGCCTTTCGCCGGGTGCTTGCGGTGTTCCTGCCGATCGCCGCCTACGTGGCGGCCATGCCGTTCGCCGGGATCTACCTCGCCTCCGCGTTGTTCATCGCCTGGTTCATGTGGCGCGACCGTAGCCGCGACAAACCCTACGGCGTGCCGCTGATCGTCACGCTGTCCTGCGGCGCGGCGCTGGCCAGCTACCTGGTCTTCGCCGTCTGGTTCAAGGTGCCGCTGGATGCCGGAATACTGGCCGACCTCGCGGCCTTCGTCGGGAGCGCCAGGCCATGAGCGAATTCGATTCCCTGATGCAGGGCATGAGCCTGGTCCTCAGCGCCCATCACCTCGGCCTGATGGTGATCGGCGTGCTGCTCGGCATCCTGGTCGGCGTGCTGCCGGGCCTCGGTGCGCCGAACGGGGTGGCGCTGCTGCTGCCGCTGACCTTCAGCATGTCGCCGGTGTCGGCGATCATCCTGCTTTCCTGCATGTACTGGGGCGCGTTGTTCGGCGGCTCGATCACCTCGATCCTGTTCAACATCCCCGGCGAGCCGTCGTCGGTGGCCACTACCTTCGACGGCTACCCGATGGCGCGCAACGGCCAGGCCGGCGAAGCGCTGACCGCCGCCTTCACCTCGGCGCTCCTCGGGGCGCTGGTCGGCGTGCTGCTGCTGACCTTCCTGTCCACCCATATCGCTCGCTTCGCCCTGGCGTTCAGCTCGCCCGAGTTCTTCGCCGTCTACCTGCTGGCGTTCTGCACCTTCATCGGCATGAGCCGCAACCCGCCATTGAAGACCCTGGTGGCGATGACCATCGGCTTCGCCATGGCCGCCGTGGGCATGGATACCGTGTCCGGCGACCTGCGCCTGACCTTCGACCAGCCCTGGCTGCTTTCCGGGCTGAGTTTCGAGGTGGCGGTGATCGGCCTGTTCGGCATCGGCGAGATCCTCTGCACGGTGGAGGAAGGCCTGGTGTTTCGCGGCGAGCGCGCACGCATCACGCCGATGGTGATCCTGCGTACCTGGGCCAGGCTGCCGCGCTACTGGCTGACCTGGCTGCGCAGCGCGCTGGTCGGCTGCTGGATGGGCGTCACTCCGGGCGGCCCCACCGCCGCCTCGTTCATGAGCTACAGCCTGGCGCGGCGCTTCTCGAAGAACCGCGAGAACTTCGGCAAGGGCGAGGTGGAAGGCGTGATCGCTCCGGAGACTGCCGACCACAGCGCCGGCACCAGCGCCCTGCTGCCTATGCTGACGCTCGGCATCCCCGGCTCGGCGACCGCCGCGGTGATGCTCGGTGGCCTGATGATCTGGGGGCTGCATCCCGGGCCGACGCTGTTCGTCGAACAGCACGACTTCGTCTGGGGCCTGATCGCCAGCATGTACCTGGGCAACGTGGTCAGCCTGATCGTGGTACTGGCGACCGTACCGCTGTTCGCCTCGATCCTGCGGATTCCGTTCGCCATCGTCGCGCCGATCATCGTCATGGTCTGCGCCATCGGCGCCTACTCGGTGCACAATGCCATGCTCGACGTGGTCCTGATGCTGCTGTTCGGCGCGCTCGGCTACCTGTTCAAGAAACTCGGCTACCCCATCGCCCCGCTGGTGCTCGCTGCGGTGCTCGGCGACAAGGCCGAGGACGCGTTCCGCCAGTCGATGCTGTTCTCCGACGGGCAACTCTCGGTGTTCTGGTCCAACCCGCTGGTGGCCAGCCTGACCGGCGCGGCGCTGGCGATGCTGCTCTGGCCGTTGCTGGCGCGGTGCGCCGGGGCGCTGTTCCGGCGGGGCCGGCGGAGTCTCCGGCATGCCGCCTGAGCCTGCGTCTGGCGGCGGGGTGGATTTCTTGTCACCCTGGGTCTCCCCGCCGCCAGCGAGATACGCCATGTCCCGGATTCCCGACGCCAGCATCATCCACAGCCGCCTGCGCCTGCGCCAGTTGCGCCTGATGCTGGCCCTGGAGGAACTCGGCTCGCTGCGCCGCGCCGCCGACGAGATCGGCATGACCCAGCCGGCGGCGACCAAGATGCTCCACGAGGCCGAAGACCTGCTCGGCGTCGAGTTGTTCGAGCGCTTGCCGCGCGGCATGCGCGCGACGCCTTTCGGCGAGACGCTGATCTATTACTCGCGGATGATCTTCGCCGAGCTGTCCGGGATGCGCGAGGAACTGGTTGCCCTGGAATCCGGCAACCTCGGCCGGGTCACCGTCGGAGCGATCCCGGCGCTGGCCTCGAGCCTGCTGACGCGCACCATCGCCACCCTGAAGCAGAGTCATCCACGGCTGTCGATGAGCATCCAGGTGGACACCAGCGACGTGCTGGTCCAGGCCCTGCAACAGGACCAGCTGGACGTGGTGCTCGGACGCATCCCCAGCGGCGCGCGCACCGACGACCTGGTGTTCGACAGCCTCGGCGAGGAAGAACTCTGCGTGGTGGTCGGCGCGCAGAACCCGTTGTCGCAGGCACGCAAGCTGGACTGGGGCGAGTTGCAGGAGCTGACCTGGGTGTTGCAGCAGCACCCCAGCCCGATGCGCGGGATCGTCAACCAGGCCTTCCACAATGCGCGCATCGACCTGCCGAGCAGTATCGTCGAGACCACATCGATCATGACCCTGCTCTCCCTGCTGCAACAGACCGACATGATCGGCATCACTCCACGCTCGGTGATCGAGGACTACCCGGGCAAGCACCTGCTGGCGATCCTGCCGATCCAGCTGGAGCCGCGCCTGCCGCCCTACGGCCTGATCACCCGACGCAACCGGGTCCACTCCTCGGCCATGCAGACCTTCGTGGCCAGCGTACATGCCGAACAGGCGCGGCACCTGGCGAAGTGAGCGGCACTAGCACAAATGGGCTAATAGCCGCGAGCCGGCTGGACCTCTAACATCCTGCGGCATTTCAACGGAGTGAATGCCATGCCCTCGATCAAGCCCTTCGGTCTCGCCCTGCTCGTCCTCGGCCTCAGCGCCTGCGCCTCCCTCGGTCAGTCGGGGAATCGCGACAACGAGGTCAAGGTCGCCGCGCAGAAGCTCATCGGCCAGCCCGCCGGCAAGGCCTTCGAACTGTTCGGCAAGCCCGACCAGGGCCTCGGCCCTTCGTCCTACGGTAGCGGCGGCTTCTACGCCTGGAACCGCGTGCGGACCCACATGGGGCCGGACAAGGTCTTCATACAGACCGGCACCGAGTACGTCGGCCAGCGCGAGACCTGGGTCGGCGTCGGTGGCCAGGGGGTCGCCGGGATGGCGCCGGTGAGTAGCGAGGCGGTCTATCGCAAGACCGGCTACTACGAGAACGAGACCATCCTCGACTATTTCTGCAGCATCACCCTGTACACCGACAGCCGGGACATCATCACCAACGCCAGCGTGATCGACTGCCGGGACAGCCGCTGACGGGGCCGCCGGGCCCCGGCCTTGCTTCTCGACGACGAAACCCCGACGCGGAAGCCCTGCGGATCATGGCGTTACGCTATCGTTTTTTATTTCCTTGAATCCTTGTTTTCATGCCTCTTATTTCGTATGGAAATAAGATAGATCGATTCATTCTTTTCTCCCGACCCTTGGCCCCTGCCAAACTCCCTTCGCCACGGGATACCCCCGCGCCGACATGGCGGCATTCCCATCCGGAATGTCCGCCCCACATTGCAAGGCCCTGATCGTCGATCGCGGCCGACAAGGAGCTGGAACTTTCATGAAGAAACTCCCCGCCATCACCGCCCTCGCTCTCGCCCTGATCTCCGGCCTGGCCCAGGCCGACCGCCTGGAGGACATCCGCAAGGCCGGCGTATTGCGCGTCGCGTCCTTCGACAGCAACCCGCCGTTCGGTTTCGTCGACGCCAAGAGCAAGCAGATCGAAGGCCTCGACGTCGACTATGCCAAGGCCCTGGCCGACAAGCTGGGCGTCCGGCTGCAAGTGCTGCCGACCAACCCGGCCAACCGCATCCCGCTGCTGACGGCGAACAAGGTCGACCTGGTCCTGGCCAACTTCACCATCACCCCGGAGCGTGCGCAGCAGGTGGACTTCAGCATCCCCTACTTCTCCTCCGGCCAGCAGTTCATCGTCAAGAAAGGCACCCTGACCTCGCCGGAAGTCCTCAACAAGTGGCGGGTCGGCGTGGACAAGGGCACGGTCAACGAAGGCGTGCTGCGCGAGAAGTTCCCCGGGGCCAAGGTCATCGCCTACGACGACACGCCCTTCGCCTTCACCGCCCTGCGCAACGGCCAGGTCCAGGCCATCACCCAGGACGGTCCGAAGCTGATCGGCCTGCTGGCCAACGTGCCCGACCGCGACAAGTACGAAGTGCCGCCCTTCACCATTTCCAACGACCTGATCGGCGTCGGTATTCCCAAGGGCGAGAAGGCCCTGACCGAGTTCGTCGACAAGAGCCTGCGCGAGCTGGAGCAGGACGGCCAGGCGCAGAAGATCTACGACACCTGGTTCGGTCCGCAGACCAAGACCCCGCTGGCGCGCCTGTACAAGATCGGCGACAAGAGCTGAGCGGCCCGCTTCGCCCGCACGACCCGCGCGCCTCACTTCGCTGAGGCGCGTTTTTCGTTCTACCCGACGGAATCCCGCACATGTTCGGCGAACTTCTCGCCCCGCAGTACCTGCGCTGGTTGCTCGACGGCTTCCTGCTGACCCTCGGCCTTGCCCTGCTCAGTTGCCTGCTCGCCACCCTGATCGGCGCCCCCCTGGCCATCGCCCGGCTGTCGCGCCGGCGCCTGCTGTCCTGGCCGGCGCGCGCCTACCTGGCGCTGTTCCGCAATACCCCGCTGCTGGTGCAGCTGTTCTTCTGGTACTTCGGCGTTCCCGCGCTGCTGCCGGAGGCGCTGGTGAGCTGGCTGAACACGCCGCACGAGACGCCCTTGCTCGACTGGCCGTCCTTCGAGTTCCTCGCCGCTGCCTGGGGACTGACCCTCTATACCTCGGCTTTCGTCGCCGAGGAGTTCCGCGCCGGCATCGCCTCGGTACGCCCCGAGCAGCGCGCCGCCGGCCTCGCCCTGGGGCTGACCCAGCGCCAGGTATGGCGCGTGGTGGTGCTGCCGCAGGCCCTGCGCACGGCCCTGCCGCCGCTGCTCGGGCAGTACATGAATGCGCTGAAGAACTCCTCGCTGGCGATGGCCATCGGCCTGGCCGAGCTGTCCTACGCTTCGCGCCAGGTGGAAACCGAGACCTTCAAGACCTTCCAGGCCTTCGGCATCGCCACCCTCCTCTACATCGGCGCCATCGCCCTGATCGAAGCCTTCGGCCAGGCGTTGCAGCAGACCCGCCGCTATCGCCAGGGAGGTGCCTGAGATGGATTTCTCGGTCATCTCGGACAACCTGTCCTACCTGCTGCTCGGCGCCTACCCGGACGGCCCGCTTGGCGGAGCGGCGCTGACCCTGCTGCTGGCGTCGCTCTCCGGACTGGCTTCGGCGGTGCTCGGCCTGGTCCTCGGCGTGGCCCTCGCGGTGCTGCCCGGCAAGCCGCGCCTGCTGCTGGTGACGTTGCTCGGCTTCTTCCGCGCGATCCCGGTGCTGATGCTGATCTTCTGGACCTACTTCCTGCTGCCGATCGTCTTCCATGTCGACGTACCGGCGCTGGCCACCGTGGTCTGCGCGCTGTCGCTGATCGGCGGCGCCTACCTCGCCCACTCGGTGTACGCCGGCATCCACAGCCTCCCCGCCGGACAGTGGGCGGCCGCCCGCGCGCTCGGACTGCGGCCGTGGCAGGTGTTGCGCCTGGTGATCCTGCCGCAGGCGCTGCCGGTGATGCTACCGTCCTTCCTCAACCAGTGGGTGTCGCTGATCAAGGACACTTCCCTGGCCTACGTGATCGGCGTCGGCGAACTGTCCTTCGTCGCCACCCAGGTGAGCAACCGGGTGATGGTCCACCCGACGGAGATCTTCCTGTTCGTCGCCCTGCTCTACTTCCTGCTCTGCACCAGCCTCGACCTGGCCGCCGCGTTCCTCGCCCGCCGCCGGCGGGCTTGAGCGGCGGCGGGCGGCTCAGGCGTCGCCGCGCGCCCGCGCGTAGTCGACCAGGTCGCCGAGGTAATGCGGCGAGGCGCGCAGGACGCCATCGTCCCAGCCGTAGAGCACGCCCAGCGCCGACACCTCCATGGCCCACCAGCCCCAGGCGTAGGGGCCGGTCAGGCGGCGGGTCTTCTTCTGCGCCTTGGGGGAAAGCTGGAAGAACTCCCGGTACTGGCTTTGCAGGTAAGGCGCCAGCGCCTGGGCGTCGCTGCCGTCCGCCTCTTCGAAGAACGCCTGCAACTGCCCGAACGGCCGTGGATGGAAGGTTTCCTCGCTGGCGGAAGTCAGGCCGAGGGCGGCCGCGCCGAGATAGTCGAGCAGGCGGTCGGTATCGAATTGCAGGACCTCCTCGACCAGCGCCGGGATTAGCTCCTGGGCGTCGAGCAGCACGCCCATGGCGAGCAGTTGCAGCGCGAACGGGTACTGGCCGGTGCGCGGCGCCAGGGCCGGCGCCGTCTCGAAGTCGACCTCGCCCTGCTCGCGCAGGCTGTCGCGGGCGGCGCCGAGCAGCCGGCTGTAGTCCAGCCACAGCGCGGCGGTCTCCAGGTAGATGGAACGCAGTTCGGCGCCGGCCAGGCCCCGGTCGATGGCCTTGAGCAGCAGCGTACTGGCGTTTTCCGCGGCCTGGCCCCAGGCCCAGGCGTTTTCCAGGGCTGCGTGCCCTTGCGCGGCGAATGGCTGGCGATAGCCGTGGCTCCGGGAAAACCTGTCGAGCGCGGCGATCAGTTCGCGCCAGTCGGCTTTCCAGTCGGCGAGGTCGATGTTCCTTCGCGGCGCCCGGTCGGTGCGGGCCAGGTTGCGCCATAGCGGCAGGGCTTCGGCGAGTCGGTTGTCCAGGGTGAAGGGGAATGCGTGCATGGCGGCCTGTGGTGATCGCGGCCGTTTCCGGCCGATCCGTGCGATCCGGAGTGCGGCCGTCCAGGCCGCGTCCGGTATGGACGGCCGATGCTAGCGCAGCGCGACGCCCCTGCGAAAGGCCCGCCCTAGCGGCCCGTCGGCTGGTTCCGGTAGTAGCCGAGGAAGGCCTCCAGCGGCAGTGCCTTGCCGAAATGCCAGCCCTGGCCGAGGGCCTCGGGCGAGCGGCGCAGCACGTGGTCGGCCTGGGCCTGTGTCTCGATCCCTTCGACGACCACGCCGATCTCCAGGTGCTCGGCCATCGAGCAGAGCTTGTCGAAGATCAGTTCGACGGCGCTGCTGTCGCCGATGGACTGGGTGAAGACCTTGTCGATCTTGATCGCGTCGACCGGCAGGTTGGCCAGGTAGACCAGGTTCGAATGGCCGGTGCCGAAGTCGTCCACGTAGATCTGCAGGCCGAGTTCGCGCAGGCGGTTCATCCCGGCCAGCAGGCAGCCCTGGGCCTCGGTGGTGCGCTCGGTCAGTTCCAGCGCGACCTGTTCCGGGCGCACGCTTTCCCTGGCCATCTGGCGCATGGCGAAATCGATGAAACCGGGGTCGGCGATGTCCTTGCCGGTGACGTTGACACTGACGTAGAAGCTCCGCTGCTCCCTCAGCAACGGCCCGAGCTGCTTCAGGGCGCGGCGGAAGACGAAACGGGTCAGCAGTTCGATGTCGCCGCTCTCCTCCAGGGCGCCGATGAAGACATCCGGGGAAACCCGCCCCAGGCTGCTATCGGTCCAGCGCGCCAGGGCCTCGACCCCGGCGCAGCGGCCGCTGGCCAGGCGCACGATGGGCTGGTAGTGCACCTCCAGGGCCTCGCGCTTCAACGCGCGCAGCAGCCTGGCCGGCAGTTTTTCGTCGTTGAGGAAGCCGAACAGGTAGCTGAGCAGCAGCATGACGCCGAACAACAGCCCGCCGCCGATCGCCGCGGCCATGGCCGCGCGTCCGGGCTCGGTGCCAAGCAGGCCGCGTTCACGGAGAAGGGAGACCACGCAGATGTCCTGCGTCGGGTCGCACAGGCTTATCTGCCGGGCGCCGATGAAGCGCGGCCAGCCGGGCCGGCCGAGCGCCTCGAGGGGCTGGTCGTCGTCCCAGGCGAAACGGTGGTAGATGTAGTCGCCGCCGCGGCTGACGGCCGCCGCCGAGATGCCCGGGTCCGGGTGGTCGACATCGAAGTAGGCATGCGGGGCGATGAAGAGGATGGCGTTGCCGCGCCCGACCAGGCCGGAAGGCAGCATCTGCAGGGGCAAGGGCATGCCCTCCGACCAGAAGCGGGTGCCTCTGGCGTCGATCCGGTCGGGCGCAGCCAGCCCCCACGGCGATCGTAGCCGGCCGCGGACGCCGGTACAGACGATGCGATTGCCGCTGACCCGGCCGACGTCGCTCATGAAGCGCGATTCGAGCACGATGGAGCGCAGCGCCTCCAGGTCCTGGTCGCTGCAGGCCGCGGGGCCGCCGGCGTTCATCTCGTGGAGCATCTGCTCGGCCGCGGAGGAAATCTCCAGCGCCCGCTCCAGGGCCATTTCGGTGTAGGACGCCAGGTGCGCCCCGTCGTGCTGGCGATCCAGTTCGTTGATCACGAAGATCCCGCAGACACCGCCCACCAACGACGTGGTGAGCAGTATCGGCAGGATCCGCCGCCAGTTGATCCGGCCCGCGGCAGCCGTTTCACGCTCGGACATACCTTCTTCCCGTCAAAAGAGTTCATGGAAAGCACGCCAGATTGCCGAACAGCTTCACGGGCCCTGCCGGGCCGTGCGCAGAACCTTTTCAGATTTGTCCCGATCGTGACAACGCTACCTTCGCCAGCGCCGTCCAGTCCGATTCCCCGTCGCCATGGGCGATGGCTTCGAGCAACACGTCGTGCAACAGGCTGGCCAGCGGCAGCGGCACGTTGTGGCGCTTGCCGGCGGACAGCGCCAGGTCGACGTCCTTCAACCCGAGGACCAGGCGGAACCTGGCCGGGGTGAAACGCTGCTCGACGATCTGCGGGCCGTAGTTGCGATAGACAGGCGCATCGAAAAGCGTCGAGGACATGAGCTCCATGAACCGGCCGGGCTCGACGCCCAGGCGCTTCACCAGGGCGACGCTTTCGCCCATGCTTTCGATGGCGCTGGCGATCATGAAGTTACCAGAGATCTTCACCGCCATTGCCCCGCGCGGGTCTTTTCCGAAAAACCATGTCTTCTGTCCCATAATTTCCAGCAGCGCCTTGACTTGCTCGATGGCTTCCTCCGGACCGCCGACGACGATGTTCAGCTTGCCGGCCTCGGCCACGTCGGTGCGGCCGAACACCGGCGCGGCGACGAACGCGAGGCCCTGGCGCTGGTGCGCCTGGTCGAGCGCCTCGACGCAATCGAGCGACAGGGTCGACATGCTCAGGTGGATGAGACCCGGCCTCGCCCGTTCGAGCGCGCCGCTGTCGAGCAGCACGGCGCGAATCGCCTGGTCGTCCGCCAGCATGCTGATGACCACGTCGAGGCCGAACAGCTCGCCGACCTCCTCCGCCCTGGCAGCGCCCAGCGCCACCAGGGGCTCGCAGGCCGCCGCGGAACGGTTCCACACCGTCACTTCGAGTCCCGCCTGCACCAGGCGGGTGGCCATGGCGGCGCCCATGCCGCCCAGGCCCAGAAATCCGACTTTCATCCGTTTCACTCCTCGTGGGGTCTTGTAGGTTCCGGATCTACCGGAGACAGGCTGGCCGCTGGCAGTTCCTCGAGAAGGAACACCTGGCGGTCCGCCAGGAGATCGGCGACGGCCTCGGTCATCGCCCTGTAGTGCGGCATCCGTCGGTGCCGCTCGATGGCGTCGCGGTCGGCCCAGCGTTCGACGAAGACGAAGCGCCCGGCCTCGTCGAGGCTCCGGTGCAGGACGTAGGACAGGCAGCCGTCCTCGGCCCGCGACGGCTGCACGCAGGCCAGCAGCAGCCGCTCGACCTCCGCCGCCCTGCCCTCGCGCGCCTGCAACAGCGCTACCACGCGGATCGCCTGGTTCATGCGTCGGCTCCGACGCGCACCACCAGCTTGCCGAAATTGCGTCCCTGGAGCAGGCCGAAGAAAGCCTCGGGGGCATTCTCCAGGCCGTCGACCCGCTCTTCGCGGTACTGGATGAGGCCGTCGGCGAACCACTTCGACATGTCGCGCTGGAATTCATCGTAGCGATGGCCGTAGTCGTCGAAGATGATGAAGCCCTGCACCTTGATGCGCTTGCGCAGGATCGTGCCCATCAGCGCCGGCAAGCGGTCCGGCCCGGGGGGCAGCTCGGTGTCGTTGTAGTGGGCGACGATGCCGCAGACCGGGATCCGGGCCTTGGCGTTGAGCAGCGGGAAGACGGCGTCGAAGACCTTGCCGCCGACGTTCTCGTAATAGATGTCGATGCCGTCCGGGCAGGCCTCGGCCAGTCGTTCGGCGAAGTCCGCGGCATGGTGGTCGAGGCAGGCATCGAAGCCGAGCACCTGCACGGCGTGGCGGCATTTTTCCGCACCGCCGGCGACGCCGACCACCCGGCAGCCCTTGAGCTTGCCGATCTGTCCGACGGTGGCGCCGACCGGCCCGGTGGCGGCGCCCACCACCAGGGTCTCGCCGGCCTGGGGCTTGCCGATGTCGAGCAGGCCCATGTAGGCGGTGAAGCCGGGCATGCCGAGCAGGCCCAGGGCGTAGGACGGATGCTCCGGCGACTCGCCCAGGCGCGCCAGGCCGCTGCCGTCGGAAAGCGCGTAGTCCTGCCAGCCGTTGGCCGAGAGTACCCAGTCGCCGACCTTGAACCCGGGATGGTTCGAGGCTTCCACCCGGCTGACCGTGCCGCCGACCATGACCGCGCCGAGTTCCACCGGCGGCGCGTAGGACGGCGCGTCGCTCATCCGTCCGCGCATGTAGGGATCGAGCGACAGGTAGACGGTGCGCAGCAGCAGTTGCCCTGCGCCGGGCTGCGGGAGCGGGACCTGCTCGATGCGGAAGTTATCCCGGGTCGGCGCGCCGTGGGGGCGCGAGGCGAGGACGATGCGGCGGTTGACCTGCGTGGATTGGGACATTTCCAGACTCCTCTGTCTGACGCATGTGACGAACGGTTCATACCGTGCGCGGGATAAATTAGACCAGTCGACTACTGACGGGCCGAAAAAATACCCGCCTCTCGCGGGGCGGGTATTTCCTGGCGGTACCTCAGATTTCCAACAGGCTGCGGGTGGTCTGCATGGCTGTCTCCAGCGGTCCCGGGCTGCGGTGCAGCTTGCTCAGCAGGCTCGCGCCGAGCCACAACTGGTACAGCGCGCTGGCCATGTGCCGGGCATCGCAGGGCGCGAGGGAGCCGTCGTCGCGGCCCTGCCCGAGGCAGCCGACCAGGCGTTCGATGATCCCGTCGGAGCCGTCGCGCAGGGTGATGCGCATGCTTTCCGAAAGGTCCGCGACCTCGGCGCTGAGCTTGACCACCAGGCAGCGCTGCTCGTCGCAGGGCGGGCAGGCGTTGTCCAGCCACTTCTGCCAGTAGCTCATCAGTCGTTCGCGGGCATTCAGCCCTGGCGCGGAGAAGCGTTGGTCCATGTCCGCCAGGTAGACGCGGAAGTAGTCCTCCAGCAGGGCCTGGCCGAACTGTTCCTTGGATTTGAAGTAATGGTAGAACGAGCCCTTGGGAACGCCCGCGGTCTGCAGGATTTCGTTGAGGCCGACTCCGGAGAAGCCTTTGACCGCCATGATCCGGTATCCGGTGTCGAGCAGATGCTGGCGGGTGTCGTCGTAGCTGGTTTTCATGGGGCGCACGGTAGCCTGAATTAGACCAGTCGTCTAGAGGCGGCTCGGAGCCATGAGCATAGCGCCGACGGCAGGCTCGCCGCCCTCGGCAAGCGGGCGGAACGGACGCCGGTCCGGCGCCCGCCCCGCTCCGCGGGTTTCCGCCAACCTGAGCTAGCAGGCCGCGACCGCTACCGCGGCGCGTTCCGGCTGGAAGCGCGCGGCGAGGAACGGCGCGATGTCCAGCGGCAGCGTCTCTTCGTGGACCAGCCGGTCGAGCAGCACCCCGGTGATCGCCGAGGTGAGGATGCCGGTGCGGAAATGCCCGCAGGCGTTCAGGTAGCCCTCCACCTCCGCCACCGGACCGAGAATCGGCAGTTCGTCCGGCGAGCCCGGGCGCAGGCCGGCCCAGGTGCGCTTGAGGTTGACCTGTTGCAGCTCCGGCACGCAACGCACCGCGCCCTGCACCAGGCCGGCGATTTCCGGGAAGGTGTTGCTGACGTCGAAGCCCTTGTCCTCGGTGGTGCTGCCGATCAGGATCTCGCCATTGTCCTTCTGCGCCATGTAGCAGTCGCTGGTGGTCAGGCAACCGTTCAGCAGTCGTGGCATGCGCTCGGTGAGGACGATCTGGCCCTTCACCGGCTTCACCGGGATGCGCCGGCCGGTGGCCAGCTCGCTGAGTTCGGCGGCCCAGGCGCCGGCGGCGTTGATCAGGGTCCGGCAATGCAGCACCCCGGCATTGTCCGTGCGCACCCCGCTGATCCGCCGGCCCTGGCGCAGCACGCCGGTGACGTTGCTTCCCAGCAACAGCTCGACGCCGTTCTGGCGCGCCGCCTCCAGGTAGGCGTCGGCCAGGCGGAACGGGCTGACCTGGTGGTCGCAGAGGAATTCCAGCGCGCCGTGGGCCGCGTGGCTGACCGCCGGCTCGGCACGACGCAGTTCCTCGCGGTCCAGCCAGCGTACCTGCTCGGCCAGATGCGGGATCTGCGCCACGATATGCTCGGCGTACTGGCGATCCTCGTCGTCCTGGATCACGTATTTCAGGCCGGTGCGCTCGAACTTGAAGTCCATCCCGTGGCGTTCGATCAGTTCTCGGTGCAGTTCCGGGTACAGCGCGTTGGATTGCAGGGCGAGGTCGAAGAACGCCGGCGGCAGGATGTGCGGCGTGCTCGCGTCCACCGCCACCGCCGCGCCCTGGGCCTCGCGCCGGTTGCGGGAGGACATCATGCGGAAGAAGATCACCCCGCAGCCCAGCCCCACCGATTCGCCGATGGCCCAGAGGCCGCCGGCCGAGGCGCGGGTGGCGTTGCCCGGTCGCTTGTCGTCGACCACGGCGATGCGCAGGTTGCCGCGCCTGGACAGTTGGTAGGCGCAGGACGCGCCGATCACGCCGCCGCCGGCAATCACGATGTCATAGGTTCTGTTCATGTTCAGGCTTCCGTACCGAGGTTCTGGAATGCGGAAAACGGGATCGGATCGATCGGGAAACGCGGCCGCAGCCAGCCGACGTCGTGGCGTCCGGTGGCGCGGCGCAGGCGATCGCTGCAGTAGCCGATGCACATTCGCCCCTGGCAGTCACCCATGCCGGCGCGGGTGCGCATCTTCAGCCCGGCGATGTCCTGCACGCCCTGTTCGAGCGCGCGCTCGATGTCGCCACGGGTGACCTGTTCGCAGCGGCAGATCACCGTATCGGCCCGCGCCAGTTCGACCTGGCGGGCGCCGCGCTGGGTGTAGCGCTCGACTCCGGCGCGGAAGCGCTTGATCGCCTCCAGCCGGGCGAGATGGGATTCTCGGCGTTCGATGGCCTCAGCGGGCGCGATGGCCTCGCGTTGCAGGAGGATCGACAAGGCCGCGATGCGCCCGCCGATCATCGCCGCCTCGCCGCCGCGGATACCCGCCATGTCGCCGGCCAGGTGGATGTGCGGTTGGCTGCTCTGCTGCCAGACGTTGCACTCCGCGCGCAGGTATCCGTCGTCGCTGAAGCCGTGCTCCAGGCCCAACTGCTGGCTGAGCTGGGTGCGCGGGATGAAGCCATAGCCGACCGCCAGGGTGCTGGCCTTCACCGGTCGCGCGTTTTCCAGGTCGGGCCGCCACTCTTCGTCGTAGGGCGCTACCGTCACTTCCGTCAGTTCCCCCTCGCCGCTGGCCTCCACCACGCCCCAGCCATAGTGCAGCGGAATGCCGTTGAGCTTGAGATAGCCGAGCATGCTCAGGCCGTCGAGGAACAGTTGCGGCTTGTTCAGCAGCGCCAGGCTTTCCCTGGCCATGCGGCCGAACGCGCAGGCCTCGTAGACCCCGGCGACGCGAACCCCGGCCGCGTGCAGTTGGCAGGCTACCAGTGGCAGCAGCGGGCCGCTGCCGGCGATCAGGGTATCGCCCAGGGGCTTCACCACGCCGCTCTTGATCTGCAATTGCAGGCCGCCGAGGAGCATCACCCCGGGCAGGGTCCAGCCGGGGAACGGCACGCTGCGCTCATGGCAGCCGGTGGCCAGGAGCAGGTGCGAATACTCCACCTCGTGCAGCCGTTCCGCCTCGTCGAGGACCATCAGGCGCTGGCCGTCGCCACCGACCACGCGGCTGTTCAGGCGCAGGTCGATGTGCCCGGCGCAGGCGGAGAAATCGCGCCGCAGTTTTTCCAGCATCCGGGTGTAGCGCGCGCCGAGGTAGGCCGGATCGACGCCGGCCCGCAAGGGGCCGCGATAGACCACCCCGCCGGGACGCGAGGCCTCGTCGAAGAGGACGCAGGGGACCCCGCGCCTGGCCAGTTCGATGGCTGCGGCCATGCCGGCCGAGCCGCCGCCGACGATCACCGGGCGCAGGTTCATGGCCGTTCCTCCTGGTCGAAGCGGTTGCTTTCGGTTTCCACCCGCATGCCCGGCCGGACGACGGTCTGGCAGGCGCGGCGCTTGGGCCGGCCGTCGATGGCGACCAGGCAGCAGTGGCATACGCCCATGCCGCAGAAGGCGCCGCTGGCCTGGCCATGGTCGTTGCGCGCGAGCCGGCGCAGGCCCACGGCATTGAGCACGTTGAGCACGGTCTCGCCGGCCGCCGCCGCGACGGGCTGGCCATTGAGATGGATGGTCATGTCTGCCCGCGAGAGGGGCTGGATATCGTGTTGGCGTTCAAGAAGGTGCATTGCCCTTTCATCCGTGAGAGAGAGAGTCGGGAGCCGGCGACACTAGGAGTCGGGCCGGGCGCGGACATTGATCCATGACAGGCGGGTACCTTCCCCTGCCAATTCTGGTAGGTGAGGTGCAGGCGTTCGCGCTGGGGGCGGTCGCCCGCCTCGCCTACCCTCTTCCAGCACCTCGCGCGCCGACTCGAAAGGCTCCCGGGATCAGGAGTGGACGCTCCACTGGCACGCGGCGGCGGGCATCGGCGAGTCGTCCAGCGTGTGGATCAGGCCGCAGGCCAGGGCGTCCTCCGGGCCGAGGAAGCGTGGGTAGGCCATCAGGTAGCGCGGGATGTCCAGGCGTTCCGGCGCCCCACGGGTGTTCTCGGCGACGATCCGCGCGTACAGCTCCAGGTCGTAGTCGAGGCTCGTCGCGTATTCCGCCATCCGTGCGTGGTCCACCGCGCCATGCAGGGTCCAGTGGAAGGGATGGAACAGGAACTTGCTGTGGGTGCAGGCGCTGCGTCGCTCGCCGGCGAGGAACAGGATGTTGCCCATCGACTCGACGGTGCCCAGGTTGTGGGTGTGTACCGGCACCGGCAGCGCGCGCAGGAAGTTGTACAGGGTAAAGCCGTAGCCGCATTCCCCGCCCATGGTGGCGATGTTGATCCGCAATTCCTCGGCCTCCTGTTGCAGGGCCTTGGCGCAGGTGCTGATCAGGTTGCCGCAGGTGGACGAATTGATCGCTCCGGTGAAATGGATGATGTGCTGCTTGGACATGCTCGCCTCTCTTTTCCGTATAGGTTCCTCGACGGTCTGCATGGGTTTCCCTACAGAGGATTGCCGCGCCTGCGCCGCGAGCCATCGGCGCGACGAATGGCAGTGCCGGCCAGGAAGCAGACGCGATGAGCGCGCGGCTGTCTTGCGCAGGCAGGCTTCAGGCGTCGCGCTGTCGTTCCTCGCAGGCGCATTCGCGGGCTTCTTCGCTGGCTACGCCCGGCGGCGTATCGCCATCCCGCTCACCCATCGGCCGGTAGCGCTCACGCAGTTCGCGCAGGTCGTCGAGTCCGAGCAGCGCGTTGTGGGCGCGCTTGCCGGCCGGACCGGCCAAGGCCGGCTGGAGATTCTCCTCCAGCAGTTCTTCCACCAGCCGGCGCAGCGCCACATGCCGTTCCTGGCCCGCTGCGCGCAATGTCTGGTAGCGCCGCAACTGGCGACTGGCGGAGGTCTCTCCGAGCAATCCACGGGCATGCTCGTAGGCCCACTCGTTGCCCTGGCGGGCCTGCGGCCGGCACTGCCGCCAGGCCATCTCCAGCCAGACCCCGGCACCTACGCAGCGGCCGCCGACGAGATAGCGGCCGGCGCAGCCGTAACGCAGCGCCTGCCAGTAGTTTTCCTCCAGGCAGGCGTCGCGCGCGACCGGCAACGCACGCGGGTCCGCGCCCAGCGCTTCGCCCACCAGCGCCCTGAACAGCCCGGCCAGGCTCAGCGCGTCGGCCAGGCGCGGGCAGGCGTCGCAGATACGCAGCTCCAGGGTCGGCACATGGGATGACGGCCGGATCATCCACCAGACCTGGCCATCCTCGCGGAGGCAGCCGGCCTCGCGCAGCAGCGCCAGGTGCCGGCGATAGGCGTCCTCGTCGGGCAAGGCGGGAGGAATGTTCATCCTCGGCCACTCGCCGCACAGCGCCCGCCGATAGCTCGCCAGGCCGCTGCGCCGGCCGCCGCGGAACGGCGAGGACGCGCTCAATGCCAGCAGCAGCGGCAGCCAGGGCAGCACGCGCTGGAGCACGGCCATGCGGTCGTGGCTCGGCGGTATCTCCACATGCACGTGCAGGCCGCAGACCAGGCTGCGCCGGGCCACCCGCCCCTGGTCCTCGAACAGGCGGGCGAAGTGCGCCGCCGGGTTGCTTCGCGCCCGCCGCCAGTCGGCGAAGGGGTGGGTGCCGACACAGAGCGAGCGCAGGCCGAAGTCCATGGCCAGATGCGCCAGGCGTTGCCGGGCCTGCCCGTGGAAGCGCGCGGCCTCGGCCAGCGTGGAGAACACCGGGCTGGCCACCTCGACCTGGCATTCGAACATCTCCTCGGCGAAATGCTCGCCGAGCGTGTCGCGGCAGGCCGCGACGAATCCGGCGGGCGCGGAGCGGACGATGTCCAGGTCGGAGGCATCGAGCAGGAAGAATTCTTCCTCGATGCCGAAGCGAAGGCCGCTGGCGGCCAGGTCGTGGGTCATCGGTGCAGCTCCCGGGGATTGTCTCGGGAAGACGCCGGAGTGCCGTCGAGGTTCGTTTTTTCCGCCGTGAGGTTCCCCGGCGCGCCGCCGATCCCGCCAGTGAAACCTTTTTTCCCGCGCCCCACTCGCAGCGTTATGTGCGGTCGCCCCGGCCGCCTCCGCAAACCCACGACAAGGAACGCGACATGAGCCTGTCTTCGCCCCTCCCTGCCTCCAGTGCAAGCCCTTCGCCCAGGGTCCGCGACCTGTACCACGCCCTGCTCGACGAGCCCCGCGAGCACCTCGAAGCCGCCGGCGAGTTCCTCGACCAGCAATTGAGCCTGGCCGCCACCCATGACGACGACCTGCCGGAGGACCCCGCCGATTGGCCGGCCTGGCTCGATGCCGGGGCCCGGCGCACCGCCGAGGCGCATGCCGAATACCTCCGGGCTCGTCGGCGCGGCGAAGGGCGACGCTACTTCCAGGTTCCCTCCCAGGCGATGCACTTCATTCGCAGCGTGGCCCCGACCAAGCTGGTCGACGGCGCCTGGCTCTACGGGCTGTTGCCGCATCATGGCGAGGAACGCCTGCGGCCGCTGCTGGAGACCTTCCTCGAAGAACTCGGCGACGGCGTCCCGGCACGCAACCATGTCCTGCTCTACCGGCGCCTGCTGGCCAGCATCGGCAGCGAGGAAGTCGAAGGCCTCAGCGACCTCCACTACCTGCAGGGCACCCAGCAACTCGCCCTCGGCCACCTCGTCGCGGACTACCTGCCTGAAGTGATCGGCTACAACCTCGGCTACGAGCAACCGCCGCTGCACCTGTTGATCACCACTCAGGAACTGCGCGAGCTGGGCTTCGACCCCTACTACTTCCAGTTGCACGTGACCATCGACAACGCCGCCAGCGGGCATGCGCGCAAGGCCCTGCGCGCGCTCTACGACAACCTGCCGCAGCTGGGCGGGCGCGCGGCCTTCCTCGAACGGGTGAGGAACGGCTACCGCCTGAACGAGGTCGGCCTGAGCACCGAGCAGGTGATCGACGGCTTCGATCTCAAGGAAGAATTGCTGGCCATGTTCGAGCGCAAGCGCCCCTACGCCGCCGGCATGCATTCGGATCGTTGCCGGATCGGCGGGCGCACGGTGAACCAGTGGCTGGCGGTGCCCGGGCGGTTCCCGGCGTTCCTCGCCTGCCTCGAGGAAGAGGGCTGGATCCGGCGCCATGCCGATCCGCGCGGCAGCCGCTTCTGGAACCTGATCGAGGGCGACCGGGCGGCGATGTTCGGAGTCTTCACTCCCTACGAGCAGCAGTTGCTGTACGACTGGATCGCTGGCGACTGGCAAGCCCCCGCTCCGGCGGACAGGGACCCGCTTGCGCCGCTGGCGGAGCCGGCGACGGCGGGCAGCGACGTGGACGCCGAGCAGGTCGCGCTGCGGCGCGAGCTGCTGCGGCTATCCCCCGAGCAGGGCGTCGCACGCCTTCTCGAACTGATGGCCCCGCACCGCCACCACGGCCCCGCCGGTCTCCTTGCCACGCGGATGTTCAGCCAGCGCTGGAGGGCCGCCCATGCCCAGCCTGAATGATCCGCGCCTGGACGTCCTGGTCAGCCTCGGCAACTGGTTGCGAGGCCAGGACTACCGTTTCGTCACCGTCACCCCGGCGACCCATGAGCGCGTCAACGCCCGCCCGGAAAACCGCATGACCCGGGACCTGGCCGGCATCTTCGGCTGGAGCCGGGCATTCGCCGGGGAAAGCCTGCCGGCCGACTGGCTGACCCTTCTCGCCGGCGCCGACCTGATCCGCCGCGAGGCGGACGGCTGGCGCAGCCAGGTGCGCGTCTCCAGCCTCGGCGAGCAACTGTTCGTCCATTCGGCCTTCCCTACCCTGGCCGCCGACGCGGTGTTCTTCGGCCCCGACACTTACCGCTTCGACCGGCTGATCCGCAGCCACCTGGCATCGTCCGATCCGGCGCGCATCCGCCGTGCGGCGGATATCGGCTGCGGCGCCGGGCCCGGCGCGATCCGCATCGCCCTGGCCTGCCCCGACGCCGAAGTACACGGGCTGGATATCAATCCGGCGGCGCTCGACCTGGCGCGGGTCAACGCGGCGCTGGCCGGGGTCGGCAACCTGACCCTGGCGCGCAGCGACCTGCTGAGCCAGGCGCCCGGTCGCTTCGACCTGATCGTGGCCAACCCGCCCTACCTCCTGGATGCCTCGGAGCGCGCCTACCGGCATGGTGGCGGGTTGCTCGGCGCCGGGCTCTCGCTGGCAATCGTCGATGCCGCCCTCGAGCGCCTGGAAGCCGGCGGCAGCCTGCTGCTGTATACCGGGGTGGCGATGGTCGAAGGCGGCGATCCGTTCCTCGCCCGCATCCGCGAACGCCTGGCGTCTCGCGAGTGGGACTGGGACTACCAGGAACTGGACCCGGACGTGTTCGCCGAAGAGCTGGACAGCCCCGCCTACCGAGAAGCCGAGCGGATCGCCGTGATCGGCCTGCGGGTCACTCGTCGCGCCTGAGGCGCTCCAGGCCTTCCAGGCTCTCCACCCGATCCTCGTTCAGGCGCTGCCGGCGCTCGCGGACCGCCCGGCACGCCACCTGAACCCCCTCGCGCCGGGCCGGTCCAGACTCCTGAACGCCACAGAAAAGAGGTGCCCGTCATGACCCGCGAAATGGCTCGGCTACTGATCAGTCCCGCCAATGCCTGGCCTCGTCTGCGCCAGGACTACGACCATCATCCTTTCGCCTTCCTCGCTCCGCTGTTGCTGTTACCGCTGCTGCCGGCGGCCTGCCTGTTCATCGGCACCACCCAGGTCGGCTGGTCGCTGCCGGGCAACGACAGCGTGCAACACCTCTCCAGCGGCAGCGCCCTGCTGCTGGCGACGATGTGTTACCTGGGCTTCGTCGCCGGCGTGGTGATCATGGGCTTCTTCGTACGCTGGGTGCTGTTCCGTACGCCATCGCGCCCCAGCGTACCGGGCAGCCTGACCTTCACCACGGCGATCGCCGTGCCCTTGATGCTCGCCGGGATCGTCGCCCTGGTGCCCTGGCGGGTCCTCCTGCTGCTGGCCGCGGCGGCGGCCTGCGCCTACTCGGTACGCCTGCTGTTCACCGGCCTGCCGCTGTTCATGCGCATGCAGGAGCGGCAGACGCTGTTCTACGCCTTCTGCATCCTCGGCGTCGGCTTCCTGACCCTGCTGACCACCGCCTTCCTCTTCATCGAGTTCTGGGGCCAGAGCCTGGCCGGCAGCGGCGAGTACCTGCGCTGAGGCTCAGCCGGCCTTCAGCGTGGCGGTCAGGAACAGGTACAACTCTTCCTGGCCGAACGGCTTGGCCAGCTTGGGCAACTGCGCCGCCGCACCTTCGATCTTTTCCGCGAAGCCGGTGGCCAGGGCCATCTTCAGCGGCCGGCCCTGGGCCATGACCCGCTCCACCAACTGGCTGCCGTTCATCCGTGGCATCGCCTGGTCGGTCAGGAGGATGTCCAGCTCCGGCGTCGCCGTGAGAATCTCCAGGGCCAGGCTGCCGGAGTCGGCCTTGAGTACCGAGCAACCGAGGTCCTCCAGCATTGCCGCGGTGTTGTTCAACACCAGCGGGTCGTCGTCCACCACCAGTACTCGACAGGACAAGCGCACCCGCTCGCTTTCGCTGGGCGGCTGCGGCGCGCCATTGCCCGCCCTGGCACCTTCGGGGGTACGGGGAACGGCGGGAATCCAGACGTTCGCGGTGGCGCCGACGCCCGGCTGGCTCTCCAGGGTGAGCCGGCCGCCGAGCTGCTCGGCGAGGCCGTCGACGATCGACAGGCCCAGCCCGGTGCCACGCCCAATTCCCTTGGTGGTGTAGAACGGCTCCACCGCGCGGCGCAGGGTTTCCTCGTCCATGCCGCTGCCGGTGTCGCTGATGCTCAGGCAGATATAGTTGCCCGGCGCGAGGCGATGGGGATTGTCCGCCGGCACCCGCTGGTTGCTCGCGGAAAAGACGATGCGCCCGCCGTTGGGCATGGCGTCGCGGGCGTTGGTGGCAAGGTTGATGATGGACAGTTCGAGCTGGTTGGCGTCGGTCAGGCCGAGGTCGAGATCCAGGGGAAAGCGCGTCTCGATCGATACGCTCGGTCCCAGGGAATGGATCAGCAGGTCGGTCATCCCGCGCAGCAGATCGGGGATCGCGCAGGGTTGCGGATCGAGACGTTGCTTGCGGGCGAAGGAAAGCATCCGCTGGGTCAGGTTGGCGCCGCGCTGGGCGGCCTCCAGGGCGTTTTGCAAGAGGTCGGCGGTGCGCTGGTCGCCGGGCAGGCGTTTCTTCAGCAGCCCGAGGCTGCCGATGATCACCGTCAGCAGGTTGTTGAAGTCGTGGGCCACGCCGCCGGTGAGGTGCCCCAGGGACTCCATCTTCTGGGCCTGGAACAGCTCCTGGCGGGCCCGTTCCAGTTCGCGTTCGGCTTCGATCCGGTGGGTGATGTCACGGGTTACCTTGGCGAAGCCGATCAGCCGGCCATCGCTGTCGCGGATCGGGTCGATCACCACGTTGGCCCAGAAGCGACTGCCGTCCTTGCGCACCCGCCAGCCTTCCTTCTCGAAACGCCCCTCGCGTTCGGCGGCGGCCAGGCCACGGGCCGGCTCGCCGGCCTCGCGGTCTTCGGGGGTGTAGAAGCAGGAGAAGTGCCGGCCGATCACCTCTTCCGGCAGGTAGCCCTTGATCCGCTGGGCGCCGAGGTTCCAGTTGGTGATCCGCCCGCGGTGGTCGAGCATGTAGATGGCGTAGTCGGTGACGCTCTGCACCAGCAGGCGGAACTGCTCCTGGTTGTGGCGCAGGGCTTCCTTGGCCGCGCGCCCTTCGCTGAGATCGCGGACCAGTTGGGCGAAGCCGAGCAGTTGGTCCTGGCTGTCGCGGATGGCGTCGATCACCACCTGCGCCCAGAAGCGCTTGCCGTTGCTGCGCACCCGCCAGCCCTCGGTCTCGAAGCGACCCTCGGCATCCGCCTGGCGTAGCGCCTGCTGCGGAACGCCGGCGTCGCGGTCCTTGCGGGTATGAAAGCAGGCGTAGTCGCGGCCAAGTATCGCGCTCGCGTCGTGGCCGAACAGGCGTGCCGCGCCGCCGTTCCAACTGGCGACCCGGCCGGCGCTGTCCAGGGTGTGGATCGCGTAGTCGTCGACCGCTTCGTCGAGCAGGCGGTTGCGCGTAGCCAGGTTCAGGGGGACTTTCGGTTTTCTTGTGGTTTTCATGGACGTGTTCACTCGTCGGCTGCTCGACCCGGGCTGCAAGGCACACCCAGCAAGGTAGTACGAAGAACGTCTTCCGGCCGCTCGCTGGCTCGCCCCAGGAACTTGGCCGACCTTTCGGAAGACCCCGGCGCGGCCGGCGAATTCCATTCGCCGGAACCTTGTGCGGAGTATGGCTTTCGATATGCAGGTAGGGACATCTCCGTTCCACCGCAGCGACCCGGGAGTTCCCATGCGCAATCTGGAAACCGCAACCCTGAAGCTGGGGATATTCCATCCCCACGACAGCCTGAGCCAGGCGCTGATCGCCGCCGCCTTGCAGCGACAGATCGAAGTCAGCGCCTTGCAAGCCGATCTCAACAGCCTGCAGGCGCGCCCCGGGCTGCGCTGCAAGCCCGCCAGCCTGGCGTCGTCGATCGAGGTCAGCCAGGCGGCGGCCGGTCTTGACCTGCTGTTCGCGCCGTTGTCCGACTACGCCGCCGAGGCCCTGCCGCCGATCTGCGCCGCGCTGATCGATGGCGCCCTGCGCGCCGAGGTACCGCGCCTGTTCCTGCTCGGCCACTGGCAATGGCTGGTGGCGCCGCGCGACGCCGGCGAGGAGCAACTGGGTGCCGGGCTCGAGCGCAGCCTCACGGTCAGCGGCCTGGACTGGACGCTGGTGGAGGTTCCGAGCCTGCCCGCCGGCCTGCGCATCGACGATTTCAGCCGCGCCGGCGACCTCGCGGAAGCGGATGCCGCCAGGGTGTTCGCCTGCGCCGAGGCGCTGCTCGACGAAGTCCGCCTCGGCCTGCACAAGCGCCAGTGCCTGCGCCTGGCGCCCTGAGGAGAACCCGCCATGTCCGGCCCCGATACCCTCAGCCAGGCTTTCGGCACCCTGCTGCTGGCCCTGGCCTTCAGCGCCTTCATCGTTTTCGTTCGCGGCTACCGCCCGGGCGGGGTCAGCGGCACCTGGTACGACCTGGTGCTCGCCTTCGTCGCGGTATGGCTGGCGTTCTGGCCCGAAGCCGGCGTACTCGCACGCTCGCCGAGCCTGGCCAATGCCCTGGGGCTGGCCTTGCAGGTCGGCGCCACCCTGTTCGGCGGCCTGCTCGGCTACGGGGTGGCCTGGGGATTGCGGCGGGCGCTGCGGGAAACCCGGGAAAAAAGATCGGCTTCTTCGCCGGTGAATCGGCGAGGTTCGTAGCGGAGATATCGAGAAAACACATATAACCCGATGGCGTTGCGAATTTTCCAGATGCTTATAAGGAGTGCCGAACGGGCTTTTCACCCGCGCTGATTGCATTCCGGCATCAGCGTTCTGCACGCTCTCTTGCATTCTGCATCCCGCGCGCCATGCGGGATGCAGCTTATCCCGCAGATTCTGGATGTTGCCGGCATTTCGGCCTCGCGGCACCTATAGTTATCCGTACCGTTGGCATGTATCGACGGTTTCTCTCTGATTCAGGCTAATCCCGCTCCAGGGACGGAGTGGATCTTTTTCTTGCGCTGCGCAAACCGGGGAGAGCTGGCCAGATGAACCTTTCCTACCTGTACCTGAAGAAGATCCTCGAGGAGGAACTGCGCGACCACGACTGCCAGTGCCAACTGAACCCCGACTTCACGGTGACCATCAGTTGCCGCGTGGGTGGTCCCCACGGCGCGCTCTACATGGTGCCCAACAGCGACTTCCTGAAGAGCAGCAGCTTCAGCGACCTCAGCGCCTTCATCCTCAACCTGCGCGAGGAAATCAGGCGCTTCGGCGAGTTCGAGGCGGAACTCCAGACCGGCACCGGCTGAGCCCCTCCCCCCTTCTTTTTCCCTCCCGCCGTCAGGGCTGCTGGTAGTGTCCCGGCGTGCTGCCCGGTTAACCTTGCTGACCTGGATATCGCTGATCGCCTCGGCGTCGTGCGGTCGATGCAGTGCCTGCAAGTGGCGGCGCGCCTCCTCGCGGCTGAGGGTATCCGCCTCGCTGTGCAATTCGCAGGTCATCGGTTGATCGTCGAGGATGTAGCTGATCAGGAACAGCTGGCTGGCCATCGTCTCGCCCTCCTCTGATTGTTCAGCCCTGCGCCGGGGCGCAGGGCCTCTGGCTGTCATGGCAGATCGGCGTCCAGCGCTGCGGCCGGCCGCGAATCGTCGCGCTGGCGCTCCTGCAGGCGTTGCAGGCGGCGGGTCAGGTGCTGCACCTCTTCGCGCAGCAACTGCAACTCTTCCCGCGGTTCATTGAGCAGGCCCTTGACGTGGCAATGCCCGCTCAGCCCGCGGCTGACCAGCAGACCGCTGGCGACCGCCTTGCAGGCGCCGGGCAAGCCGCCGCGGGCCAGGCCGAAGCCGGCCAGGACCAGTCCGGCGCCGATGGAAGCGAGTCGCTCGCCACGTTGCAGGTTGTGCGGCAGGCCATTGGCCGTATGAGTCGGCAGGTATTCGTTCATGGCATTCTCCTTGCGTCGGTTAACGGTCGGGCTTCGCCCCCCCGGCGGCTGCACGAGCCATTCCGCCAGCGTTCGCCGGCAGGCCTCGATGCGCTCTTCCAGGACGATCTCGAAACCCTCGGTGTTCTCGGTCGGACTGCCGATGCAGCCCGACCTGTGCGGCCGAGGCGAAGTCCACCAGCAGTGCCGCCTGCGGCTGGTACTGGCGGACTTCGGCGGCACGCGGCGGGCGGTCGGGTGCCCTAATCGGCGCCGCTCGTCTTCCTGCCGCCCGGGTCACGCGCCGGCAGCACGGCGCGCTCGCCTCAGGCCGCCCGTTTTTCCAGGCGTGCCTTCAGCTCTTTCTTGTGCTGCTGCATGGCCTGGCCGAGTTGCTTGAGGGCGGCGGCGTCGAGCAATTGCCGGGCGCGCGGGAACAGCTCGCCCTCCTCCTCCTCGATGTGGTGCTCGAGGAGTTCCTTGAGCACCTTGACCCGGCCGGCGAACTGCACGGTGTCCGGGCGGGTGCGCTTGAGGTCGGGAAGGACCAGGGAGTCCACCGTGCGGTGTTCCTCCTTGGCCTCGTAGTACATCTTCAGCTCTTCCTTGCCGCCGCTGTCCCTGATCGCCGGATAGAGGATGTCTTCCTCGATGGCGGTGTGCAGCACCAGTTCCAGTTCCAGCCTGCCCAGCAGCTCGCTGCGCTTCTTCAGCGCCCGTTCGGTGGTCTCGCTGAGTTCGTTGAGCAGTTTCTTCACGGTCTCGTGGTCATGGACCAGCAATTCGATGGCGTTCATGGTCGCTCCTCATCGGTTTGTTATCCGAGTGCTCCGGCACTCTCTCTAGCTGAGCGCGCGCTCCTCCGCCGAGTTCAGTCACGAGGACCGGCGGTCGCCTCGATCAGCGGAAACGCGGCGATCCGCAATGAGCGCGGTTCCTGGCCGTCGCGCAGCGAGGCCCGGGACCGCCTCATGGCCTTCCCCTCGCGGCACCGGGCCTCAGGCGCGGGCGTCGCGCAGGGCGCGGACCCGGTCGTGGTGACGGAGCACGCCCTGGTACTGGCGCTCGATCACCTGGTGGATCTCCGCCGGCAGCGGTTTTTCCAGCGCCGCCTGGTAACGCTGCTTGGCGACATCCTCGCCGCGCTCGCATTCGTTGAGCACCGCCGCTTCGTCCTTGCCGGTGACCAGTGACTTCAGGTCGACCCAGCGTCGGTGCAGGTCGCCGGCGAAACTGGTGCTGTCCTTGGGTTTGCCGCCCAGTTCCAGGACGATCCGCTCCAGCTCGTCGGCGGCCGCGGCGCAATCGCGGCTCTGCTCCAGCATCGTCGCCTTCAACTGCGGGTCGCGCAGGTCTTCGGCGCAGGCCTGGAAGCCGGCCTCGCCATCCTTGCTGGTTTGCAGCAGGTCGTTGAGTACGTCGAGGGTGTCGTCGAGGTTGGTCTGGTTCATTTCGCTCTCCTTGGCCCGGAGCTGTCCGGGATTTCTCGCGTCTGTCGACGCCGGCGCCTGCCGGCACGGACGTGGGCAGCAACCAGCGCCCACGGAAGGTGGGAGGCCTGCCGTCGCGGAGCGTTCAGAAAGCCGGATGGATGGTGGCGTAGGTCGGGGTGATGCTGAGACGTTCGCCGACCACCATCTCGGTGATCCAGTCCACCAGGATCGAGGTGTAGGCGTCCTGCGCCGCCTCGCTGCTGAGGGCATGGTCGGCGTGGTCGATGATCCGGTGGGTCAGCGAATGGGTCTGCTGGAAGGCGGCGCGAAAGCTCATGATGGTCGAGTGCGGCACGTAGCTGTCGAACTCCGACTCCACCAGCAGCACGTCGCCGCGGAATCCCGCGCAGGCCTGCAGGGCTCGGTTGCTGGCGGCCGGGATCAGGCTGCCGCGGTACTCGATGAGATCCTCGCGGTCGAGCAGCAGCTTGGGCGTCAGCCAATCCTCGTCGCGGTAGATCGCCGGCACCCGCAAGGCCAGCCAGCGCACCGCGCGCAACTGGCTGAGGATCGCCGCCAGGTAGCCGCCGTAGCTGGTGCCGACCACCGCGATCGCCTCGCTATCGATGGCCGGGTGGGCCACCAGCCGGTCGTAGGCGGCGAGCAGGTCCTGCAGGTTGTCCTCGCGCGTCACCAGCGCCTGGCGCCCGCTTTCCGCGCCGTGGCCGCGCAGGTCGAAGGTCAGGCACACGCAGCCGAGCCCGGCGATGCCCTGGGCGCGCTTCAGGTCGCGCTGCTGGCTGCCGCCCCAGCCGTGCACGAAGAGCACGCCGGGAACCTTCGCCCGGGGGCTGAGGAAGGTGCCTTCGATCCGGTCATCGCCGACCCCGATGCGGATGCGTTCGCTGTTCGCCGTCATGCCTCCCCCGTCATCGCGTACTTGAGCAGGAAGTCGCCGTGTTCGTCGGGACCGCGGTAGATCACCCGGCTGTTGTCCGGCAGGCGCTTGTCTTCGTGGATCTCGAACGACGCGGCGCGCACCGCGGGCAGTCCCGGGTCGGCGCGGAAGGCCTCCAGCGCGGCGATCTCGGCGCTGCTCGCGCCGCCGATCCGCCAGGACTGTTCGAGCACGCCGAAGCGTTCACGGCCATTGCCGTCCGTGCCCTGGGCAATGTCGTAGTTGCGCCGCGAGGCGAAGCAGCCGGGGAAGAAGATCGCCGCGGCGGTGTCGAAGATCCGCGCGTACTCGATGGCCTGGCGCACCTCGCGGGCCAGGTCCAGGGTCAGCAGCTCGGCATAGCCGCCGCGCGCCACCAGCAAGTCGGAGCCGGCGTAGACCAGTTCGCCGCGCGCGTTGCGGGTCTGGTGCTGGTGACCGTGGTAGCTCAGCAGGAAGCCGTTGACCCGGAGCTGGCCGACGCTATGGGTAACGACCCCGTCCAGGTTGGCTTCCAGCACCAGGCCCTGCGCCAACTGGCGTTCCTCCAGCCCGCCGAGCCAGCCGTCCAGTTCGTCGAGGTCGTGCGCCACGTACTGGCCGAGGCCGCCACAGGCCTCCGCCAGCTTGGCCCGCACCGGTCCTTCGGCGAGCAGGCGGGCGCCGGCGCGGTGTGCGTCGGCCAGGCTGAAGACGCTGACGCCGTTGAGCACGACGTCGCGGACCTTCTCCGCGAACAGCGGGTTCCAGCCTTCCGGCGCCACGCCGCCGCGCGGCAGCGGATGGACGATGGCCTTGCCGGCGATGAACGCGTGCTCGACGAAACCGCCGAGCAGATCTTCCTCACTGTTCACGCCCAGGCGCACGGCGGTCTCCCTGCCGACCAGGGTGCGGGTCGGGACCAGGTAGAGGGGGCCTCGCTGGTGCAATTCGGGTTCGTAGCGGCCGCCGAACTCCAGCTTCTGGACTTCCGCCAGCCAGCGCGCCAGGGCCAGGTTGCCCTGCACTTCGTGTTCGGCGGCCGCGGGATCGACACTATGGGCCACCACCAGTCTCTGCCGAGGGTCTGCGCTCATGTTCCGCTCCTCCTGGATGGAAACCGGGCATTCAGGGCTCCGGTATGGGCGAGAGGGACTCTTCGTCGGGCCGTTCCATCGGAATTTCTTCCGGGAACTCCTGGGGGACGTGGCTTTCGTGGTCAGGAACCGGGTATTCGTCCGGGTCCCTGGATGGGTTGTGTGGACTCGTCGCTGGCGCAGCCGATGATGCAGAAATGGAAAGACGCATGTCCGCCTCCATCGTTGGTATGAGTTCTAGATGGAGGGTACGAGAGCGGATTTGGTTCGGACCATGCGTCGGAAGGCCGGGTCGGCGCCTGACCGCCCCGGCGCTGAAGCTGAAACAGCCGGCTCAGCGAGCCAGGCTCATGGTACGCAGCTTGCCGCCGGCGACCAGGACCTTGCGGTGGGTGAGATGCTGGTTGTCGCTGTCGCGGAACGTGAGCAGGTCGATACGCTTGCGGAAATAGTCGCTGTCGCGGATCTGCAGCGGCCCCTGGTCGATGATCAGGTCCCGGCGGATGCGCTCCAGCACCTGGTTCAGCAACAGCGGGTTGCTTTGCTCCTGGCCGGAGATCGCCCGGCTCACCAGGCGCTTGCCCTGGTCGTTACGCAAGGTCACCAGCAACGCGCCGTCAGGCCGAGGTTGGCAACTGACGCGCACATCCTTGAAATGCTCTTCCAGGTACTCAACCAGGTTTTCATCGGTCTCTAGCATTGCTGGCCTCCTGTCTCATCAGATTCTTTGACGCCGGTAATCAGGCGTATCTCTGCCGAGCAGAAGACGTACCAATTCCTCTTGAAAATAAAACTCTTATAAATCAATGGCTTGTAAAACAAGCCGGCGAATTGATATTTGCATTTTGCAAGAAAACCCCCGGCAAACCTTGCATTCGGCAACCCGCCGCGCCCGTCGTCTCGCCTGCAACCCCCTGGCGAGGCCTCTCGCAAGCCGAGCCGCCGGTAAAAAAAACTAAACTTCCGCCGCTCCCCTCCGGTCACCCCTAGCAAGGACTTCGCCCATGCCACGGCGCGACGGAGTCCGACCGACCAACGCCAAGGACAACGTACGACCGGAGGATGACATGGGACATTCTGTTGCAGGCGCTTGCCTGGAAGAACCCGCGGTACTGACCGCTTTTCCGTCGCTGCTGCACCCGCAGGACCCGCCGCAACAGAGGGATCGGATACTCTTCGTCACCGCCGAGCTAAGCGACTTCGTCAAGGTCGGCGGACTCGGCGACTTTTCCGCCGCGCTGCCGCGGGTGCTCAAGCGCGAGCATTCGGTGCGAGTCCTGCTGCCCGGCTATCGCCAGGTGCTGGAGCGCTGCCGCGACCTGCGGATCATCGGCAGCCTGCCCGGCCGGGCGGCGATCCCGCCCTGCGAGATCGGCCTGGTGACCCTGGACGACGGCCTGGAAGTCATGCTGGTGCTCTGCCCGCTGCTCTACGAGCGCGAGGGTACGCCGTACATGGACGACCAGGGCAACGACTGGCCGGACAACCACCTGCGCTTCGCCCGCCTGTGCCTGGCCGCCGCCGAGATCGCCGGCGGCCGCGGCGCCCAGGGCTGGCAGCCGGGCCTGGTGCACGCCAACGATTGGCCGTCGGCGCTGACCCCCGCCTACATGGCCTGGAACGGCGTGCGCACGCCGAGCCTGTTCACCATCCACAACCTCGCCTACCAGGGCCTCTGCGACCTGCAATGCAGCGCCGAGCTGGGTCTTCCCGACGAAGCGCTGAGCCACGAAAGCATGGAGTTCCACGGGCGCCTGTCGTTCCTCAAGGCCGGCATCGCCCATGCCCACCACATCACCACGGTGAGCGAGACCTACGCCCAGGAAATCACCACCCCCGAATTCGGCTGCGGCCTGCACGGCATCCTCAAGTGCAAGGTCGAGAAGCGTCAGCTCAGCGGCATCGTCAACGGCATCGACGATAGCTGGCAGCCGCACTGCGACCCGCACCTGGTGGCCGGTTTCACCGCTCGCCAATGGGCCGGCAAGCGCACCAACACGCAGCATGTGGAAGAGCGCTTCGGCCTGGAACCGGGCAAGGGGCCGTTGTTCGCGGTGGTTTCGCGCCTGGTGCAGCAGAAAGGCATCGACCTGACCCTGGAGATCAGCGACGCCCTGCTCCAGGCCGGCGGCCGCCTGGTCAGCATCGGCCGCGGCGAGCCGAGCCTGGAGAAGGCCATGCTCGATCTCGCCCGGCGCCATCCGGGCCAGGTCGGCGTGCATATCGGCTTCGACGAGACCGAGGCGCGGCGCATCTATGCCGGCAGCGACTTCCTGCTCATGCCCTCGCGCTACGAGCCCTGCGGGCTCAGCCAGCTCTATGCGCAATGCTACGGCTCGCTGCCGATCGCACGCTGCACCGGCGGCCTCGCCGATACCATCGTCGATGGCGTCACCGGCTTCCTGTTCCGTGAGGAAACCGCGCAGAGCTACCTCGACGCGGTGATGCGTGCGATCAACGTCTACCACTGTCCGTCGCTGCTCAACGCCATGCGCTGCAAGGCGATGGCCGCGCCGATGTTCTGGAACGACTCGGTGGAGCCTTACAACCGCCTGTACCGGCGCCTGTTGAGGAATACCGCTCCGGCCCTGCGCGGGGTACGCCAATGATGGCGATCCGGCGCCGCTTCGGCGCCCAGTTCCAAGGCAACGGCCGAACCTGCTTCGGCCTCTGGGCGCCGGACGCCCGCGAGGTCCGGGTCGAGACCGCCGACGGCCGCGACTGGCCGCTGGAAGGCAGCGACAGCGGCTGGTTCGAGGCGACCCTGCCCTGTCCGCCCGGCACCCGCTACCGCTACCGCATCGATGGCCGCCCCGGCGTGCCGGACCCGGCCTCGCAGTTCCAGCCCGACGGCGTACATGGCGACAGCCAGGTGCTGGATCATGACGCCTACGCCTGGCGCGTCGACGAGTGGCGCGGGCGGCCCTGGCACGAAGCGGTGATCTACGAGCTGCACGTCGGCCTGTTCGGCTCCTACGCCGAGGTCGAGCGCTTCCTTCCGCGCCTGGTGGAGCTGGGCGTGACCGCCGTGGAACTGATGCCGCTGGGCGAGTTTCCCGGTCGCCGCAACTGGGGCTACGACGGCGTGCTGCCGTTCGCCCCGGCGTCGGCCTACGGCACGCCCGAGCAGCTCAAGCATCTGATCGACAGCGCACACGGCATGGGCCTGATGGTCTTCGTCGACGTGATCTACAACCACTTCGGCCCGGACGGCAACTACCTCGCGCAGTACGCCGCCGCGTTCTTTCGCGACGACCGGCAGACGCCCTGGGGCCAGGCCATCGATTTCCGTCGCGGCGAAGTCCGCGAGTTCTTCTATGAAAACGCCCTGATGTGGCTGCTCGACTATCGCATCGACGGCCTGCGCTTCGATGCCGTGCACGCGATTCCCGATAGCGCCTTCCTCGTCGAGATGGCCCGCCGCCTGCGCGGCGCCGCTGGCCCCGAGCGCCATCTGCACCTGGTCCTGGAGAACGACGACAACCGCGCCAGCCTGCTGCGCCAGGGCTACGACGCACAGTGGAACGACGATGGCCACCATGCGCTGCACGTCCTGCTCACCGGCGAGAACGACGGCTACTACCAGGACTACCCCGAGCCGCTGGGTTGCCTGGCGCGCTGCCTGGCCGAAGGCTTCGTCTACCAGGGCGAAGCCAACCGCCACGGCCGGCCGCGCGGCGAACCGAGTGCCGACCTGGCGCCGGACGCCTTCGTGCTGTTTCTGCAAAACCACGACCAGGTCGGCAACCGCGCCTTCGGCGAGCGTCTCAGCGTTCTCGCCGAACCCCAGGCGTTGCGCCTGGCGATAGCGCTGCAACTGCTCGCGCCGATGATCCCGCTGCTGTTCATGGGCGAGGAATGCGCCGCGCGCGAACCGTTCCTGTATTTCACCGATCACCAGGGCGAACTGGCGGACGCGGTCCGCGAGGGACGACGCAAGGAGTTCGGCGAGTTCGGCCGCTTCGGCGACGGCGCCGCCCTCGCCTCGCTCCCCGACCCCAACGCGGTGGAGACCTTCGAGCGCTCGCGTCCCGGCCTGGCCGATTGCGACCCGGCCTGGCGCGGCTTCTACCGGCAACTGCTGGAGATCCGTCACGAACACCTGATCCCGCGCCTGCACGGCGCCCGTTCGCTGGGCGTGACCACCATCGCCGGCGCCGCGCTGTCGGCGCGCTGGCGACTCGCTGACGGCAGTGGCTGGCGAATCGACTTCAACCCTTCGCCGCTCGAAGCGGAAGTCGAGCCGCCGGCGGCCGCCACCCGGGTGCTGTTCCTCGACAACCTCGCCTGTGCCGAATATCGCCGCGGCCGCCTGGGTTCCCGCAGCATCGCGGTCAGCCTGGAGCCCGCCCATGAGTGACGCACGCCTGGCCGAACTGGCCGCCGCCGTGGGCCTGCAACTCGACTGGCAGGACGCCAACGGACGGCCGCAGCGGGTCGACCCGGAGGTCCAGCGCGGCCTGCTGGAAGCACTCGGCTATCCGGCGCAGAGTCCGCAACAGATCGAACAGAGCCTGGCCGCCCTGGCCCGGCTGCGTGAGGACAGCGCCAACCTCGGACTGCTGGTCGGCGAATGCGGCCAGCCGCTGGAGCAGGCGCTCGGCCCCGCCGGCACCCCGGGCGAGCTGGTCTACGAGGACGGCACGCGGATCGCCCTGCGCCTGGACGCTGAAGGCCGCCTGCCGGCGCAGGCCCGCAGCGGCTATGCGCAGCTGTCGCTGGAGCAGCGGGAATGGGCGGTGGCGATGGCGCCGCCGAGCTGTCCGTCCCTGGCCAGTCTCGCCCCGGGCCGTTCGCGTCGCTGGGGACTGGCCGCCCAGGTCTATGCCCTGCGCCGCCCCGGCGACGGCGGCCTGGGCGACAGCGCCGCCCTCGAGGACCTGCTGCGCAGCGCCGCGCGGCATGGCGCCGACGCGCTGGCGATCAGCCCGCTGCACGCCCTCGCCGAGGCCAACGGACATGCCTACAGCCCCTACTCGCCGTCCAGCCGGCTGTTCTTCAATGTCCTGCACGCCGCGCCAGCGACCATTCTCGGCGCGGCGGCGGTGGAACAGGCGATCCGTCGCGCCGGCCTGACCGCGGAGATGGCCCGCCTGGAGAGCCTGGAGCTGATCGACTGGACAGCCGCGGCGGACCTGCGCATGCGTCTGCTGCGCCAACTCCACCGCGACTTCATCGAGCGCGCCAGTCCCTTGCGCCACGACCTCGCCGAATTCCGCCGCGAAGCCGGCGAGGCCCTGCTGCACCACTGCCGCTTCGAGACCCTGCAGGCGCACCTGGGCGCCGGCCCCGACTGGAGACGCTGGCCGGAGCCGCTGCGCCGCCCCGGCGAGCCGGCGGTGGCCGCGTTCTGCGCCGATCACGCCGAGGAAGTGGACTTCCGTGCCTTCGGCCAGTGGCTGACCCAACGTTGCCTGCAACATGCCCAGCGCCAGGCGCGCGAGGCCGGTATGGCCATCGGTCTGGTCGCCGACCTGGCGGTGGGCGCCGACGGCGGCGGCAGCCAGGCCTGGTCGCGGCAGGAAGAGCTGCTCGCCGAAGTGAATGTCGGCGCGCCGCCGGACATCCTCAACCAGTCCGGACAGGACTGGGGCGTTTCCGCGTTCAATCCCGAAGGCCTGCGCCGCCACGGCTACCGGGCATTCCGCGAGATGCTGCGGGCCAACCTGGCCTGGCCCGGAGGGCTACGCATCGACCATGTGATGGGCCTGCAACGTCTCTGGCTGATCCCGCGCGGCCAGCCGCCCCACGCCGGCGCCTACCTGCGCTACCCGCAACGCGAGCTGCTGCGCCTGCTGGCGCTGGAGGCCAGTCGCGCCTCGGCGCTGGTCATCGGCGAGGACCTCGGCACCGTGCCCGAAGGCCTGCGCGAGGAACTGGCACGCCGCCAGGTGCTGGGTACCCGCGTGCTGCTCTTCGAGCGGCGCGGCGAACGCTTCGTGCCCCCGGCGCAATGGCCGGCGGACGCCATGGCCACCACCAGCACCCACGACCTGCCGAGCCTGTCCGGCTGGTGGCGGGGCCAGGACATCCACTGGCGCGTCCGCGCCGGCCACCGTAGCGCCGAGGAATGCGCGGCCGACCTGGAACTGCGCGCCGAGGAGCGCCGGGCGCTGGCCGCCAGCCTCGAACCGCCGGTCGATCCCGACCCCGCCGCCGAAGTGCCGCTGGACGCCTGCATCGGCTATGTCGGAGCGACCCCCGCGCCGTTGGTGCTACTGCCCCTGGAGGACGCCCTGGGCAGCCTGGAGCAGCCGAACCTGCCCGGCCCCGGCGACGCCCACCCGAACTGGCGGCGGCGCTGGCCGGAAAACGCCGCGCAGATGCTCGAAACGCCGCAGGTCGACCGGCGCCTGCGCCTGCTCGAACGCAGCCGCCGGGACGCCGGGGAGGACGCCCATGACTGAGCCCCGCGCTACCCTGCGCCTGCAATTCCACGCCGGCTTCACCCTCGACGATGCCCTGCCCTGGCTGGATTATTTCGCCGACCTGGGCATCAGCCATCTCTACGCCTCGCCGCTGTTCCGCGCGCGGCCCGGCTCCAGCCACGGCTACGACGTGGTCGATCCGACCCGGATCAATCCGCAACTGGGCGGCGAGCCGGCACTGCTGCGCCTGGTCCAGGGGCTACGGCAACGCGGCATGGGCCTGCTCATGGACATAGTGCCGAACCACATGGGCATCGGCGGCGGCGCCAATCCCTGGTGGCAGGACGTGCTCGAATGGGGGCGCGAGAGTCCCTACGCGAGTTTCTTCGACATCCAGTGGGAATCCCACGACGCCGCGTTGCGCGGCCAGGTGCTGCTGCCGTTCCTGCGCAGCGACTACGGCGAGGTCCTGGCTGCCGGGGAGATCGGCCTGAGCCTGGACCGCGAGGCCGGCCGCCTGCTGGCGAGCCACGGCGAGCAGCGCTTCCCGCTCTGGCCGGGCAGCTACCCGGAGCTGCTGGAAGACAGCGGCGAGCCGCGCCTGTCAGCCCTGGCCGGCGGTTTCCGCGAGTGCCGGCAGGACCGCGAGGCCTTGCGCGAGATGCAGCGTCAACTGGCGGCTGCGCTCGCCGAGAGCGCTCCGCGCGCAGCCCTCCAGCGCACGCTGGGCGAACTCCAGGAACGCCACGAGGAGGCTCGCCAACGCCTGCACCGCCTGCTCGAGGCCCAGCACTACCGCCTGGCCAGCTGGCGCACCGCGGCGGACGACATCAACTGGCGCCGTTTCTTCGACATCAGCGAACTGGTCGGCCTGCGGGTCGAGCGCGGCGAGGTGTTCGAGGCCGTGCACGGCAAGGTCTTCCAGTTGCTCGAGGACGGTCTGCTCGATGGCCTGCGCATCGATCACGTCGACGGCCTGGCCGACCCGCGCGGCTACTGCCGGCGCCTGCGCCGTCGCAGCGAGTGGATCCGCGCCCGTCGCGGCGGCGCGCCGATGCTGCTGTACGTGGAGAAGATCCTCGGTGGCGAGGAGCGCCTGCCCGAGGATTGGCTGTGCGACGGCACCACCGGCTACGACTTCATGAACCAGGTCAGCCTGTTGCAGCACGATCCGCGCGGCGAACGACCGTTGCGCGAACTCTGGCAGCGGGTCAGCGGACGCCCGGAGGCGTTTCTCGACGAGGTCTACCAGGCTCGCCAACTGGTCCTGGCGGGAAGCCTCGCCGGCGACCTGGAGAACCTCGCCCAGGGGCTGTTGCGGGTGGCGCGGGCCGACCTGGCCAGCCGCGACCTGACCCTGGGCGGTATCCGCCGCGCGCTGTTCCAGTTGCTCGCGCGCTTTCCGGTCTACCGTACCTACGCCGGGGCCTGCGGTCGCTCGGTCCAGGATCGCGAGGTGTTCCGCTGTGCCGCAGAGGCGGCCCGCGAGGATCTCGACGAAGCCGACCGCGCGGTCCTCGACCATCTCGAACGCTGGCTCGGCGGGCAGCCGCTGCGCGAGCTGCCGCCCGGTCCGCTGCGGCGCCTGCGCGGCGAGTTGCTGGCGCGCTTCCAGCAGTTGAGTTCGCCGACCGCCGCCAAGGCCGTGGAGGATACCGCCTGCTATCGCTCGGCGGCCCTGCTCTCGCGCAACGACGTCGGCTTCGACCCGCAGCGCTTCGCCGCTTCCGCCGAGGAATTCCATGCCGCCTGCGAAGCCAGGCGCCTGGCCAGCCCGCGCGCCCTGCTGGCCACCGCCAGCCATGACCACAAGCGCGGCGAGGACGCCCGCGCCCGTCTTGCGGCGCTCAGTGAACTGGCGCCCTGGTTCGCGCGTAACGTCGAGCACTGGCAAAGCCTGGCCACGCCGTTACGCCGCGACCTCGCCGAGGGGCCGGCGCCGAGTCCCGGCGACGAGCTGATCCTGTTCCAGGCCCTGCTCGGCAGTTGGCCGCTCGACGCGCCTTGCGACGGCGCCGCCCTGGACCAAGCGTTCCTCGTGCGGATGCGCGAATGGCAATGCAAGGCCTTGCGCGAAGCCAAGCTGCGCACGCGCTGGACCGCGCCCGACGAAGACTACGAGCGCGCCTGCGCCGACTATCTGGAACAACTCCTGCGCGCGCCACTGGCCCAGGCCCTGCGCCAGTCGCTGGGCAACGCGGCGGCGCGGCTGATGCCGGCCGGGGCCCTGAACGGCCTTGCCCAATGCCTGCTGCGCCTGACCTGCCCGGGTATCCCCGATCTCTACCAGGGGCGCGAGGACTGGGACTTCAGCCTGGTCGACCCGGACAACCGGAGGCCGGTGGACTTCGCCCGGCACGCCGCCGCCCTGGCCGCGCCGACGCCCTTCCCGGAACTGCTGGAGCACTGGCGCGACGGTCGCATCAAGCAGACCCTGATCGCCCGCGTGCTGGGGCTGCGGCGGATGCAGCCGGGCCTGTTCCGCGACGGCGACTACCTGCCCCTGGAGGTCAGCGGCGAGCATGCCGAGCGGGTCCTGGCCTTCGCCCGGCGCAGTCGTCACGGTTGCCTGCTGGTGGTGGTCCCGCGCCTGGCCTGCGCCCTGCTCGGCCACGCCACGCAGCCGCAGGTGCCGGCCGAGGCCTGGGGCGACACCTGCCTGCTGCTGCCGCCGAGTCTCTCCGAATGCACCTACAGCGGCCTGTTTTCCACCATGCCGCTGCCCAGCGACGGGCACCTGAGCCTGTCCGAAGTGCTCGCCGACTTTCCCGTCAACCTGCTTTACCGCCTCGCCCAGGAGGACACCCCATGAGCGCCGACGAAAAACGCATACGAGAGTTCGCCTACCAGATCTGGGAATCCGAGGGCTGCCCCGACGGCCAGGCCGAACGCCACTGGGTCATGGCCCGGCAACTGGCCGAAGCGGAAGCCGCCGCGGCGGCACCGAAGAAGACCCGCGGTCGGGCCAAGGCCGCCAAGGAAACCCCGGCCCTGCTGCAAGCGCCGGCCGCCAAGCCGCGCAAGCCGAGGGCCACGTCCCCGGCGCGGCCCGCCAGCGAAAAACCGGCGGCGGCCAAGCCGCGCAGCCGCCGCAAGCCCGAAGCGGGCGAATGAGGAGTCCAGTGCATGAGCAGAAAGCGTAGCCCCGCCCCTTCGCGGATCAGCGAAGGGCACCCCTTCCCCCTTGGCGCCACCTGGGACGGCCTCGGCGTCAATTTCGCGCTGTTCTCGGCCCACGCGACCAAGGTCGAGCTGTGCCTGTTCGACGCGCGCGGGGAAAAGGAGATCGAACGCATCGAATTGCCCGAGTATACCGACGAGATCTGGCACGGCTACCTGCCCGACGCCCACCCGGGGCAGATCTACGGCTACCGGGTGCACGGTCCCTACGAGCCGGATGCCGGCCACCGCTTCAATCCCAACAAATTGCTCCTCGATCCCTACGCCAAGCAGTTGGTCGGCCGCCTGCGCTGGTCTGAGGCGCTGTTCGGCTACACCATCGGCTCGGCCGACGCCGACCTCAGCTTCGACGAGCGCGACAGCGCGCCCTTCGTGCCCAAGTCGAAGGTCATCGATCCGGCCTTCACCTGGGCCGAGCGCCCGCCGGTACGCGTCCCCTGGGACCGCACGGTGATCTACGAAGCCCACCTGCGCGGCTTCAGCATGCGCCATCCGCAGGTTCCGGAGGCGGTTCGCGGGACCTTCGCCGGACTGATGAACGCCGACCTGCTGGCGCACATCCGCCGGCTCGGGGTGACCAGCGTCGAGCTGCTGCCGATCCACGGCTTCGTCGACGACAAGCACCTGCTGGAAAACGGCATGAGCAACTACTGGGGCTACAACAGCATCGCCTTCTTCGCCCCGCACCCGGCCTACCTCGCCAGCGGCCAGGTCAACGAGTTCAAGGAGATGGTCGCGCACCTCCACGACGCCGGGCTGGAGCTGATCCTCGACGTGGTCTACAACCACACCGCGGAAGGCAACGAGCTGGGTCCGACCCTGTGCATGCGTGGCATCGACAACGCCTCGTACTACCGCCTGATGCCCGACCAGCGCCGCTACTACATCAACGATTCCGGCACCGGCAACACCCTCGACCTCAGCCACCCCTGCGTGTTGCAGATGGTCACCGACTCGCTGCGCTACTGGGCCACGGAGATGCGCGTGGACGGCTTCCGCTTCGACCTGGCGACCATCCTCGGCCGCCATCCGGACGGTTTCGACGAGCGCCACGGCTTCCTCGTTGCCTGCCGCCAGGACCCGGTGCTGAGCAAGTGCAAGCTGATCGCCGAACCCTGGGATTGCGGCCCCGGCGGCTACCAGGTAGGCGGCTTCCCGCCCGGCTGGGCGGAATGGAACGACCGTTTCCGCGATTGCGTGCGCGCCTACTGGCGCGGCGACGACGGCATGCTGCCGGAACTGGCGCGACGCCTAACCGCCTCCGGCGATCTCTACGACCAGCGTGGACGGCGGCCCTACGCGTCGGTGAACTTCGTCACCGCCCACGACGGTTTCACCCTGCGCGACGTGGTTTCCTACGATCACAAGCACAACGAGGCCAACGGCGAGAACAACGCCGACGGCAGCGACCACAACCTGTCCTGGAACCACGGCTGCGAGGGCCCCACCGACGACCCGCAGATCCGCGCCCTGCGCCTGCGCCAGATGCGCAACCTGCTGTCCACCCTGCTGCTGTCCCAGGGCACCCCGATGCTGGTCGCCGGCGACGAGTTCAGCCGCACCCAGCAGGGCAACAACAATGTCTATTGCCAGGACAACGAACTGGGCTGGATCGACTGGCGGCTGGACGACGAGGGCCGTTCGCTGCTGGCCTTCACCCAGCGCCTGCTGGCCCTGCGCCAACGCTATCCGATCCTGCGCAGGGGGCGCTTCCTGGTCGGCGAGTACAACGAGGCGCTGGGGGTCAAGGACGTCACCTGGCTGGCGCCCGGCGGCGAGGAGATGACCGAGGAACACTGGCACGACGAGCACGCCCGCTGTCTCGGCGTGCTCCTCGATGGCCGCGCGCAACCCACCGGGATCCTGCGCAGCGGTGAGGATGCCACCCTGCTGCTGATCCTCAATGCCTACCACGACGCGGTGTCCTTCCGTCTTCCCGAGGTGGCCGAAGGCAGCGGCTGGTCCTGCCTGCTGGATACCCAGCGGCCGGAGGACCCGCTCGGCGAACGCTACCCGTTCGCCAGCGAGTTCCTGGTCGGCGGCCGCAGTTTCCTGCTGTTCGAGCTACAACCGCCGGGCGCCGGAGCGGAAGGATGAACGGCGGGGAAAAAAGCTGAACCGCCCCCGGCACCTCCAGTCGGAACCTTTAGGTGCCGCACGCGGCGCCTGCACATCCACCCTGCACAGGAGGACAGCATGAAGATCAGCGACAGCATGACCCGCAACGTCCAGGTCACCGACCCGCGGCAGAGCATCCGCGAGGCGGCCGCCAGCATGGCGAGGATCGACAGCGGCGCCCAGGGGTGACGCATGAACGCACCGGCACGCCTGCGCATCGGCATTTCCGGCTGGCGCTACGCCCCCTGGAGAGGTGACTTCTATCCCGAGGGGCTGCGCCAGAAGGACGAACTGCGCTTCGCCTCGCGGGCGGTGAACAGCATCGAGATCAACGGCACCTTCTACGCCCTGCAGACGCCCGAGCGCTTCCGCGGCTGGGCCGAGGACACCCCCGAGGACTTCGTTTTCAGCGTCAAGGCCCCGCGTTACATCACCCACGTGCGGTGCCTGCGCGAGATCGACGAGCCGCTGGCGAACTTCTTCGCCTCCGGCCCCCTGGCCCTGCGCCAGCGCCTCGGCCCGTTCCTCTGGCAGTTCCCGCCGAGCATGCGCTTCGACCGCGAGCTGTTCGCCGATTTCCTCGCCCGCCTGCCGCACGACGGCGCCGCCGCGCAGAAGCTCGCCCGGCACAGCGCCGCGCGCCTGCACCGCGAGGGTTACCTCGACGGCGATCCGGCGCAGCGCCTGCGGCATGCCGTGGAAATCCGCCATGAGAGCTTCGTCGACCCGACGTTCATCGAGCTGCTGCGCGAACACCGGGTGGCCCTGGTGGTGGCCGATACCGCCGGCAAGTGGCCGCTGCTCGGCGACGTCTGCGCCGACTTCCTCTACCTGCGCCTGCACGGCGACAAGGAGCTGTACCGCAGCGGCTATTCGGAAGCGGCCCTGGGCCAGTGGCAGGCACGGATCCGCGCCTGGGCCGGCGGCGGCCAGGCCGACGACCTGCGCCGGGCCAGCCAGGACGCCCCGGCGAAGGCGACGGCGCGCGACCTGTACTGCTACTTCGACAACGACGTCAAGGTGCGCGCACCCTACGACGCCCGGCGCCTCCTGCACCTGCTGGAACTCGACGGCGGCCTGCGCACGGTGCCCGGACAGTTGCCCGAGGACCTGCGGGAGACTGCCGCATGATCCTGCCGCGCCTGCACGTGCTGACGGTGAACACCCACAAGGGTTTCAACCCGTTCAATCGGCGCTTCATCCTGCCGGAGTTGCGCGAAGCGGTGCGCAGCGTCGGTGCCGACCTGGTGTTCCTCCAGGAGGTCCTCGGCTCCCATAGCCTGCACGCCGCGCGCCTGCCGTCCTGGCCGCCGGCGCCGCAATACGAGTATCTGGCCGACAGCATGTGGCCGCAGTTCGCCTACGGGCGCAACGCGGTGTATCCCGAAGGCCACCATGGCAATGCCGTGCTTTCCAAGCATCCGATCCTCGCCCACCGCAACCTCGACGTCTCGGTGGCGGGCAACGAGGAACGCGGCCTGTTGCATGCGGTGATCGACATCGGCCGTCCGCTGCACGCGGTCTGCGTGCACCTGGGATTGCGCGAGGCGCAGCGCCAGCGCCAGTTGCAACTGCTCTGCGAGCTGGTGGCGGGCCTGCCGGAGCGCGAGCCGGTGGTGGTCGCCGGCGACTTCAACGACTGGCGCCAGCGCGCCGACCGCCTGCTCGCCGGTTGCGGCCTGCGCGAAGTCTTCGTCGGCGCCCAGGGCCGGCCGGCGCGCAGCTTCCCGGCGCGCTGGCCGGTGCTGCCGCTGGACCGCATCTACCTGCGCAATGCCCGCGGGCGCCAGCCGCGCATCCTCTCGCGGCGGCCCTGGTCGCACCTGTCCGACCACCTGCCGCTGGCGGTGGAGGTGGAGCCATGAACTTCCCCTGGCGCGACGGCAACCGCGTAGAACTGCTGATCAACGGCGAAGAGTACTTTCCGCGCCTGTTCCAGTGCATCGCCGAGGCGCGCCGGGAGATCCTCCTGGAAACCTTCATCATCTTCGAGGACGAGGTCGGCCGGCAGTTGCAGGAAGCCCTCAGCGCCGCCGCCGAGCGCGGTGTCGAGGTACAGGTCACGGTGGACGGCTACGGCACCGCCTCGCTCAGCCCGGACTACCTGGCCAGGCTCACCGCCGCCGGGGTTCGCGTGCACCTGTTCGACCCGCGCCCGCGCCTGCTCGGCATGCGTACCAACCTGTTTCGCCGGTTGCACCGCAAGCTGGTGGTGATCGATCGCCAGCAGGCCTTCGTCGGCGGCATCAACTACGGCGAGGACCACCTGGTGCGTCGCGGCAACATGGCCAAGCAGGACTACGCGGTGCGCGTCGAGGGGCCGGTGGTGCGCGATATCCGCCAGGCCTGCCTGGCGCTGCTCGAACCGGACGCCGACTACCCGCCGTTGCGGCCGTCGGGCGCCGGGCAGCCGGCGCGGGTGCGCCTGGTGATCCGCGACAACGACCAGTCCAGCGACGACATCGAGCGCGAGTACCTGCAAGCGATCCGCCAGGCGCGGCGGCGCCTGCTGATCGCCAACGCCTATTTCTTCCCCGGCTACCGCCTGCTTCGCGAGCTGCGCGATGCGGCGCGCCGCGGCGTGCGCGTCGACCTGGTACTACAGGGCATGCCGGACATGCCGCTGGTGCGCTTGTGCAGCCGGCTGCTCTACGACTACCTGCTGCGCGAGGGCGTGCGTATCCACGAATACTGCCAGCGTCCGCTGCACGGCAAGGTCGCGGTGATCGACGACGACTGGTCGACCATCGGTTCGAGCAATCTCGATCCCCTCAGCCTGTCGCTGAACCTGGAGGCCAACCTGGTGATCCACGACGTCGCCTTCAACGGCCAGCTCTACCAGCACCTGCGCGAGCTGGCGCGCCGCCACTGCCGGCGCATCAGCCGCCGCCACGCCAGGCGCGGTTACTGGTGGCGGGCGCCGCTGATCTTCCTCGGCTTCCACTTTTCCCGGCATTTCCCGGCCATCGCCGGTTGGGTACCCGCCCATCTGCCGCGCCTGAAATCGCTGGAGCCGCGTCCGTCGCGGCGCTGGCAGGAACGCCAGGGCCAGCGGGGCAACCCATGAACGGCGGCGGTCACGCAACTGCCTCGGCGGCGCCGCGCCGCGCTCACTGGCGCTGGCTGCGCAGGTTGCTGACCCTGGCGTTCTTCGTGCTGGTCGCGCTGCTGCTGTTCCTGCTGGTGAAGAATCTCGACTGGCAGGAAGTCCGCCACGCTCTCGGCGAGTATCGCCCCGCGACCCTGTTCCTCGGACTGCTGCTGGCGGCCGCCGGCTATACGGTGTTCAGCAGCTTCGACCTGCTCAGCCGCTACTACATCGGCCACTCGCTGCCCAAGCGGCGGGTCTTCACCGTGGCCTTCGTGTGCAATGCGTTCAACCTCAACCTGAGTTCCTGGGTCGGTGCCGTGGCGCTGCGCTATCGCCTGTACAGCCGGCTCGGCCTGGGCATCGCCGACATCACCCGGATCCTCACCTTCAGCCTGGTGACCAACTGGTTCGGCTACCTGCTGCTCGCCGGCATCCTGTTCAGCTGCGGCCTGCCGGCCTTGCCGCCGGGCTGGAAGCTCGGCAGCGACGGCCTGCGCCTGATCGGCGCCCTGCTCCTGGCGCTGGCCGCAGGCTACCTGCTGGCCTGCCGTTTCGCCCGACGCCGCGCCTGGGGCTGGCGCGAGCATCGGCTGACCCTGCCGTCCTGGCGGCTAGCGGTCCTGCAAGGCCTGCTCGGAGCGAGCAACTGGTCGCTGATGGCGCTCCTGCTGTACAGCCTGCTGCCGCACAGCGTGGATTACCCGAGCGTCCTGGCGATCCTCCTGATCAGCAGCATCGCCGGGGTCATCACCCATATCCCGGCCGGGCTCGGGGTGCTCGAAGCGGTGTTCATCGCCCTGCTCCAGGGGCGCCTGTCCCAGGGCGTGCTGCTGGCCGCGTTGATCGGCTACCGGGTGCTGTATTTCCTCCTACCCCTGGCGCTGGCCTGCGTGGTCTACCTGCTGTTGGAGCGCCGGGCGATCCGCCTGCGCCGCAAACAGCGCCGCCTGCGCCAGGGCCAGGCCTGAATCAGCCGGCCGGACGCAGCAGCAGCGTGCCCAGCGGCGGCAGGTCGAGCAGCAGCGACTGCGCCTGGCCATGGGCGCCGCACGACTCGCTGGAGACGCGGTCCTGGCTGCCTGAGCCGGAACCGGCGAACGCCTGGGCGTCGCTATTGAGCAGCACGTCCCAGTCGCCGCCTTGCGCTACGCCGATCCGATAGCCCTGGCGCGGCACCGGGGTGAAATTGTGTACCGCCAGCAGCGATGGCTCGCCGGCCGCGTGGCGCAGCCAGGCGTAGACACTGTTCGCCTGGTCGTCGCCGATCAGCCATTCGAAGCCGAGCGCCTCGCCGTCGCGCGCATGCAGTGCGGGGAGTTCGCGGTACAGCCGGTTGAGGGCCGCCACCAGGTCCTGTACGCCCTGATGCTCCGGATAGCGCAGCAGGTACCAGTCCAGTTCGCCGTCGTGGTTCCACTCGCGCCACTGGCCGAACTCGCATCCCATGAACAGCAGCTTCTTGCCCGGGTGCGACCACATGAAGCTCAGGTACAGGCGCAGGTTGGCGAACTTCTGCCAACGGTCGCCGGGCATCTTGTCCAGTAGCGAGTGCTTGCCATGTACCACCTCGTCGTGGGAGATCGGCAGGATGAAATGCTCGGAGAAGGCGTAGAGCAGGCCGAAGGTCAACTGGTGGTGGTGATAGCGCCGGTGCAGCGGGTCTTCGCCGATGTACGCCAGGCTGTCGTGCATCCAGCCCATGTTCCACTTATGGCTGAAGCCCAGGCCGCCCTCCGCCACCGGACGGCTGACGCCGGGCCAGGCGGTGGATTCCTCGGCGATCACCAGCGCGCCGGGGGTCTCGCTGGCGACCACCTGGTTGAGGTGATGGAGGAAGTCGATGGCCTCCAGGTTCTCCCGGCCGCCATGGCGGTTCGGCAGCCATTCGCCTTCCTTGCGCGAATAGTCGCGGTAGAGCATCGAGGCCACCGCATCCACCCGCAGGCCGTCGACGTGGTAGGTGCGCAGCCAGTGCAGCGCCGAGGCCAGCATGAAGCCGTGCACCTCGCTGCGGCCAAGGTTGTAGATGTAGGTATCCCAGTCCTGGTGGAAGCCTTCGAAGGGATGTTCGTACTCGTACAGCGCCGTGCCGTCGAAACGGCCCAGGCCGTGGGCGTCGGTGGGAAAATGCGCCGGCACCCAGTCGAGGATCACGCCGATGCCGGCCTGGTGGCAGGCGTCGACGAACGCGGCGAAGTCCTCCGGCGTGCCGTAGCGCGCGGTGGGGGCGAACAACCCGAGCGGCTGGTAGCCCCAGGAGCCGCCGAAGGGATGTTCCATCACCGGCATCAGCTCGATATGGGTGAAGCCGAGCTGGCGCACGTAGGGAATCAGCTCCTCCGCCAGTTCCGACCAGTGCGGCGGCCGGCCGTCGCGGTGGCGCCAGGAGCCGGCGTGGACTTCGTAGATCGACAGCGGTGCCGCATAGCCCTGGCGCTCCGCGCGCCGGGCCAGCCAGTCCTGGTCGCGCCACTCGTGGCGCAACGCCGCGCAGGTCTTCGAAGCGGTTCCGGGCGGCGTCTCGCAGGCCAGCGCCAGGGGGTCGGCCTTCAGCGGCAGGAGGCCGTCGTGGCCCTGCAACTCGTACTTGTACAGTTCGCCCTCGCCGAGGCGCGGGACGAACAGTTCCCAGACGCCGGAGGGATAGCGTCGTCGCATCGGGTGACGGCGCCCGTCCCAGCCGTTGAAATCGCCGACCACCGAGACGCGCACGGCGTTCGGCGCCCAGACCGCGAAGCGCACGCCCTCCACGCCTTCGTGACGGGTCAGTTGCGCGCCCAGGCAGGAGGCCAGTTGGCGGTGGTTGCCTTCGGCGAACAGGTAAAGGTCGAGTTCGCCGAGCAACGGCCCGAAGGCATAGGGGTCTTCGCTTTCCTGCACGCCGTCCGGCCAGTGCACGCGCAGGCGGTAGCGCGGCGGCAGGCGCTCCAGGCGGCGCTGGAACAAGCCGCTGCCGGGGTCGCTCTGCTCCAGTTCGGCGAGCGTCGCGCCGTCTTCGTCGAGCAGCTCGACGCGCTGCGCGCCGGGCAGGTAGGCGCGCAGCACGCCGCCTTCGCCGCCGGCGTCGCGCTGCGGGCCGAGGAAGGCGAATGGATCGCCCTGCAGGCCGCGCTGCAGCTTGTCCAGCTCCAGTTGCCAGCGTTCGCGTTCGGACATCGGTTCGCTCATCGGTTCTTGCCCTTCAGGAGGTGTTCGGTGAGTTCGGCCAGACCGGCGAGAGGCACTTCCAGCCAGTCGGGGCGGTAGTCGGCTTCGTAGAGCAATTCGTAGGCGGCCTTTTCCAGGCAGGCCAGGGCCAGCGCCGCGCCCTCGCCTTCGCGGCCGTGCCAGGCGTGCGCGAGGCCCGCTGCGGCGGCGCGGTAGCCGACCAGGAAGGCGTCGCGGGCTTCGCTGCGATAGCGCATGGCGACCTTGCGCCGGGCGCTGTCGGCCTGTTCCGAGCTATCGGTGCTCTGCGCGTTGCGCAGGACCATCGCCGCCGCGTAGTCGAACGAGCGCAGCATGCCGCCGACGTCCTTCATCGGACTGTGGCGCTGGCGGCGCTCTTCCAGGCTGCGCGCCGGCTCGCCCTCGAAGTCGATGAAGCGTGCGTCGCCCTGGACCATCAGCACCTGGCCCAGGTGCAGGTCGCCGTGAACCCTGATCAGCAGCCCGCCGGCTGCTTGCCGGGCCAGCAGCGGCAGGCGTTCGAGCAGCGCCGGCAGGCGTTCCAGCAGGCGCCGCGCCTGTTCCGCCGCCTCGCCCTGCAACGGCCGTGGCGGCTCGCTCAGGCGTTTGCCGGCTTCGCGCAACTGTTCGGCGATGCGCAGCGCCCAGGCCTGGACGCTGGCTTCGTCGCTCTCGCGGCTGCCGAAGGCCGGATCGTCCGACTCGCCGGGCAGTACGCTGTGCATCTCGCCGAGCCGGGCGCCGAGGTTGGCGGCGAAGCCGCGCAGTTCGGCGAGGCTGTCGTATTGCCCTTCGAGCGCCTCGCTGGCCGCGGATATCTCGTCGCGCACGGCTCGCTCCAGGTTGTCCAGGGTCCAGTTCCAGGCGTCGCCCTGGTTGTTCAGGTAGCCCTGCAGGATCATCAGCGTGTGCGGCTCGCCATCCGCGCCGACCCGCCGTACCTCGCCGAGCAACGGGGCGATGCCGGGGTAGCCGTGGCGGGTCAGGTAGCCGCCGACCTCGATTTCCGGGTGCAGCCCCGGAAGGATCTTGCGCAGCACCTTGAGGACCATGCGCTCGCCGAAGCGGATCGAGCTGTTGGACTGTTCCACCGAGAACGGCAGGACGTCTTCGTCGGCGATGTCGTCCAGTTCCGCCAGTCCCGCCGCCGGGATGAACTGGATCTCGCCGTCGCCGTGGGCGATCACCGCCTCGGCGCGGAGTTGCGCGAGGACCTTGCGGGCGAACAGCGGCAGGCTGGCGGCGTCGGTCAGCAGGCCGACCTTGCGACCGCGCCGCAGGCGCGCTAGGGCCAGCAACTGAGGCAGGCTGTCGCCGCGCTGGTCGGCGTCGAGGAAGCCCAACGGCAACTGGTAGCGCAGCCCGTCGATCTCCACTTCGCACAACGCACAGCGCGGCTCCGCCTCGTCCAGCGGAACGATGTAGCAGAGCCGTGGCTGGCCTTTCTCGCCGGCGAACCAGCGGCGCTTCGGCAGGTAGGCCGGCAGTGTCTCGCCTTCCAGGATGTTCCGCGATGCGCCCTGCAGCAGCTCGCCGAGGCGCTGCTTGACCACCAGGGTCGGCAGTTCCGGCAGGCGCTCGTCGGCGGCCACGTGCCAGCTCGGCATCTGCGTCGCGTCGGCCAGGTAGAACCAGTAGAAGCCGTAGGGCGGCAGGGTCAGCAGGTAGGTCAGCTCGCCGATCGGCGGGAACGACATGCCGCCGATCATTTCCACCGGCACCTTGCCGGCATGGCTGGCGAGGTCCAGTTCCACCGCCTGGGCCGCGCGCGACAGGTTGGCCACGCAGAGGATGCTGTCCTGCCGTTCGCCCTCGGCGTATTCGCGTAGGTAGGCGAGGATCCTTCGGTTGCTCGGCGCGAGCATCTTCAGGCTGCCGCGGCCGAAGGCCTTCTGCTGGCTGCGCACGGCGAGCAGGCGGCGCATCCAGTTGAGCAGCGAATGCGGGTCGCGCGCCTGCGCCTCGACGTTGATCGTCTGGTAGCCGTACAGCGGGTCGAGGATCGGCGGCAGCACCAGCTTCGCCGGGTCGGCGCGGGAGAAGCCGCCGTTGCGGTCCACCGACCACTGCATCGGGGTGCGCACGCCGTCGCGGTCGCCGAGGTAGATGTTGTCGCCCATGCCGATCTCGTCGCCGTAGTACAGGGTCGGCGTGCCCGGCATCGACAACAGCAGGCTGTGCAGCAGCTCGATGCGCCGCCGGTCACGCTCCACCAGCGGCGCCAGGCGCCGGCGGATGCCCAGGTTGAGGCGCGCGCGGCGGTCGGCGGCATAGTGGTTCCAGAGATAGTCGCGCTCGTCGTCGGTGACCATCTCCAGGGTCAGCTCGTCGTGGTTGCGCAGGAAGATCGCCCATTGGCAATTGGCCGGGATGTCCGGGGTCTGGCGCAGGATGTCGGTGATCGGATAGCGATCCTCCTGGGCGATGGCCATGTACATGCGCGGCATCAGCGGGAAGTGGAAGGCCATGTGACATTCGTCGCCCTCGCCGCCATCCTCGCCGCCGAAGTACGGCCGGGTGTCTTCCGGCCACTGGTTGGCCTCGGCCAGCAGCATGCGGTCGGGATAGTGCGCGTCCAGCTCGGCGCGGATGCGCTTGAGCACCTGGTGGGTCTCCGGCAGGTTCTCGCTGCTGGTGCCGTCGCGTTCGATCAGGTAGGGAATCGCGTCCAGGCGCAGGCCGTCGACGCCCATGTCCAGCCAGTAGCGCATCACCCCGAGGACCTCGCGCAGGACCTGCGGGTTGTCGAAGTTCAGGTCCGGCTGGTGGGAATAGAAGCGGTGCCAGTAGTACTGTTGGGCGACCGGGTCCCAGGTCCAGTTGGACTGCTCGGTGTCGATGAAGATGATCCGCGTACCCTGGTATTTCTCGTCGCTGTCCGACCAGACGTAGTAGTCGCGGGCGCGCGACCCCTTCTTCGCGTGGCGGGCGCGGATGAACCAGGGATGCTGGTCGGAGGTGTGGTTGATCACCAGCTCGGTAATCACCCGCAGGCCGCGTCGATGGGCCTCGGCGATGAACCGGCGGGCGTCGGCGAGGCTGCCGTAGTCGCTGTGCACGCCACGGTACTGGGCGATGTCGTAGCCGTCGTCGCGGCGTGGCGACGGGTAGAACGGCAGCAGCCAGAGAGTGTTCACGCCGAGGTCGGCGATGTAGTCGAGCTTCTCGATCAGCCCGGCGAAGTCGCCGATGCCATCGTTGTTGGCGTCGTAGAAGGATTTCACGTGGACCTGGTAGATCACCGCGTCCTTGTACCATTGCGGGTCGTTGAGAAAGACCGGTTTCTCGCGTCTGGCCATGGGTTTCTCCTTATGCGTCGACGCGCCGCACGCGCCAGATGCCGAACGGCAGGTGCCAGGGTTCGATGCGCATCCACTGGACCTTGCCGTGCCAGACCCAGCGATGCCCGTTCATCAGGTCCTCGCCCTGGAGGCTGGCGTCGTCGGGCAGGCTGAACTCCCACAGCGGCAGTTCGAAATGCGCCTCCTGGGCTTCGTGCGGGTCCAGGCAGACCGCCACCAGGACGAAGTTGGCGAGGTCCGCGGTGCGCTTGCCGAAATACAGGATGCGGTCGTTCCAGGCGTTGTAGACCTGGAACCCGAGGTGCGTCTGCAATGCCGGGTTTTCCCGGCGGATGCGGTTGAGCCGGGCGATCTCGGCGACGATGTTGCCCGGCGCCTGGTAGTCGCGCGGACGCAACTGGTATTTCTCCGAGTCGAGGTACTCCTCCTTGCCCGGCAAGGCCGCCGCCTCGCACAGCTCGAAGCCGGAGTACATGCCCCACAGCCCCGAACCCATGGTCGCCAGGGCGGCACGGATGAGGAAGCCGGGGCGGCCGGAGCGTTGCAGGAACCAGGGATTGATGTCCGGGGTGTTGACGAAGAAGTTCGGCCGGTAGCAGTCGCGCCAGGGTGGCTGGTTGAGTTCGGCGAAGTACTCCGCCAGTTCCTGCTTGTCGTTGCGCCAGGTGAAATAGGTGTAGCTCTGGCTGAAGCCGACCTTGCCCAGGCGCGCCATCATCGCCGGGCGGGTGAACGCCTCGGAAAGGAAGATCACCTGCGGATGGCGGCCGCGCACCTCGGCGATCAGCCACTCCCAGAACGGCAGTGGCTTGGTGTGCGGGTTGTCGACGCGAAACAGCGTCACGCCCTGCTCGACCCAGCCCAGCACCACGTCGCGCAAGGCTTCCCACAGGCTCGGCAGGGCTTGTTCGGCGTAGAAGTCGACGTTGACGATGTCCTCGTACTTCTTCGGCGGATTCTCCGCGTAGCGCAGGCTACCGTCCGGGCGCCAGGCGAACCAGCCGGGATGCTCGCGCAGCCAGGGGTGGTCGGGGGAGCACTGGATGGCGAAGTCCAGCGCCAGTTCCATGCCGTGCTCGCGCACCGCAACGAGCAGCCGGCGGAAATCCTCGCGGTCGCCCAGTTCGGGATGGATCGCCTCGTGGCCGCCCTCCTCGCTGCCGATCGCATACGGGCTGCCGGGGTCGCCGGCCTCGGCACGCAAGGAATTGTTGCGGCCCTTGCGATGGCTGCGGCCGATGGGGTGGATCGGCGGGAAATAGAGAACGTCGAAGCCCATCGCGGCGATCTGCGGCAGGCGCCGGATCACGTCGTCGAAGGTACCGTGGCGTGTCGGGTCGCCGCTTTCCGAGCGAGGGAACAGCTCGTACCAACTGGCGAAGCGCGCCAGCGGTCGCTCCACCTCCAGCGGGTATTCGCGGCTGCGCACCAGGTGCTCGCGCGGGCCGACCAGGCGCAACAGCTCGCCGGTCTGCGCCGCCAGCCACAGCGCCACCCGCTCCTCGACGCTCTGACAGGCCTGCAGGCGTTCGGCCAGCGGCGCGCAGGCGGCGGCGATCTCCGGACCGCCGCGCTCGGCGCAGCGCCGCAGCAGTTCGTCGCCCTCGCGCAGCTCCAGGTCCAGCGGCAGGCGCGCGCCATGCTTGGCACGCAGTTCGCGGCGGTAGCCGGCGAAACGGTCGATCCAGGCTTCGATACGGAAGTACAGGCGGCCGCAGGGCGGCGTGCGCAACTGCGCGCTCCAGAAATCGTTGCCTTCGGGCAGTAGCGGCAGGCGCCGCTCCGCGGTTTCCCCGACACGCCGCCAGACCACTTCGGCACCGAGTACCTCGTGGCCATCGGTGAAGATTCGCGCGGCCAGGCGCAGGTCGCGGTCGCTCTCGGTCTTCGCGGGATAGGCGCCCTCTTCCACCACCGGGCTGACCGACTCGATGGCGATACGGGGCTGCTGGATGGCGATGGCCAGCGGGTCATCGTCGCTGTTGCGGACAATCGAACTCATCGAAGCGCGCTCCTCCGGGAGGTGGGTTCGGCGATGGGTCGCGAGGCGTCCGCCGGCCTTGGACGGCCGGCGGCGCGGGCGGTCATTGATTCCGAGCCCGGCGGCGGCGGATTGGTTCAGGTTGATTTACCCAGCGGTTCGCCTCAGGCCTTGCGCCGCGAACGCGAGGCACCGGACTTGGCGGCGGCCCCGGCCTTTTCGCTGCCCTTGTCCTTGCCGCCGCCGGCGCGGGAACGCAGGCTGCGCTTGAGCAGGTCGGTGAGATCGATGATGTCGGCGCCCTTGCCGGCCACCTCCTCCTCTTCCTCCACCGCGTGCAGCTGGCCCTTGGCGGCCTTTTCCTCGACCAGCTTCATGATCTTGTCGCTGAAGCTGTCCTTGTATTCGTCCGGCTCCCAGTGGGAGGCCATGTCCTCCACCAGGCGCTTGGCCATCTCCAGCTCGCGCTTGTCGAGTTTCGCCTCGGTGACGCTTTCGTCCAGCTCCAGGCCATCCAGGCTGCGCACCTGCGACGGCCAGCGCAGGGTGATCAGCACCAGGGCGTCCTGCAGAGGCCGCAGGAGCGCCAGGTGCTGGCGGGTGTGGAGGACGACGTTGGCCAGGGCGACCTTGCCGGTGCGCTCCAGGGTCTCCCGGAGCAACGCGTAGACCTTGCCTCCGCGCCGGTCGGGGGCCAGGTAGTACGGGGTATCGAAGTGCTGCAGGGGAATTTCCTGGCTATCGACGAAAGCGAAGATCTCGATGGTCTGGGTCGACTTGGGATGCGCCGCGCGGATTTCTTCCTCGCTCAGCACCACGTAGCGGCCCTTTTCGTACTCCACGCCCTTGACGATGTTCTCGCGCTCGACCTCCTTGCCGGTGACCTTGTTCACCCGCTTGTAGCCGACCGGCTCCATGCTGCGCTGGTCGAGCCAGTCGGAATCGATGCCCTGCGACGAGGTCGCCGCCGACAGGCTCACCGGTATATGCACCAGGCCGAAGCTGATCGCGCCTTTCCAGATCGCACGGGCCATGCCGGTTTCCTCCTCTTGATGGTTACAGCGTGCCGCCGTCCGCGTAACGCACGCGGCCGTCGGCGGCGATGTCGGTGATGCGCTGCAGCAGGTTGTCGGCGGCGGTCTCGGCGTCGCTCAGGCAACTGCAACCCGGGGTCACGACCCACAGCACGCGCACCGCCGCGCCGCGCCGCTTGGGCTGGTAGAGGATCAGGCCGACCGGCTGGCAGCGCTCCTGCATCGCGTCGGTCCAGGCGGTACAGGCGGCGAAGTCCTTGAACATGACGGAAATCTCCTCAATGGCTATCGGAAGATGGCGGCGAACGGTTCAGGCAGGTCAGGACATGCAGCACCAGCAGCGCCAGGACCGTGCCGAGCACCGCCGTGCCTTGCTGACCGAGTCCGACCGCGACGCCTATGGCGGTGCTGGCCCAGAGTCCCGCTGCGGTGGTCAGGCCCCTGACCCGGCTTTCCCGTCCGGCCTTGAGGATGGTGCCGGCGCAGAGGAAGCCGATGCCGGCGACGGTGCCCTGGATCACCCGGCTCAGCGCGTCCGCCCCGCCACCCTGCAATTGCAGCGGCATGACGAACAGCGCCGCGCCGAGGGTTACCAGCATGTGCGTGCGCAGGCCGGCGGCCTTGCCGCTCTGCTCGCGCTCGTAGCCGAGTACCGCGCCGAGCGCCGCCGCCAGCAGCAGGCGCAACGCGGCGCGGGCGGTCTGCTCGAAGTCGGCGAGATCGGCGAACTCCTCGCCGAGGATCTTCCACAGCGTCTCCCAGGCGCTCATCGGCGTTGTATCCCGCTGTAACGCAGGGCACCGCAACGCAGGCAGCGCTCGCAGTCGAAGGTTTCCTCAGCCAGTCGCAACGCCGGTTGCCGGCACCAGTCGCAACCGCCGATCAGGCAACGCAAGGTCATCCGGGTCCTCCCGCCGAATCGCTCGGCCAGCCGCCCTTTCCAGCTGTGACCGACGAGACGACGGGAAGGTGCGATCGGATTCGCCAGCGGCGCTCCTCAGGCGGGGATCGCCTTGGTCGCCGCCTCGCGCTGCCAGATCCGGTGCTGCATCAATGCCTGGCGCAGGCCGGGGAAGACATCGGTGGCCGTGGCGCCGAGCACCACGCCGGGGTCGCCAGGCAACGAAAGCTGGCTGGCCAGCGCCTGGGCATCGCCAGCGAAGGCCACTGGCTTCAGGTGCTTGTAGGCTTCCAGCAGGTAGTGCAGGCCGCGTCCGTCCGCGCCGATGGCCTGGCTGCTGGCCGCGCCGCCAGGCACGAAGACCGCGTCGAAGGCTACCGACGGCAGGCCGTCCCAGGTTCCCTCCGGGTTCAGTTCGGCGCCGTTTTCAGCCTGCACCGGCGAAGCGCTGGGGGCGATCAGCTTGGCGTCCGCGCCCTCCTGGCGGAGGGCGTCGCGCAGGTCGCTGACGTCGCTCTCGGCGACGCCGTCGGCGATCAGGATCGCCACCTTGCGCGAACGGATGTCGCCGGACAGCAGGTTCATCTGGCTCAGCGCCGGCGACGGCTTCGGCTGCGGTGCCGGGTTGGCCGGCGCGGCGAGCTGCACACCGACGTTCGCCGCGACCCTGGCGGCCAGTTGCGGATCGATGTTGAGGAGGATCTGGTTGACTTCGCGCTCACGGATCGATTGCCGCTCGACCTTGGACAGTTCGAAGCTGTAGGCGGCGACGATATGCGCCTGCTCGGCCTCGCTCATGCTGTGCCAGAACAATGCGGCCTGGCTGAAATGATCGGCGAAGGAGTCGGCGCGCTTGCGCAGCTTGCTGCCGCTGACCGGCTCGTGGTAGCTGGAGAAGCCGCCGTTGCGCGCCGCCGGCGGGGTTTCCTTCGGCCAGCCGCCGTCGATCGAGTTCGGTTCATAGGAAGCCCGGCCGCGGTTGATGGTTTGCCGGTGCGGCGCGTCGCGCTGGTTGTTGTGGAACGGACACAGCGGGCGGTTGATCGGGATTTCGTTGAAGTTCGGCCCGCTCAGGCGCAGCAGTTGGGTGTCGGTATAGGAGAACAGCCGACCCTGCAACAGCGGGTCGTTGGTGAAGTCGATGCCGGGGACCAGGTGGCCGACATGGAACGCCACCTGCTCGGTCTCGGCGAAGAAATTGTCGGGGTTGCGGTTGAGTACCATCCGCCCCACCACCCTTACCGGCACCAACTCCTCGGGCACCAGCTTGGTGGGGTCGAGCAGGTCGAAGTCGAAGCTGTCCTGCTGGTTCTCCGGGATCACCTGCAGGCCCAGCTCCCATTCGGGATAGTCGCCCTTCTCGATGTCCTCCCAGAGGGTCCGCCGGTTGAAGTCGGGGTCCTTGCCGGCGAGCTTCTGCGCCTCGTCCCAGACCAGCGAGCAGGTCCCGGACTTCGGTCGCCAGTGGAACTTGACCAGCACGCTCTCGCCGGCCGCGTTGACCAGGCGGAAGGTGTGCACGCCGAAGCCCTGCATGTTGCGGTAGGCGATCGGAATGGCGCGATCGGACATCAGCCACATGACCATGTGCGCCGACTCCGGGGTCAGCGAAACGAAGTCCCAGAAGGTGTCGTGGGCAGACGCGCCGGTGGGAATCTCGTTGTGCGGTTCGGGTTTCACCGCATGGACGAAGTCGGGGAACTTGATCGCATCCTGGATGAAGAACACCGGCATGTTGTTGCCGACCAGGTCGAAGTTGCCTTCGTCGGTATAGAACTTCACGGCGAAGCCGCGTACGTCACGCACCGTATCCGCGGACCCGCGCGGCCCCTGCACGGTGGAGAAACGCACGAAGACCGGGGTACGCTTGCCCGCCTCGGCGAGGAAGCCAGCCTTGGTCAGGTCGCTGAGGTCCTCGTAGGCCTCGAAGTAGCCATGCGCCGCCGAGCCACGAGCGTGGACCACGCGCTCGGGAATGCGCTCGTGGTCGAAGTGGGTGATCTTCTCGCGCATGATGAAGTCTTCGAGCAACGACGGTCCGCGCTCGCCGGCCTTCAGGGTGTTCTGGTTGTCGGCGATGCGGGTGCCGGTATTGGTGCTCAGGGCCTCTCCGGTGGCGTCCTCGCGATAGGCCTCCAGCTGTTCCAGCTTGGCGTTGCCGTTGCCACGGTCGACGGTGTCGGTGCCGGCCGCCTGGCTGCGCTGCTCGTTGTTCTGCTCGCTCATCGGTTTCCTCTCCTCATCCTGGGCATGAAAATGGGGCGGATGCCTCCCTGCTCCGCCCCATTCACTTCGCTGCGCGGTTATCAGTTCCCGCCGTGGCTGCGCTGGCCACCTTTCTTGCCAGCCTCGGAGGCCCGCTGCGGATCGTTCTTGAAGTTGCCGCCGCTGGCCTGGCCGCCCTTCTTGCCGGCCTCCGAAGCACGTTTCGGGTCTTCCGCGAAGTTGCCTTTACCACCTTGATGCTGTGCCATTTCTATTTCCTCCGAATAATCTCTTCAGAACAGATTTAATGGACGCATGCGTTGCGCATGCCTTAACTCTGAGAGGGTGTTTCGCCAGGGGTTCAGATTATTTTCAGCGAATGAAAGCGAAGCGTTTTGCCAGCATGTTTCGAGCGCAACCCATAGGCTTCAAAGATTCTTGCCTTATTCCATTGCCAGCATTGACAGGAATCCCCGAATTGCGTCAGATGAAAGCCCGCACATCTCGGAGGAGCACCATGAAACCCTACGAGCATCCGGCCTACAGCGATCCCGTGGTAAACAACGAAGAGCCCGATCGCGATTGCCATGAATGGAATTTCGAACCGGGAGACAGCGATCAGGAACCCTACCCCGAATATCATGGAGCGAATACCGAAGAAGGCCCGGGCGGAGGCACTTAAATTATTATTTTCTATTGTAATCCCTGATATTCCGATAGACCCATTCAATAATTAATCGTCGAACTTTAAAACAAATGGAACTCGCCATGGAAAACAGTGACGAAGTGCGATTCCAGCACTATTTCATTGCTCTCGTCGAACAGGTGGCGAAACCGCTTTTCGTCGACTCCTGCGAAGAGGCGCGCAGCTACGGCCTGGACTGCAACGTGGACCTCGACCTCGACGAGGATGGCCATCCTCGCCTGCGCCTGGAAGTCGGCGAGCCGGGAGGCGAGAAAAGCCACTACAGCCTGCTGGCGATTCCCGGCGAGCGGGTCATCCATCGCCAGTACCTGGCCGGGGCCCAGGAATGGCACAGCCTGCCGGCCGAGCTGGCGTCGATCAACCCGATGGTGCTGGACAGCGAGCTGGCGGTATTCTTCCGCCGCGCCTTCGACCTTCGCCTGGAGGGCCCCGAACGCCGTCACCCGGCCGGCTTCTGGTAAGGCCCTTCATAGCTTCCAGATATCCCGGGCGTATTCGCTGATCGTCCGGTCGGCGCTGAACCAGCCGATCCGCGCCACGTTGAGCAACGCCGAGCGCCACCAGCGATCGGGCTCGCGCCAGACTTCCTCGACCCGACACTGCGCATGCCAGTAGGCCTCGAAGTCGGCGCAGAGCATGAAGCGGTCGTCGTGCACCAGGCCATCCACCAGCCCTTCGTAGCGGCTGCGGTCGTCGGCCGAGAACAGCCCGCTGCGGATCGCCTCCAGGGCTTCCTCCAGCCGCGGCGAGGCGGCGATCACCCCGCCCATCTCCAGCTCCCCGGCTTGCCGGCGCTGCTCTACCTGCTGGGCGCTGAGGCCGAAGATGAACATGTGTTCCAGGCCGATCCGCTGGCTCATCTCGACGTTGGCGCCGTCCAGGGTGCCGATGGTCAGCGCGCCGTTGAGGGCGAACTTCATGTTGCTGGTCCCGGAGGCCTCGAGCCCGGCGGTGGAGATCTGCTCGGAGAGGTCCGCCGCGGGAATGATCGCCTCGGCCAGGCTGACGTTGTAGTTGGGCAGGAACACCAGCTTGAGCAGGCCGCGCACGGTGGGGTCGTCGTTGATGGTGCGGGCGATGTCGTTGGCCAGCTTGATGATCAGCTTGGCCTGGTGGTAGCTGGCGGCAGCCTTGCCGGCGAAGATCTTCACCCGCGGCACGCGGTCGGCGGTCGGGTCGTTGCGGATCTCCTGGTACAGCGCCACGGTGTGCAGCAGGTTGAGCAACTGCCGCTTGTATTCGTGGATACGCTTGATATGCACGTCGAACAGCGCTTCCGGTTCGATCGCCACGCCGAGGCTGTCCAGCACCAGGCGCGCCAGGGCGGTCTTGTTCTGCCGGCGCTGCTCGGCGAAGCGCGCCCGCAGCCTGGCGTCCTCGACGTGCTCCTCGAGGTCCGGCAGGCGCCGTTCCGGGGTGTCCAGCAGGTCGGCGCCGAGGGTCTCCACCAGCAGTTCGGTCAACCCCGGGTTGGCCTGGAACAGCCAGCGGCGGAACGACACGCCGTTGGTCTTGTTGCTGATGCGCTGCGGGTAGAGGCGATGCAGGTCATGGAACACGGTTTCGCGCATCAGCTCGGTGTGCAAGGCCGATACCCCGTTGATCTGGTGCGAACCGAGGAACGCCAGGTTGCCCATGCGCACCCGCCGGCCGTGGCCCTCCTCGATCAGGCTGACCGAACGCAACAGGTCGAAGTCGTGGATGTCCTGGGCGCGCAGCGCGTCTATATGGAAGGCGTTGATCAGGTAGATGATCTGCATGTGGCGCGGCAGCAGGCGCTCCATCAGCGCCACCGGCCAGGATTCCAGGGCTTCCGGGAGCAGCGTGTGGTTGGTGTAGGACAGGGTCGCCACGCTCAGCGCCCAGGCCTCCGGCCAGGCCAGTTGGTGCACGTCCACCAGTTGCCGCATCAGCTCGGCGACGGCGATCGCCGGGTGGGTGTCGTTGAGCTGGATCGCCACCTGTTCCGGCAGGCTACGCAGGTCGTGATGATGGCGCAGGTGGCGGTCGAGCAGGTCCTGCAGCGAGGCGGAGACGAAGAAGTACTCCTGGCGCAGGCGCAGTTCCTGACCGGCCTCGGTGCTGTCGGCCGGATACAGCACCCGCGAGATGCTTTCCGCCTTGACCACGTCGACCACCGCGCCGATATGGTCGCCGGCGTTGAAACGGTCCAGTTGCAGGTCTTCCTCGGCGCGGGCGCGCCACAGGCGCAGGGTGTTCACGCTGGCACGCCGCCAGCCGACGATCGGCGTGTCGTAGGCGATCGCCCGGATCCGCTCGTCCGGCCGCCAGATGGCGCGGCCACTGTGCTCGCTGTCGACCTGCACGCTGCCGCCGAAGTCGATGTAGTAGCTGACCTCGGGTCGTTCGAACTCCCAGGGATTGCCGAAATCCAGCCAGGTCTCGGTCTGCTCCTGCTGCCAGCCGTCGGTCAGCACCTGGCGGAACAGGCCATGCTCGTAGCGGATGCCATAGCCATGCGCGGGAATGTCGAGGCTGGCCATGCTTTCCATGAAGCATGCCGCCAGGCGTCCGAGGCCGCCGTTGCCGAGCGCCGCGTCCGGCTCCAGGGCCACGATCCGCTGCAGGTCGACGCCCAGCTCGGCAAGGGCCTGGCGGGTTTCCTCGAGCAGCCCGAGGTTGCCGAGGTTGTCCAGCAGCAGGCGACCGATGAGGAACTCCAGGGACAGGTAGTAGACCCGCTTGCGCGCGGGCGCTTCGCCTTGCGGGGTGGCCTCCTCCCAGTGGTCGATGATGTGGTCGCGCACCGCCAGGGCCACCGCTTCGAACCAGTCGTGCGGGCAGGCGGTGGATGGGTCGCGGCCGACGCTGTAGCGCAGCTTGGCGAGGATGCTGGCTTTCAGGGTCTGGACCGCGTTCGGGGTCTGGTCTTGGCTGTCGGGCATCGCCGGGCTTCCTTCCGGCCCGCCGCTGCAGGCCGGTGCTTGCGGGGTTTTCTCAGGCGCTCTTGCGTACCGGCACGGCGGCCGCCGCGCGTTCCTGGCGCAGGCGGTCGAGCAGGTCGTGGCCGGCCAGGGTCAGGTGGTGGACCACCCAGTGCTCCTGGCCGGTCCAGGAATGCTGGACGCTGCCGCAGAGCAGTTGTGCCTGGTTGAGCAACTGCAAGTGGTAGGCCACCGCCTCGCGGCAATGACCGGGCAGCTCGCGCGCTTCCCAGTGCTGGCCGAAGCCAAGGCTTTCCAGATGCTCCAGCAGATCCCTGATCAACCCCCAGTCGCGTTTCATCGCCGTGCTCCTTGTCTGCGTCGCGGCCGGCCGTTCCGGCTACCTAGAAGCGGAGTCGCGGCGGCCGCGATGGTTCATTCTTTTTCGCCGGCGGCCCGCCTGGGCGCACGACGGAACCGCCGGGCGCCGGCGTCAGTCGGGAGGAATGTCGTTGCCAACGGTCGGTGCGCGAACTGGCGCGAGAGCTGGAGCACAGCTTCACTGAGCAGTGACCTTTCCCGTATTCCGGCAGGAGCGCTCCGATGCAGGCTTTCATGGTTCATTTCTCAGACGCCGGACAACCCGGCCGGACCGTGCTCACCACTTTCGCGCCAACCCTCAGCACCAGCGAGGCGCACGTTCGCCTGCAACTCTGCTATCCCCTGCTGTTCCCGCAGCGCCTGAGCGCGGTGCGGGTCTATCCCCTGCTGCCGGCGGCCGCGCCCGGGTGAGCGAGGCCGCCGGCGCGCCTCAGCCGTTGACCACGGTGCCGCCGTTGACGTGCAGCACCTGGCCGCTGACGTAGGACGAGTCGTTGCAGGCCAGGTAGACGTAGCTGGCGGCCAGCTCCTCCGGCTGGCCGGGCCGGCCCATCGGCGTATCCGCGCCGAAATGGGCGACCTTCTCGGCGCTGAAGGTGGACGGGATCAGCGGCGTCCAGATCGGGCCCGGGGCCACGGCGTTGACGCGGATGCCGCGGTTGACCAGGTTCATCGACAGCGAGCGGGTGAACGAGGTGATCGCGCCCTTGGTCGAGGAATAGTCGATCAGCTGGGGGTTGCCCTTGTAGGCGGTGATCGAGGTGGTGTTGATGATCGCCCCGCCCTTGCCCATCAGCGGCAGGGCCGCCTTGGTCAACTGGAACATGCCGAAGATGTTGGTGCGGAAGGTCTTCTCCCACTGCTCTTCGCTGATGTCCTCCAGGCGCGCCTGCGGATGCTGCTCGCCGGCGTTGTTGACCAGCACGTCGAGGCGCCCCCATTTCTGCCTTAGCGTGTCCACCACCTGGCGGCAGAAGCCGGCGTCGGCGACGTCGCCGGCGAACGCCAGGCACTGGCGGCCGAGCGACTCGATGATCTCGCGGGTCTTCGCCGCGTCTTCGTTCTCATCCAGGTAGACCAGCAGCACATCCGCCTTCTCGCGGGCGAAAGCCACCGCCACCGCGCGGCCGATACCGCTATCGCCACCGGTGACCAGGGCCACCTTGCCCTCCAGCTTGGCCGCCGGACGGTAATCGGCGGAAACGAACTCCGGCTTCGGCTGCATCTCGCTTTCGTGACCGGGGCGCTGGTCCTGGTGCTGCGCCGGCAGGGTCTGTCGCTGTTCGCTCATGGTGGTTTCCTCTCTGTCGGACGCCTCAGGCGCGTTCGCCGCGCAAGGCGCGTTGATGGAATTCGGGCAGGCGCCGCAGCGCCCAGCGGGTGGCTTCCCGGCGCATCCGCGCGGGGTCGCCGTGGAAGCGCTCGCGGCGCGAGAACAGGGCGAGGCCGGCGGGCAACCGGAAGGCCCAGGCGAAGCACACGGTACCGGGCGGGATGCCGTCCTTCGCTTCACTGCCGAGCAACCCCGTGACCGCCAGCGCGGCGCTCGCCGGACTGCGTTGCAGGGCCGCCCTGGCCATGGCCTCGGCGACCTCCACGCTGGTCAGGTTGAAACGCTCCAGGCAGTTCGGGTCGAGCCCCAGCAGGGCAAGCTTGGCCGCCGGCGAATAGACGACGAAGCCGCCTTCCATCACCTTGCCGCTGCCGGCCACTGCCGACAGTTCGGCGCTGATCTGCCCGGCGGTACAGGATTCCGCGGTGATCAGGCTGAGGTCGGCGCTACGCAGGTAAGCCACCAGGCGAGAGGCCTCGTCCGCGAGTTGCAGGTCGGGCATGGCACGCTCCTCAGGGCGAGATCGGGTCGCTGGCGGGAAATGTCTCCTTCAGCGCGTCGTCCAGTTGGCGATCCTCCGCCACCTGGGGCCGGGTGGTGCCGCCACAGGGGCAATCGGCGTCGCCGCACGGCTCGCCCTGGGGGTGGCCGCTGGCGCAGGCCGCGCAGCAATAGTGCTGGCCGTCGCGTTCGACGGCATCGGCGCCGGGCTGGCAGGTGCATTTGGGACAGGCACAGGTTTCGCTGTTCATGGGCAGTCTCCAGTGGGGTTCACTTGCTGTGTTCCGGCGAGGTCACCGGGCGCAAGCCACGGGGGCCGGTCCATCCCCAGAGGACCAGGCCGAGCACGGGCAGGAGCAGGATCAGCAGCGACCAGCCGAGCTTGCGACTGGCGGAGCTGTCGCTGCGGAGCACGCTGTTGATGGCCCAGGCATCCACCAGGAGCAACAGGACCAGCGCCGCGAGGATCAGGTAGGCGGTATCCATCGGGGGCCTCCTCGGCATCTCGTTGCACGGTGGAGGCCCTGTGCGCCGGGGGAGTTCCGCCTTTTTCGCGGACGGTCAGCCGCGCCCGAGCTGGCGCCGCATGGCCGCGCTGATGCGCTGGCGGGTGCCGGCGTAGTCGGCCCAGGGATCGTCGCCGGCGAGTTCGTCGAGGCGCTGCGGCAGACTGCGCAGGTTCCATTGGTTGGCGCCCTGCAGCGAGTCGAGTTCCTCGCGGAACACCGGTACCGACACCGGCAACCCTTCGCGGGCGCGCACCGAGTAGGCGGCCACGGTGCTGGCGCCGCGGCTGTTGCGCAGGTAGTCGACGAAGATCTTGCCGACCCGGTTGCGCGGCCCGGAAACCGCCGAGAAACGCTCCGGCATCAGGCGCGCCAAGTGCTGGGAGATGGCCTGGGCGAAATCCTTGACCTCGTCCCAGCCATGCCGGCGCTCCAGCGGCACCAGCAGGTGCATGCCCTTGCCGCCGCTGGTCTTGAGGAAGGCGCGCAGGCCCAGCTCGTCGAGCAACGTCAGGCTCAGCTGGGTCGCTTCGAGCATGCGCTTCCACGGCAGCGCCGGGTCCGGGTCGAGGTCGAGGACGAAACGGTCGGGCCGCTCCAGGTTGGCCAGGCTGGCGTTCCAGGTATGGAATTCGATGCTGCCCATCTGCACCGCGCCGACCAGCGCCTCGGCGCTGCGGATCTGCAACAGCGGCGGATGACCGGGATCGAGCGCCGGGTCGAGCTGGACGATGCCAGGGATATTCAGGCGCGCCGCGTGCTTCTGGAAGAACAGTTCGCCGCCGATTCCGTCGGGGCCGCGCAGCAGCGACACCGGGCGCTCGCGCAGGTCGCGCAGGAGCAGGTCGGCGTAGCGCGCATGGAACTCGGCGAGTTCCAGCTTGCTGGCCTGGATCGACGGGTCGATCAGCCGCTGCGGATGGCTGATGCGCACACCGGCGGTGGCCGCCCGCGACGCACCGGCGCCGGCCTTGCGCGCGCCGCGCAGCGGCGGCGGGCCGGCGGGACGCTCGCCGGTCACCTCGCGCGCCGGCTTGTCTTCGCGCAAGCCGTGGAACACTGCCTGGCGGATGATCCCGCCACGGGTCATCTGCGCATAGGAAACCTCGCACAGCTGTTGCGGGCGCACCCACTGCACCGACCCGGTCTCGCGCGCCGGCGGCACCTTCGCCAATGGGCTGGAGCGGACCGCGAGGGGTTCCAGGCGCTCACGGACCTTCTTCAGGCTGGCCGCGGTGAAGCCGCTGCCGACCTTGCCGGCATAGCGCAGCCGGCGCTCCTCGTCAGGGCTGTAGAGGCCGAGCAGCAAGGCGCCGATATGCCGGCGAGAGCCCTTCGGCTCGGTGTAGCCGACGATCACGAACTCCTGGCGCAACTGGCACTTCAGCTTGATCCAGTCGTTGCTGCGGCGCGAACGGTAGGCGCTGCCCAGACGCTTGCCGATCACGCCTTCGAGACCGAGCTTGCAGGCGCTGGCCAGCAGGTCGCGGGGGTCTTCCGCGAGCGTCGCGGAGAACCGCAGCGGGTCTTCGTCGCGCCCTTCCAGCAGCGCCTCCAGGCGCGCGCGGCGCTCCTCCAGGGCAACATCGCGCAGATCCTCGCCTTCGTGGTACGGCAGGTCGAAGAGGACGTACAGGATGTTCTCGCCGCGACCTTCCTCGAAGGCGTTCTGCAGGGCCTGGAAGTCCGGTCGGCCCTCCTCGTCGAGGACCACCAGTTCGCCGTCCAGCCAACTGCGCTGCAGACCGAGCCCGGCCAAGGCCTTCTCCAGGTGCGGCAGGCGTTCGCTCCAGTCATGGCCGTTGCGGGTCAGCAGGCGCACGCGGCCGTCTTCGATGCGGCTCATCAGCCGATAGCCGTCCAGCTTGAGTTCGTAGGCCCACTCCCCTCGCGGAGGCTGCTCGACCAGGCTGGCCAGCTCGGGGGCGATCCATTCGGGCATCGGCGTCTTCCCCCCGCTCTTGCCGCGTCGCGCCGGCCTGGCCGCGGGCGTGGCGGCTTCGCCATGGCGGGGCAGCAGCGTACGCTCGCTGAGCACGCTGTCGGGACGCTCCTTCAGCACGTCGAAGCGATCCAGGCTGCGCGCCTCGCCGTCCTTGGCCTTGACCAGGAACCACTGGGGCTGCTTGCCGCGCAGGTTGGTGCGGATCAGGTGCCAACGCCCGGAGAGTTTCTCGCCATCCAGGGCGAAGCTGAGATGGCCCTTTTCCAGGCCCTCGCGCGGATCGTCCAGAGGCGTCCAGGCGCCTCGGTCCCAGACGATGACGTCGCCGGCGCCGTAGTGCCCCTGGGGGATGCTGCCTTCGAAATCGGCATAGTCCAGCGGATGGTCCTCAACCTGCACCGCGAGCCGCTTCACCGCCGGGTCGAGGCACGGCCCCTTGGGCACCGCCCAGCTCTTCAGGGTGCCATCCAGCTCCAGGCGGAAGTCGTAGTGCAGGCGGCTGGCGTCGTGTTTCTGGACGCAATAGCGGAGCAGCCCGGTGCTGTCCTTGCGAGGCTTGCGGCCGCTGGGCTCCGGGGTCTGGCGGAAATCGCGCTTGCGGGCGTACTCGGCGAGCGGCTTGCTGCTGGGCATGGCGGGCTCCTCGGTGGTCAGACGCCGGGGCAGAGCGGCGCGCTGTGCAGGACCAGGTCGATGGCTTTCCCCAGTTCCTCCAGGGTCACCGGCTTGAGCAGCACCGGATAGGGTGCCGCCGGGTCGATGCCGACGCGAGCGCTGTCGCTGAGCAGGATCACCCGCATCCGCGGGCGCACCGGCAGGCTGGTTTCGATGAGCATGCTGCCGCTCAGAGGACCTTCGAGCTGCTCGCTGAGCAGGAACAGGTCGATCACCGCGTCCGAGGCCAGGTGGTCGAGGGCTTCGTCGCGACTCGCCGCGCTGAGCACCGCGTAGCCTCGATCGAGAAGGAATTCCTCGATCCGCCAGAGCTGGTCGGCGTGTTCTTCGAGGACCAGGACGATCTTGTTTTCTCCGTTCACCTTGGTTCTCCCTGTCGGATTGTCAGCAAGGCTCCGCTGCAAGGTTCGCGCCGTCCGCCCCGCTTGCGCCGCAGCAGCGTGACCACGGCGATTGGGCGCGGGTTGATCGCAAAGTGCGATCAGCAGAGTGCCCGGAAGGCGCCCGTTCATCGTGCAGATTGCCCGCCCCGTGCGGACCGCTGGTAAGCCCGCCGGCACCAACCGCCGCGACCGGGGTCCAGCCTGAGAGAGACCGCGAGCGAAGGAACCCGCCATGCGCCCTGCCCCAGACGACGTCGAAGACGACACGTTCGAGCCGCGCGAGTATCCGATCCCGGAGCGCCTGGAAAGCCAGCGCCGCGCCTGGCGTTTCGAACGGGCGGGCCTGTGGGTCCTGCTCGGGGTGATCCTCCTGGCGCTGACCGGGGTGTTCACCGGCGGGCCTCTGAGTTCGCGGACGCTGGTCAGCGACAGCGGCAGGCTGGTCCTGACCTACGAACGCTTCGAACGCAACGGCGCCGCCAGCCGCCTGCGCATCGATCTGCGCGGCGCGCCGGGTGCCGAGGTCGGCGTGCGCCTGGGCGGCGGCCTGCTACAGGCGCACAGCATCCAGAGCCTGCAACCGCAACCGCTGCGCAGTCACAGCTGGCGGGGCGGCCTGGAACTGGAGGGAAGGCTCGACGAAGACGGTCGCCTGAGCCTGTTCCTGACGCTGTTGCCGAACCAGCTCGGCGAAGTCGCCAGTCGACTGGAGTTCGCCGGCGAGAGCCTGGCTTTCAACCAGTTCATCTACCCCTGAGTCATCCGTCCCGAGGAGGCGCACGATGGATTCCGTACTGCGAGCCGCCGCGCTCTACCTGGTCCTGCTGCTGCTCTTCCGCGTCGCCGGGCGGCGTTCCCTGGCCGACATCACCACCTTCGACCTGCTGTTGCTGATGATCATCGGCGAAGCCACCCAGCAGGCCCTGCTCGGCGACGACTTCTCGCTGGTCAACGCGGTGCTGGTGATCGTCACCCTGATCGTCATCGATGTCGGCCTGTCCCTGCTCAAGCTGCGCCATCCGAAGCTCGACACCCTGATCGAGGGCTCGCCGACGCTCATCGTCGAGTACGGCAGACCATTGCACGCGCGCCTGGCCGAAGCCCGCCTGCGCGAGGAAGACATTCTCCTGGCCGCCCGCGAGACCCAGGGCCTGGAACGCATGGAGCAGATCCGCTTCGCCATCCTCGAGAAGAACGGCAAGATCTCGATCATTCCCGATCGCGGCGACTGACGCTGCGCGCGTGGCGCATCAGCAGCGGCTGGATGCTCAGGCCGTGCACGCAGATGCTCAGGGCGACGAGGCTCAGCACCAGGTCGCTGGCGGTATGCGCGAGCGCCGTCGGCAGCCCCTGGTTCAGCGCGTAGCTGAGGTAGTACAGGCTGCCGATGCCGCGGATGCCGAACCAGCCGAGCAGGCGCCGCTGCGCCGGGTGCATCAGCCGTCGGCCGACCAGCAGCCGGACCATCGCCGGCCGGCACACGCAGAACAGCAGCAGCGCCAGCGGCAGCGCGCGCCAGTCCCAGTGCTGGTAGAGCATGGCGCCGAGCAGGGTCACCAGCAGCACTTCCAGCGAGCGCTCCAGCAGGTTGCCGAAGGAGAGCACGTCGAGCATCACCGCGCCGGCCGCCACCTTCGGGTGTTCGCTGCGGTCGGCGCCATACTCGATGGCGCCGCTGGCCTGCCCGGCCTCGCGCACGTCGGCGGCGGCCGCCTGCGCCTCGGCCGGTGCCGAGGCGTGTCCCAGCGTCGCCACCTCGGCGTGGCGCAGGCCGATCCCGGCGGCGAAGCTGGCGAGGAAGCCCCAGCCGCCCAGCGCGTCGGCGCCGACATAGGACAGCGCGATCAGCGCCAGGGCGAGGAAGTCGTTGGCCGACACCGAGGTGTCGGTGTGCCGCGCCCGCAGGTGGATGGCCAGGCGGCCGAGGCCATGGCCCAGGCAATAGCCCACCAGCAATCCGGCGGGGATGGCCCAGAGGACGTCGCGCAGCAGCCAGTCCAGGCCGCTGCGGTCGAACTCGCCGGGCAGGCCGCCGCCCTGACCGATCAGCAGCAGGGCGGCGATGACGAAGGGGAAGGCGATGCCGTCGTTGAGTCCCGCCTCGCCGGACACGGCGTAGCGCAGGCGATCGTCGTCGCCGGCGTGGTTGACCTGGATGTCGCTGGCCAGCACCGGGTCGGTGGGCGCGAGGATCGCCGCGACCAGCAAGGCCAGCCCCCAGTCCAGGCCGAACAGGAAATGCGCGCCCAGGGTCAGGCCGAGGATACAGCCGAGCAGGACCGGTCCGGCCAGCAGCCAGGCGGCGGTCCAGGCCGGCGAGCGCAGCGGCAGGCGCAGCTTGAGGCCGCCGATGAACAGCGAGATCAGCAGGGCCGCCTCGGCGAGGTGTTCGAACCAGCCGCTGATGTCCGCCAGGCCACTGCGCCAGGCATGCAGCCCGGCCGGGCCGATGGCCAGGCCGAACAGCAGGTAGAGGAACGAGGTGCTGACCGGCAGCAGGCGCAGGTAGGCCGAGGCCAGGCCGAGCGTCAGCAGGATGCAGCCCAGTACCAGCAACCACAGGCTGAAGCTCATGCCTGGCCAGGCTCTGCCCGCGGGGGCGTTACTTGGATGGGTGCGCCTTGGCCAGCGCGCGGGCCATTTCCAGGTGGTGCTTCAGGGCCGGCAGGTGGGTCTTGGCGAAGGCCTGCAGTTCCGGGTCGGTGAGGTTGTCTGCGGCCTGGGTGAAGAGTTCCACGGCTTTCTCGTGGGCCGCCACCTGGTTGTTGGCGTAGGCCGGGTCGAAGGAGGCGTCGCGCAGGTCGAGCAGGGTCGCCTTGGCCTTGTCGGTCAGGCTGGCGTCGTCTTCGACCTCCAGTTTCTTGCGCTCGGCCAGGCTGCGCAGTTCGGCGTTGACCTTGCCGTGGTCGTCGATCATCTGCTTGGCGAATACCTTCACATCGGCGGCGGTGCTCTTTTCCAGCGCCATCTTGCCGGCTTCGATTTCCGCCACGCCGGCCGCCGAGGCTTCGCTGACGAAGGTCTGTGGCGCGGTCATGTTCATGTCCTGGGCGTTGGCGAAAGGCAGGGCCAGGAGCAGCAGGAGCCAGGCGGCTCCCTTGAGGGGAAGGCTGATTGTTCTGTTCATGGTCGACTCCGTTGGCGGAACAGGAAGAATGCCGGGCCGTCGGCACGGCGCACCTCGGCATCGTTGCTGCTGTGACGGCGCCGCAGAACGACCGTTCAGATTTTTCGCCGACCGAGCCTGGCTGGGCGCCCTGCCCCGATCACCCCTGGCGGTTCGCCAGCGCCTCGATCCGCGCCCGGCTCTTCGGCCGGCGCACGGACAGCGGCGGCTCGACCCGCATCGGCGGCGCGACCGCGTTGCCCTGGAGATAGACGTCCCCGGTCGGCAGCCGGGCGAACGCATCGTCTTCCTCGAGGCCTTCCAGGACCACGCAGGGCGCCAACTCGCGGCACAGGGCCAGCAGGTGGCGCAACACTTCGGCGCCCTTCGCCGAGCGGCGCGCTTCGCGGGTATACCGGCAGTCGATCTTGATCACGTCGGGACGGGCGTCGAGGACGAAGTCCAGGTTGTTGTGCGCCGCGCCGAAGTCGTCTATCGCGATGCGCACGCCATGTTCGCGCAGGCGCCGGATGAACTCCCGGGTCGCGGCTCTCTCGCCCACGGCGGTCTCGGTCAGCTCCAGCGTCAGCCGTCGAGCCACCTGCGGGCGGGCCGCCAGCCACTGGCAGACGGCTTCCCACCAGGCATCCATCGCCGCGCTCTGGCGCGACAGGTTGCAGGCCAGGCGCAAGGTAGGCTCGGCGTTCAACCGGTCGAGGACCGTGCCCAGCACGCAGCGATCGAGCAGGCGTACCAGGCCGAGCCGCTCCAGCGCCAGGATCAGTTCCTGGGTCGGCAACGGCGGTTCGCCGCTGGCGGCCGTAACCCTGAGCAGGGTTTCCCGGTAGAGCGGTTCCCATTCCGGATGCCCGGCGTGCCGTACGGCCTGCCAGTCCAGGCGTACCCGGCCGCGCGCCAGGGCCACCTGGAAACGCCGGGCCAGGCGCAGGTCGTCGGCCAGGGAGGCGGCAACGGCCGGCGGGTGCTCGTGCTGGCGAGCCTGCGGGGAACTGTTCACTGTAGAGCTTTCCTTTCCCGGCGGCTGACGCCGTTGTCGTCGATCCAGTCGAACGCCACCTCGCCGCGCGTCCCCTCATCGACATGCCCCGGCAAGCCGAGGCGTCGTTGCGAGCGCGGAGCCAGCAGCGTTCCGGGCAGATCCAGGCGCGTCTCCCCTATCTCCAGCGCCAGCCCCGCCAGGGACACGAAGTACGGCGTCGGGTTGTCCACCCGCAGGGTCTCGTCGCGCAGTGCGAAGCCCAGTTCGGCGGCCGCGTCCTCGGCGTGCGGATGCAGGCCGTGCGGGCGGTACAGCACCTTCATCTGGGTTCGCAGGGTGACCGTGAGTCGGGGCCGGCCAGCGGCCTCGGCGGTGGCTTGCGGGGGGATCTCGTAGATGTTCAGCCAGTACAGCGATTCGCGATCCCGTGCCTGGGCCTGGCCGGTAGCCAGCAGGCGCAGGCTGCGCTGGCGTCCCGGCTCCAGGCGGAATACGGGCGGCAGCGGCAGGAACGGAGCCAGCGCGGTATCCGGTTCGCCGTCGAGGGCGCCGTCATCGACCCACGCCTGCACCAGCACCGGGTAGGGATTCTGGTTGACCAGCAGCAACGAGGCCTCGCGCTGGCCCTCCACGAACACCAGGCGGGTGCGCTCCGCGGTCACTCCGGCCTCGCTCGTCGGCGCGAGGCAAAGCATGGCCAGCAGCGCGAGCGCGCGCCTACTGGACACGGATAACCACCTGCGCCGTGGCCTCGACTCGCCCCGCCGTGACGCCGGGCTGGCTGCCGAGCGCGAGTTTCTCCAGGCGCGCGCGGAAGGTTTCGCGGTACAGGTCGATGCCGCCGCTACCGCCGTTGGCCTGGGTCGCGCCACCGATGGCGGGGTACCAGCCGGTGGCCTCGGCGTTGCTGCCGCCGGCGGAGTTCTCGTTGGCCAGGAGCGTCATCGGCGTGCCGTCGCGGTAGATGCGGATGCCGACCCCACGGGCAATGCCCGGCTCCCCGTAACGGTCGGAGAGCAGGTAGGACAGTCCGCCACTGGCGTTGACCAGGCCCAGCGCCGGGCTGGCCGCCAGGGCCCCGCTGGACACGCGGATGCCCAGCGCCGTGGCGCCGGCCCCGGTGCCGTTGGTCATGCCGCTCTGGCACTTGAAGGTGAGTTCGAAGGGCGCCTCGCGCACGCCGCCGCTATCGATCTCGGCCAGGGTGATGGGCGGGAACTGCACGTGCGGGGTGACCGTCATCACCGCGCAGGTGGGATAGCGTTTCAGGGTCACGTAGCGGTACAGGCCGATGGCACCCGGCCAGTTGCTGTACCAGCCGCCCCAGTTGCCGCCCACGTGCGCCTGGCCGACGGTCGGCGCGGTCAGGCCCGGCCCCTTGATGGCGATGTAGGCCGCCGGCTGGGTGTAGGAATAGGGCTGCGAGAGGATCGTCGGCGAGTAGTAGCGGATCGCCTCCAGCGGCGCGCTGTACAGCTCGGCGCGTACCGCTGCGAGGTTCTTCGCCTTGACCAGCTGGAAGCCGCGCGAGTCGATGTCCAGCCCGGAGAGCTGGCGCTCCTTCCAGATCGGCGTGATGGTTTCCCCCGTCTCGACGTTGGTCAGGCGCAGCAGCACGTTGGGCCAGGCCGTCCGGTAGGCATCCTGTAGGCCGATGTCGTTGCCCACCGTGTCGGCGCCGGTGTAGTAGCCGCTATAGAGATCGTCGCCGTTGGTAGAAAACATCTCGTAGACGGCGTCCCCGGCGCTACAGCGGAAGAACACCCGCTCGGGGTCGTAGCCGCCGGTGGCGCCGTACTGGGTCAGCGGCGCCACCGCGCTGGCGATGAGCGTCGGATAGGGCTGGAAACTCTCGTCGCTGACGTTGACCACGCTGGGCAGGCCGAGCGAGCCATTGCAGGTGTCGCAGGCGCCGGTCCAGCTGCCGGCGGTACCTTCGCCGGGGCGGATCTGGGTGGTCGAGGTGGTCGTCTCGCTGCCTACCGAGGTGACCCGGTAGCAGGTTGCCTGGGCGCTGGCGGGAAACCCCAGCGACACGCCGAGGGCCAGCGCGGACGACAGGAGAATCATGTGGTTCATCTGGCGGTCTCCGGGTTGGAATCGATGGCGGCTGCCCGGCAGGTGCCGCGCAGGCGGATCAGCACCTGGTCGCGGGGCGCGCCGGCCAGGTCGTAGGGCAGCTCGCAACGCTCCTGCCGTGCCGTTCCCCATTGCACCAGCAACCTGCCCCGCTGGTTTTCCGCGCGCGCATAGACCTGGCCGCCCTGCCCGACCATGCCGATGGCCGCCCCGCCGTCGTCGACCACCACGGCGCCGAGCGGCAGCACACTGCCGTCCTCGCGCCGTGCTTGGATCAGCAGCGGATGGCCGGTCAGCGTCCTGAACGTCACGCGCACGCTGGCACCGGCGTAGGGCGCGACCTTGCGCTCGGTTTCCAGCAGTTCGGCGTCGGGATCGATGCCAACGGGATCGAGGGAGATCGGGTTGTAGCGATAGGGCGACAGCGAGGGGGCCAGCGCATAGCCGTTGCCGTCGATGCGCGCGCCCTGCCCGCCGCGTATCGCGGCACCGCTGGCGCCCTTGGCCTCGACCAGGGCGAAGGTATCGCCGACGCTGGGGCCAAGGGTCAGCCCGTCGCGGTGGGCGACCAGCGCGCCACGGATGCCGCCGCTGTATTGCCGGTAGCGATCGCCCTGGGCATAGCCGGCATTCACGGTGGCCAGCGCCGTCTGCTTCTGCAACGTGCCGTTCCAGGTGGTGTCGGCGACTTCGCTGTCGCGGTTGGCGGACAGCGCGTAGCTCCAGGTACGCTCGTCGCCCAGCGTACCGTTCAGCCCGGTTTGCAGGCTGCCGCCACGGCTGTCGCCGGAGCGCCGGGTAGCCATGGCGCTGAGCGTCGGCGCCCGACTGGAAGAACCCAGCGGCATGGAGACGCTGAGGGTCAGGGTGTCGTTGCGCTGGCCGCTGCGCCGGTCGCGCCGGAGCAGCTCGACGCCAGGGTCCTGGTCGCCCTGCTCCTGGTAGTAGGTGGTGGTCTGCCGCGACCAGGCGAGGTTGTAGCTCAACTGCCCCCAGGTGTTGGAGTAGCCGAACTGCAATTGGGTGTCGCGGCTCTTGCCGTCGTAGAAATCGCTGGAGGAGCCGGAAAGATAGAGGTTGCCGTAACCGCCGAGGGCCTGGCTCACCAGTAGGTTGAACTGGTTGCGCTGCTTGTAGCTGCCGGAATCCCAGGTGTCCCCGTGGCGCAGTGCGTCGCGCGAGCCGAGCACGTCGCCGAGTTCGCGGTAGCCTTCGGTGGAATAGCGGTAGCCGGCCAGGGTCAGGGTAGTGCCGGTGGGCTGGAAGGTCCGGCTGTAGTCGAGCCCGATGCGCCAGCCCTGCTTGCGCGCGCCATCCTCGACGCGTGCGCTGGAATAGGTGCTGTTCAGGCCGAAGGCGCCGAAGCGGGTGGCGAGGACGCCGCCGCCCAGCATGGCCAGGTAGTCGTCGGCGACACGCAGTCCCAGGTTGGCGGTCAGGGCGTTGCTCATGCCGCGCTGGTAGGTGAAGTCGGCGAACAGGTCGTCGCCGTCACCGTACTGGCGCGCCTGGCCCAGGGTGAAGCTGTAGCGCGACAGGCCAGGACGCATGGACTCCGGGACCGAGGCGAACGGCACGCTGAAGCTCGATACGCTGCCATCGGCTTCGAACACCTGGACATCCAGATCGCCGGCATAGGCGCTATCGTAGAGATCGTCGATGACGAACGGACCGGGGGCGACATTCACCTCGCGGATCTTCCTGCCGTTCTGGCTGATCACCACCCGCGCCGCGGTGGCCGCGGTGCCCCGCACCTGCGGCGCATAGCGGCGCAGGGACTCGGGCAGCATGCGGTCGTCGGTGGCCAGGCTCAGGCCGCGGTAGCCGATGCTGCCGAGCAGGTTGCCGGCGGTGTAGCTCTCCCCCGCCGTCAGTTCGCTGCGCCAGGCCGGCAAGGCGCGCTGGGCATAGGTGCGGATGCTGTTCCACTTGCGCCTGGCCTGCCCGTTGTAGCGGGAATAGGTGTAGTTGGACTGGTGGCGCAAACGCCACAGGCCGAGGTTGATGCCGCTGTTCAGGCCGACATAGGCGTAGTCCGATCGTCCCGATTCGCCGCCGCGGTAGTCGGAGCGATAGAGGTTGGTGTCGTAGTTGACGAAGCCCATGCTGTCGCCGGCGTCCCACTCCTCGGGGCTGACGTAGCCGCGCGGCTTGAGGTCGAGCAAAGCTTGCGGCACCGAGAGGTCCAGGCGCAGGCGGGCGACGTCCAGGCTGAACCGCGAGCCGGGCAGGCGTGCACCGAGAAAGGCGCAGTGGCGCCCGTCGCCGCTCTTGCGCGGATCGTCACCAGGCTTGGCGCCGAGGCGCTGGCGCAGGAAGTCTTCCTCGAGGCAGGGCTCCACCGCGCCGCTGGCGGGGTTGGCGAGGAAACTCACTTCGCTGCGGCTGGCGAAGCGCTCGTTGAGGTAGACATCGACGTGATAGCGACCCGGATCGATCCGACCGTCCTGGTTGAAGCGCGACAGGTCGCCGCCGCCCAGGGAAGAGCCGAGCAACAGGCGATCATCGAATTCGTAGCCGGGCTGGGCATGACCGAAGGCGCTCGCCGCCAGCGCCATGCCGCCCGCCATCAGGGCCGTGCCGGTGCGGCAGCGGCGTTCATGGCGATAGGTCATGACGGATATCCATATGGGCGCCGTAGTCGTTGATCAGCAGCGCGTGCAGGCGCACGCGTCCCGGCGGCAGGGCTTCTCGGGTTTCGGCCTGCCATTCGGCATGGCTGCGCGGCTCCAGCATGCCGCTGCGCAAGCGCCAGCGGCGCTGGCCGACGCTGAGCGTGGCGCTGGCGAACGAGGCGTAGTAGCCGCTCGGGTTGTCCACCCGCACCGCCCAGCCGGCGCTGCGCCGGACCAGTGCGAAACGCAGTTGCCCGGGCAGGTCCTCGGGACGGCCCTGGATGCCCGCCGGGCGGTAGAACAGCTTCAGGCGGTTGCGCAGCATCAGCAGCATCTGGTTCCTGTCCGCATGGCTGTTGTTGCGTGGCGGGATCTGCAGGACGTTGAGATGGAACAGCGATTCGCGGTCGCCCGGCAGGCCCTGCCCGGTGTAGACGATGCGCAGCGTCTGGCCGCTGTCCGGGGCCATGCGGAACACCGCCGGGTTGACCAGGAACGGCGCGTCCGCCTGGTCCGGCGGCGCGTCCGGGGCGTCGATGTCGACCCAGGCCTGGACCACGTTGGGAAACGCATCGCGATTGCTCAGTTGCACGGTCTTCTCCCGCGCCTCGCCGGGGTAGATCACCCGAGTTCCGGTCACCACCACGCTGGCCCGTGCCTGGGCGAAGCTCGCCAGCAGGACGAGCAGAAGCGCCGATGTCCTGCCGGATCGGTACGAATGTCTGGGCATGCGGCTTACCTGGCCGGGTACGGTCCAGCGACCGGACCCGGCTTGAGTGCAGGGAAAAAGGAAGCGGCGGCGCAGGCGCCGCCGACTGTCACTCGTAACGCAGCGTGTAGGTCACGGCGCCGAGGACCGGACCGGCCGTCACGGTCGCCGCTTCGGAGACGTACTGCACCGCGTAGTCGTAGCTGGTGCTGGTGGCTCCGTTGGCGAGCACGATGTCGCCGGCGGACACCGCCGCGCCGCCGGCCAGGTCGACCGGGTTGCCGCCGACGCCGTCGAGTAGTTGCAGCGCCACGCCCGTCGCGCCGCTGGCCGCGGTGTTCACCAGGTTCCCGGCGGCGCTGGGGTTGGTGGCCTGGAACAGGGTGGTGAAGTGCTCGTCGGCCGTCGGCGCGACGCAATCGGTGAGTTGCAGGGTGAAGGCGGTTTCGCCGGCGCTGCGGCCCACTGCGCCATCGAGGGCGCTCACCGGCACACTATCGAGGATCACCGTAGGGTCGGTGAAGCCGTTGACCGCGACCTGGCAGGTCTGGTCGGTCACTTCGCCGCTGAATGTGATAGTGTTTGCCGCCATCGCGGTCCCCGACGCGGCAATCGCCGCAACAGCCAATACCACTGCGCATGGGCTCGAAGTTCTGGTCATGCCTATGTTCCTTGTGTGAGGCAATAATCGTCCACCCGCCTTTTATTTCGGCCGGGATCGCGGTAAAGACTCGAACGAGTTCAAATCGATAATTAGTGGTGCGAACCACCGATATAAGTATCCCGTGCGAAGGCGTCGAGGTGAACGCCGAACGGCGGACTTATAAATCCGTTCGAGTGCCCGTCTTTTGGCGGATTGCCTCGTTTCGCAGCTTCTTCCTCCTGTCCGACGATATTGCAATAGTCGTATTTCCGACTATGAGACTCTGGTTTCCCGGTCTCCCTTGCCGGTCTTCGCCAGCTTGGACTTATAATAAAAACGTCATCCACGAAATGAATGAACGGCGCTATACAATTAATTTTCGAATTGGAAGAGTGCACTTTCCCGATGCTTGACGAACGCCTGCCATAGGCTGTTCCCGAAGGCTGTCCTCGATTGTCCGCAGGCGCTCCTGTTGCGCGCGCGGTGCGCAACGGCGGGCATCCGGGCGATGGGCTGGATAAAGGTCCGTTGAAGAACGACGCCTCTCCGCCACGGCGCGGTATCACTCTTCGGAGAATCCGTCTTGCGACAAGTCAACAACTCGAACGACGGCTTCGCCTAGTATCTGGAAAGTGCATGCACGGCAGTTGCCGGGGCTGTTGGCCGCTGCTCTGCCAAGTGTCTGGGCATATTCCCGCCACCCGCTGATTCAGAGTCCAACGTCGCCGAACGTGCCGGCTGCCGAGACACTCGAAAAATATCCTGGAGAAACTCCGAGACAAACATTGCACATGGACCGTCATCGCAACGGTCTCCCTCAATAGTAATTAGAAGAAGAGGTTCGCACCCATGGCAGGCAAGCATTACCAGGATGCCGATGTGCATGCCGCAACCCTATCCCGCCTCCGACTGGTCTTCCGGAACTTCGAGCGCGTCTGCGTCGCCTTCTCCGGCGGAAAGGACAGCTCGGTCACCCTGCAACTGGCGCTGGACGTGGCGCGGGAGTTGGGGCGCGGTCCGGTGGACGTGCTGTTCATCGACCTGGAGGGGCAGTACCAGGCCACCATCGATCACGTCAGCGAGATGCTCGGGCGTCCCGACGTACGCCCCTGGTGGGTCTGCCTGCCGCTCAACCTGCGCAACGCCTCCAGCCTGGAGGAGCCCTACTGGTGCTGCTGGGAGCCCGGCGCCGAAGCCGACTGGGTACGCCCGCTGCCGAAGCACCCAGGGGTGATCAGCGACCCGGGGTTCTTTCCCTTCTACCGCTACCGCATGGAATTCGAGGAGTTCGTCGCCGGCTTCAACGCCTGGCTGGCCAGGGAAGAGCCTACCGCGTTCCTGGTCGGCATCCGTTCGGACGAATCGCTCAACCGCTACCTGGCGGTCAAGCGCAGGAGCCGGGCGAAACAGTGCGCCTGGACGCCGCCGGGCGGCTCCGCGCCGCTGGCCTGGAGCGCACGCGACCGGGCCAACCCGCAGGCGGTGAGCTTCTTCCCAATCTACGACTGGCGTTTCGAGGACCTCTGGCGCTGCGTCGCCGACCACGGCTACGCCTACAACCGCCTCTACGACCAGATGTACCGCGCCGGCGTGCCGTTCTCGCAGATGCGCATCTGCCAGCCCTACGGCGACGACCAGCGCAAGGGCCTCGACCTGTTCCACCGGATCGAGCCGCGCACCTGGTTCCGTGTGGTCCGACGCGTCGCCGGCGCCAACTACGGGGCACGCTATTGTCGCCAGCGCTTCCTCGGCTACCGCGGCGGCCTTGGCCTGCCGCCCTCCTTCGGCACCTGGCGCGAGTACAGCCAGTTCCTCCTGCGCAGCATGCCGCCGCCCCTGCGCGGCATCTACCAGCGGCGCATCGAGCGTTTCATCCTCTGGTGGAAGCAGCACGACTATCCCCTTGCCATCTGGCCGGACGCGGGGATCCCGGCCCTGGAGAATCGTCGCAAGCAGCCGTCCTGGCGGCGTATCGCGCTGTCCCTGCTGAAGCAGGACATGGCCCGCTCGCTGTCCTTCGGCTTCGCCCAGACCGATATCGACAGACTGGTCCCCGGCCGGGAGAAGCCCTCGTGATCCGCCCGCAGGACTGCGAGATCCTGCAATGGCGTTCGCTCGACGACGAGGCCGCCTTCTTCGCCTGCATGGGCCGTTTCTTCGCCAGCGCCCGGGTGCGCCGCGAATGCGGCGGCTACCCGCTGAGCGACGGTCCCTACCACCGCTGGTTCGTGCTCCGTCGCCAGGGAGACACGCGGGTACTGGGCTTCGTCAGCCTGGAGCAGCACCCCGACGTGGTTCGCCTGCGCGATGCCTACCTGCGCGCGGAAGCGCGCGGGCGCGGGCTGTTCCGGACCCTGCGCGAACAGGTCCTCGGGCATGTCGACCAACTCGGGCTGGCCTGTACCACCCGCGCGCCCCAGGCCTGCGCGCGCCTTCTCGAACCGCACGGCTTTGCCGTGCATTCCACCCGGGGTAGCTGGGTGACGCTCATGAGGAAAGCCAATGGCACAGACAAAGACACTGACGGAGCGGGCCGAGGCGCTGTTCGGCGAACTGCACGGGTTGCCGCTTGCCGAGCGGATTGAAGCCATCAACCGGATCCGCCGCCTGCTCCACGCGCACAGTCCGTTCGCCGAAGAGCCGGTCGATTGCGTGCAGTGGGTGCCTGCCGAGCGCGTCGCCGGCAACGACTACAACCCCAATACCGTCGCGCCGCCGGAGATGCGACTGCTGAGGCTGTCCATCGAGTCCGACGGATTCACCCAGCCCATCGTCGCCTATCCGCAGGCCGACGGGCGCTACGAGGTGGTCGACGGCTTCCACCGCCTGCGCGTGGGCAGCGCCAAGGGCGCGCTGCGCCAGCGTCTGCACGGCTACCTGCCGATCGCCGCGATACGCGCCGGGCGCGAAGGCGACAGCGAGCGCATCGCCGCCACCATCCGCCACAACCGCGCACGCGGCGTGCACGGTGTGTTGCCGATGACGGCGATCGTGGTGACCCTGCTCAAGGCCGGCTGGAGCGAGGCCGACGTGGCCCGCGAACTGGGCATGGACAATGACGAGGTGCTGCGTTTCAAGCAGGTATCGGGATTGCCGGGGCTGTTCCGCGATCATGAATACTCGACCTCCTGGGAATAGCGCCGCCCGGAGGCGCGGGGCCGGGCACGTCTCAGAGTTCGACAGGCTGCCCGTCCGGGTCGCTGTGGAGGGTCCAGTGGCGGTCGAAGCGGTGCCGAAGGTGTCCTCCATGAACTGGCATTAGACGATCTGGCCGTCGCGGACTTTGGCCAGGATCGAGAACGGCGAGGTCATGGTCTTGCCGACCACCCGGGAGCGATAGGTGGAACGGCCGAACGCCGCGACGCGCTCGTCCGCGGCGGAGATGTCGAGCACTTCGATGGGGGGCGGGACATACAGGGGCTCCTTTGGGTCAGGTCGGCCGCAGGACGCTGCGGCGGCGCATGCAGTTGAAAAGTTGTCACGCAACGTATTCTTTTTCGCTGAATATCGGCAATCGAACATCTGTCCGAAAATACCGCGCCAAGTGTTTTTTCATATATCGATTGTGAACTAGCCAGCGCGCACTTATCGAAATCCGGGGTGGTGATCGACAAGAGTTTTCTACATCTATCCGGTTCATACGGTTCTTCCCGAAGAACTGCCGCGACCTCTTCTAATGCCTAGGTTGTATGCCTTTTTACTAGCTATCAACACCGACTAGTGCGCCCCCTCGTCCGCCTGGCTACGGTGATTCCAACGCGCACGGAACCTCTCGCACATGGAGCAGTGAAGGATGATAATCGCCGACTCCTCATTATCCGATTTTTTCCTGAAAAACCCCGACTTCGATATAAGAAAGTTTGATTTCATCGCGAATAAGAGTGAAGCGCCGTTCAAGTCTCTCTCTGTCGATTCGGAAACATTGGCGAAGCTGGAAAGTTACCAGCGCCTGTTCGAACTCAGCGATAGCCAGCATGTCGTCCATACGCTCCGGGAAAATGGTTTCCACAGTGCGCACCGGATCGCCGCGCTGCCGGCCAGCCAATTCGTCTCGCGCATGGAGGGCCTGCTGGGCGAGAAGCAGGCCGGGCAGATCCACGCCCGGGCGTTGGACATCAAGCAACGGGTCGTCCATCTATGGGCGAACCTGCTGGCGTCGCAACCCGGTTCCGCCTTCGCCGGTTCTCGCGGGCGAACGGTCGACGAACAGACCCTGGGCGAGATCCAGGCGCTGCCCAGCTACCAGGACATGTTCGGCAACCAGAACTATTGCCAGTGCGAGGCATGCAAGTCGATCTTCGGACCGGCGGCCTATTACGTCGACATCATGCGGATCACCGACCGCTATGTCAGCACGGTCAACGCCGCGGCCATTCCCGCCGGCTACGCGCTGGCGCAACGTCGGCCAGGACTGTTCTCGCTGCCGCTGAGCTGCGCCACCACCAACGACCTGCTGCCGTACCTGGAAATCGTCGATGAAATCCTCGCCGAGCGGGTTTGCCGGGAATCCGGGGAAAGCGACGTGGATTTCTACCTGGCGACCACCGGCTATCCCTTCATGGTCCCGGACAACCAACCGCTGCGGCGGATACGGCTGATCCTGGAGAACCTCGACCTGAGCCTGGCGGCGCTCTACGCCACGACCAGCGGAATGCCCAGCGAAGATCCGCAGGCCCTGGCCCGCGAGCTGCTGTGGTTGTCGCTGGAACAGACCGCGTTCGTCACCACCCCGCTCACCGACAGCGGCGAACTACAAGCTGCCTGGGGCCTGCGCGAGGCCGGGCTGGACAGCCTCGCGTGGCTGAGCGCGTTCTCCCGGCAGTCCGGGCTTTCCCGCGCCGAGGTGACCGCGCTGACCCAGCAGGAGCTGACCCCCGCCGAACTCGCGGCCGGACTCGCCCACCGCTTCTGGTTCAATCTAAGCCTGGCCAGCGGGCAGTCGGTGCAGATCCTTCTCGGCAGCAGCGAGCCCGATACGCTGGACAACCTCGACCCGCAGACCCTCGATGCGCTCAACCGCTACATCCGTCTCAGCCGCTGGAGCGGCATCGGTTTCGCCGACCTTGGCTACGCGCTGGACGGCCTGGGGATCGTCACGCTGGACGACGCGGCCTTAGGACGCCTGGCCACGGCCCGTGGCGTGGTCCAGACGCTGGCCTGGAGCTGGGCGCGGGCGAGCGCGCTGTGGGCCGCCATGCCGACCAGCGGGCGCTACGACGCCGACAGCACGGAGTCGGTATTCGACCGTGTCTGGAACGCCCCGGCGATCCGCGGCGATGGCCGGATCTACCACCCCAGGGACGACACCAACCCGCTGTACCAGGATCCGGTGGTCGACTGGCTGATCGCGGACTCGACCACCAGCGACGCCGCGTTCAACGTTTCGCGCCTGCGCGCCGGCCTGCAACTGGATTCGGACGACCTGGCCACGCTGGCCGGCCTGACCTTCCCTGACCAGGACAGCGTGGCGCTCGACGTCGCCAACCTCTCGACGCTCTATCGCGTCGCCGCGCTGGCCCGTGCCTGCGAGCTGGAGATTGCGGCGTTCGGCCAGGTCGCCAGTTGGCTGGAAGTAGACCTCGGCCAGCCACTGGAGGCGGATGCCGTCTCGCTGATCCTGTTGTTTTCCGCCTGGCTACAACAAACCGCCCTGGATATCGAGCAGATCGCCTTCTTCGTCGCTGCCGACGGCTCGCCGGACAGCGCCGGGGGCGTCGCCTTGGCTTATGCCGACATGCAGGTCATCTGGGCGCAAGCCACCGGCGTACTGTTCGGCCCGGCCGTGCTGCTCGGCGACAGCGTCGACGCCGAGCGCGCCGCGGAAATCTATACGGCGCTCCTGGCGTTGTCGCCATCGCCATTGCTGGAGGTCGGCGAAGACTACCGGCAGCATGTCGCCAACGCACCGCCGCCGCCCCTGGCGCTGGTTCCCGTGCCGGTCACGGCAGCGGCCCTGCAGGGCTTGCGCGAGCCGCCGCTGGGGCTGAGCGAAGCGGAACTGCAACAGGTGCTCGCTGCGTTGAACGCAGCCAACGCGGCGCAAGCCGAAGTCCTCGACAATGGCCTGGCCGGCCCGCTCGACAGCGCCCCCTCGAACGTCGCGGCGCTCGGCGCGCTGATCGCGGCGCAGCCCGGGGCAGCCGCCTGGATCGCCAGCCTGCTGCGTCCGAGCGCCGCCGAAGGGGAGCAATGGGACGCCATCGCCGCCAGGCTCATGGAGTTGCTACGCCTGCAGATGGCCTGCGGCACGCTGGGGCTGGCCGACGCCGTGATCGTCAGCGTCCGCGAACGGCCAGCGGTGTTCGGCGTCGACCTCGCCGGGCTGTTCGCCCTGGGTACCCTACACGCGCTGCAACGCTACCTCGACACCCGCCAGCGCCTCGGGTTGAACGACGAGCTTTACCTCGCCTACCTGGCCATGCCCGCCGACGCCGCTTGCCAACTGGGCGGCAAGGCGGCGGCGTTGTGCCTGCTCGCCGGCTGGTCGCGGGCCGACCTTTGCGGCGTGATCGCCTGCCTCGGCGCGACGCCGGCGCTGTACTCGGACACCGAGGGCCTGGCACGGCTATGCGTGACCTTCAACCAACTCGGCAAAGGCGGCTTCGGCAGCGCGGCCTACCGGAGCTTCCTCGAGAGCCGCCAGTGGGCACTCGACAGCGCCAACGGTGTCGCCCACTGGCAGGCTTGGGGCACGCTCGCCGACTCGACCGAAGGCGCCGCAGCGGCCTTCTTCGGCAAAGCCTGGGCAGAGCGGCGGGCGGTGATCCTCGCCACACTACTGGAAGCCCGCCGCGATGCCCTGGCACCGACCCTGCTCTGGTACTTCCAGCTCAGCCATCCCGAGATCGACACGCCGGACCGGCTCTCGGGCTACCTGCTGATCGATGTGCAGATGGGGGGCACCAACCAGACCTCGCGCGTGGTGGAAGCCACCGCGGCGGTGCAGATGTACCTGAACCGCGCGCGCGCCAACCTGGAGCCCGGCATCGAGCAGTTGCCGATCCCCGAGGTCTGGTGGGAATGGTTGACCACCTATCGCATGTGGGAAGCCAACCGCAAGGTGTTCCTGTACCCGGAGAACTACCTGGTGCCGACCCTGCGCTCTTCCAGCACCCGCCTGTTCCGTGCGCTGGAGTCCGACCTGATGCAGGTCGACATCACCCCCGAGCGAGTCACCGACGCCTACCGCAACTACGTGCAGGGACTCGACCTGCTGGCCTCGCTGCAGTTCGTCGATGCCTTCCGCTGTACCGTAGTCGACCATTACCGCGGCGACATCGACACCCTGTTCCAGTTCGCTCGCACCAGCACCGAACCCTACGAATACTACTGGGCCAAGCAGGAACTGGACGCCAGTTGGTCGCAGTGGTCGAGCATCGACGTCACCATCAAGTCGCCCTACGTCACCCCGGTGTTCGCCTTCGGCCGCCTGTTCGTGTTCTGGGTGGAAACCAGCGTGGTGTCGAGCACCGCCATCGAAACCCAGGGCAGCGACACCCGCTCGCAGAACAGCGTGGTGTACAAGGCCGCGATTCGCTACAGCTTCATGGACGCCAACGGCAACTGGGTCGGCGACCAGACCCTCGAGCCGGAACGGGTGGTCTATGCCGAGCCGAATAACGTCAAGCTCTCGCCGCAGTCGGGCTATGGCCTGTTCGAAATGAACAACCTTTTCTGGCAGAAGTGCAACGTGCAGGTCTACTCGCAGCGGGCGCCGATCGGCCCGGCCAGCGACGTGCGCATCGACGAGAAGATCGTCGTGCTCTACGGCCCGTTCCTGGAGAACAGCTCCAACGGCACGCCGCTCGATATCCCCATGCCGACGCTCGACGCCCAACGCAACCCGGCGGTTTTGCAGTTCGAACTCGATGCCTACCGTCGCGGGCGGATCGTCAACCAGGCCATCGCTTCGGGAATTCGCGGCGAGGTCTGCCTGCGCGAGCCGAAGGTGCTCAACCGGGAACTGCAGCGCGACTACCTGTTCACCCGCACCGAGTTCCTCAACTTCACCGACAACTACTCCACCGGTGTCCCTCCCACGCTGCGCCCGCTGTACGACTACGCGATGAACCGGCTGCATGCCCAGCCGACCCTGAACCTGTTCCGCACCAACTATTACGGCGACTGGAACAACAGTATCGACACCGCGTTGCTGAAAAGCCGGGTCGACGCCGGGCGCCTGAAGTTCAAGGGCGTCGAGGACGCCGGCGCGCAACAGATCGTCGCCGACCTACTCGGCGCCGGTTACCTGGCGGCGGCGAGCGGCGGAAGCTACACGGTGCTACCCGGGTTCACCGGCAACGCGGATTTTCGCTTCCTGCTTGGCGGCGCCGACAGCCGCGACGACCAGATCATCCGCCAGTGGACCAAGCAGCGCCTGCTGGTGGCCAGCATCGAGCAAAGCACGGTGCGGTCCGCCACCTTCCTGATGACCGCCTTGAACGACTACGCCGCCAGCCAGGCGCTGACCGATCTCAAGGCCGCCGCCTTCCTGGATGCGCAAGGCTACGTGGCGCCCGGTTTCAGCTCGCGCTCCGACCTGTCGCAGATACTCGACGGAGCGCCCGACCATGCCTCGATCGAGTTCACGCTGCGCAGCATCCTCTTCGTCGCGATGGGCGATCCGCTGCTGCTGGGCACCCTGGCCAACCGTGGCTGCAGTACCTACGTGGTGAAGAACCAGCCTTCGCTGTTCGTCGGCAATATCGGTACGGAAAGTTACCTGGTCACCCCGCTCACCGAGCGCGGCCCGTGCCTGAACAGCGTGGCGCGGGCGGTCGGCATGCAGACCGTGCAGTCGGTGACGCGGGACTCGTTCATCAGCAACGACATCAGCCCGGCGGAATCGTCGACAGTCTTCGACCAGTTGCTCGGCAACGGCATCATCGACTCGCTGGGCCGCTTGCTGGAACCGTTCCGCGGCGACGAGGACCTGTCCTTCCTGTTCGCCGCGGAGCCGGCGCAGAGCCGTCAGATCAAGACCGCCCAGGTCCGGGTGGTGCTCATCGACCTGCCGACCATGACTAGCGTTTCCTACTACGCGGAAAACGACGAAGTGATCATCACCGACGCCAGCTTCGTACGCATGGGCATCTCGCCCGCCCAGTCCAAGCAGGTGTTCGATACCCTGACGCAGCGCAACGTGATCGGGCCGCAGGGCTACATCTCGCCGAACTACGACCCACGCAACGACCTCGCCGACCTGTTCCCCGAAGAGCCGCCGCAGAAGGCCGCGCTGCTCACCGCGGATGTCGCCGTGATCCTCGACGGCTACTTCGACAACACCTGGCAGCGCGGCATCCAGGATCTCTACTACCGCTTCACCCGCCTCAGCACCGGCGCCGTGCCACGGCTGTCCACCGCGTTGCAGGTCGGTGGAGTGGACGCCCTCCTCAACCTCGAGCAACAGCAGGCACCCGTCGTCCCGCAGGTGCCGTTCAGCAGCTACGGCCCGGGCGAGCGGGTCCAGCCACCGCCCTACGGCGACGCGACCCAGGTCGACTTCAACGGCGTCTACGGGGTGTATTTCTGGGAGCTGTTCTTCTTCACCCCGCGGCTGATCGCCGACGCCCTGTTCCAGGCCGGCGACTTCAAGTCGGCGCTCTACTGGCTGCAGTACATCTTCAATCCGACGCAACGGCTGAGCGAACTCTCGCCGGCCGACTTCGTCACCCCCGACATCGATCAGCGCCAGGCCACGGAAGCCTTCACTGCGCTCAAGAACAACGGCGTGATCACCGAGGACAACCAGGTGGCGCGCGACTACAGCAGTCGCACCGGCCTCGACTACCTGTTCCCGACGGTCAACGACCCGTTGCTGCGGACGCGAATGATCGAGGAGGTACGCAACGTCCTCTTCAATCACCAGACGGCGGGACTGGCCGGACAGTTCTGGCGCTTCCAGCCGTTCCGCAACCATACCCAGCAGGCGTTGCTGGAGACCCTCACCAGCCCGGTGCAGATCGCGGTCTACAACAGCGACCCGTACGATCCCTACGCTATCGCGCAGCTGCGCATAGGCGCCTTCGAGAAGGCGACCTTCTGCAACTACATCGACGTGCTGGTCGGCTGGGGCGACAGCTTCTTCCAGCGCAAGACCCGCGAGTACCTCAACGCCGCCTATCTGCTCTACGTGATGGCCAGCGACTTGCTCGGCCCGCGTCCGGAGCCGGTCGGTCCCTGTAGCGACCAGTTGCCGGTGACGTTCCAGGAGATCCTCGACCGCTACCAGAACGATCCGGACGGCATCCCGCAGTTCCTCATCGACATGGAAAACCTGTTCGCCGCCCGCGGGCGGAACGCCGAAACGCTTCCGCCGATGGCCGGCGGCGCGGTCAACGAGGTCGATGCGCTGTTCTGCGTGCCGCAGAACGAGATGCTCCTGGCGCGCTGGGACACAGTCGAGGACCGCCTGTTCAAGATCCGCAACAACCTGGACCTGGACGGCAACCCCTTGTTGCTGCCGCTGTTCGCCGCGCCTATAGACCCGATGGCGCTGGTGCGCGCGGCGGCGGCTTCCGGCTCGAACGGCGGCTTCGCGCCGCTGGCGAGCAAACCGCCGACCGCCCAGGTGTTCCGTTTCCCGACCCTGATCGGCAATGCGCGGGCGGTGGTCGGCGACCTGCAGATGCTCGGCGCGGAACTCGAACAGGCGCTGGTTTCGCAGAACGGCGAAGCGTTCCAGATCCTGCAGTCGACCCATGAGCAGCGCCTCGACCAGGCTCAACTGCTGGCCTACCAGCAGCGCAGCAACGGCGCGCAGTCTTCGCTGGAAGCGCTGCAGGCCGGCCGCGCGGTTACCGAGCAGAGGCGCAAGTACTACGCCGACCTGGTCTCCGACGGCATGATCGCTGCCGAGATCCTTTCCATCACCTTCGGCCTGGCGTCGCGCATCGCCAGCTTCGCCGCCATCGGCTTCGAGACCGGCGCGGCGATCTTCGCCATCGCGCCCCAGGTGGGTTCTCCGTTCGCCATGACCTATGGCGGCCAGCAACTGGAGCTGGGCCTGCATCGTACCGCCGGCTCGCTGAACCAGGCCGCCCTGGTCTTCGATACGGCCAAGGACCTGACCGACAGCGCCGGCCAGTACCAACGCCTCAAGGCCGAGTGGGAGCAGCAACGCAACGAAGCGGAAAAGGAACTGCTGCAGATCGACAAGCAGATAGCCGCCGCCGAGGCGGAACTCGCCTCGGCCAAGGCCGACTACGCTGCGCACCAGGTCGCGATGGACAACGCCAAGGCCCAGCAGGCCTTCCTGCAGGGCAAGTTCGACAACCAGGACTACTATGCCTGGCGCGTCAGCCGTGCCTCGGCCCTCTACTACCAGGCCTACCAGCTCGCGCTGAACTCGGTGGACGCGGTGCAGAGCAGCCTGCAATGGACCCTGGCGAGCACCGAGAACTACCTTACCGCCGATCCCTGGGACCCCGGCCATCGCGGACTGATGGCCGCGAACAGCCTGAACCTGGCCCTGGACCGCATGGAGTTCGCCTATTCGCAGAAAGATATCCTGCGCCAGGAGATCACCAAGGAGATCCGCCTCTCGCAGATCGACCCGGCGCAACTGATCCAACTGCGTGCCACCGGCGTGGCCGATATCCAACTGAGCGAGGCGCTGTTCGACTTCGACTTCCCCAGCCACTACTGCCGGCGGGTCAAGACCCTGGAGATCAGCCTGCTGCCGCTGGACGAGAGCGGCGAGGTCGAGGAAGTCCACGCGATCCTCACCCAGACCGGCAACAAGATCCTGCGCCTGCCGACCTCCGCCGGCCTGCAGTACATGCTCGACGGCAGCGGCGATCCGGGCGACGCGGTCTGGCAGGACTGGCGCGCCAACCAGACGGTCTCCCTGAGCCGGCGCGCGCTGGCCGACGGCGCCTTCATCGAATACTTCGGCGACGGCGAGAAGCTGCAGCGCTTCGAAGGGACCGGCGCAGTATCCCACTGGCGCTACCAGTTGCCGAAGAACACCAACCCGCTCGACTTCTCGGCGATCGAGGACCTGGTACTGACCTTGCGCTACACCGCGCTCGACGGTGGCGCCACGTACCAGCGCAGCGTCGAGAAGGCGCTTTCCGGACCGCGCTACAGCGCAGCGCTGATGCTCAACCTGGCGACAGGCTACGAGAGCGAGTGGACGGAATTCCTCGAGGACACCAGCTCGGCGGACAGCCAGACCCTTGCGTTCGACCTGGCCGCCGGCCTGTTTCCGTCCAACGCCAGCGACCTGGTGGTGGACGAGGCGATCGTCGCACTGGTGGTCGCCGACGGTATCCGCCTGCCCGCCTCGGCCCGCTTCATGGCGCTCACCGCCGGCGTCCAGCCGGCGAAGAGCATCGCCAGTAGCGGCCTGGCCGGCCAGGTCGAGTACGCCCAGATACCCCAGGCAGAGATCATCGGGACATGGCGCCTGACCTTCGACCTGAAGGCTATGAAGGCCAGTCCCGAACTGGCCCGTCTGCTGGACTCGACGGGTCACATCGACGGAGACGCGCTGTTGAACGTCTTCCTATCCGTGCAATTCACCGCTGCCGTTTTCAAGTGATTGCAACGATCGGCGTTAACCAAGAGGGATCGTGAAATGGCTTATGACGCATGTCAGGTAAACATTCCGCCCGGCACCACGCTGTGTACCGAGAACCACTGCAGCAGCTTCCGGGAAACCTCCACCATGGCCAAGTACTGCAAGTGCATCGGCTGGGACGGCCAACCCATAAAGGACTGCACGCCGCAGGGCGGTTCGTTCCCGGTCGAGGCCGGCGAGTGCTACAACAGCGCCACCGGACAGCGGCTCAACATCACCATGAACGCTTGCCAGGACATGCGCGACCAGGACCGTAACTGGAGCTGGCGCGCCTGCTACTGCTGCTGCTCGTGTTTCGCCTGGGGCACCCGGATCACCGTCGCCGCCGATACCTACCGCTCGGTCGAGACGATCGGCCTGGACGATCCGGTGCTGACCACCCGGGTCCGGGTAGTCGGCGGCAAACCGGTGCTGGACTGGGTTTCCCGACCGGTGACCTTCTCCGACGGCATGGCGCCGGCGGAGAACCAGACCGCCGTGCTGCTGCAGTACGGCGTGGACGGAGAACTGGTGGTGACGCCGGACCAGCCGCTGCTGATGGCCGACGGTAGCCTGAAGACCGCTGACCGCGTGACCACCGACGATCACCTGGTCGATCTCCACGGCGAACCGGTGGCGGTCACCGCAGTGGTGCTCGGCAAGCGCACGGTCGGTTTCCATTCGCTGTCCGCCCAGCAGTTCGAGAGCGAGGAAGAGCCCGGCTGGTTCCTCGAAACCAACGGGGTGGTCGCCGGCGACCACATGGTCCTGGCCATGCAGGACTCCGACGGCATCGCCGCGATGTTCGCCAAGGGTCACGACGCCCTGCCGAAGATCGGCACCGACGGCTATGCCGAGAACGCCCGCGACGCCGTGTCCGCCTCGGCGGCGCTGGGACGTGGCGCGCACGAGATCGTCTCGCTCAACTTCACCCCGCTCGACGAATTGCTGGCGGTGCAGTCGCCGGTACCCTACGGTGCGACGCCCTACGTCACACAGAAGCAGGCGCGCGATATCGCTATCAACGGCACCTACCGCGGCCTGACGGAAACCTTCCTGACCAACGAGTTCAGCTATTTCTCCTCGCTGTTCAAGGCGTTCTATCCGCACGTCAACTTCTTCCTCAACTGGGAAGATCTCAACCCCAACATGTTCGCCTTCAATGCCTACGGGCAGCAGACGGTCTACCTGTCCGGCCAGCTACTACGCCTGGAAGGCATGTTCAAGCAGGGGCTGGCGATGCTGATGGCCCAGGGCGTCGCGCGCTTCCTGCCCAGCGGCAACAGCAACGACTCCGGCCTGCTGTGCACCGGACCCGCCGACTACAGCGGCGCCAACCAGGTCCTGCAGACCCTGTTCTACGGCGAATACATGACCTGGGCGACGGAAGGCTACCGTCAGGTCCGCTACCTGTTCAGCCTGATCGACCCGGAAAACCAGGTGGGCCAGGAAGTCTGCTCGACGCCGTCGATCCCCTGCCGTCTGGAAACCATCGATGCGGCCATATCCGGCTTCCCGCTGCCGGCCTGCGCCGGCGGTCCGGTTCCAGGCGCGCTCAAGCTGGAAAGTGCGGTCTGGACCAGTTACGAGGACGCGTTGGCGATCAGGGTCGACTTCAACCTGCGCCTGCGCGAATCCAGCGCGCTCAACCCTCGCCACTACACCTTCAGCGGCGAGCCGCACATGGACGTGATCATCGGCCTGGTGCAACTGGACAGCCGCGATCCGTCGCTGGTCTGGCTGCTGATCGACGGCGACCAGCCGGTGGCCGGGCTGACGCTGACGGTGAAGGACGTCATCGCCGACAACGGCTCGACGCTCGATCCCGCCGCGACCAGTGTGCCGGTGCTCTGAGGAGGACAGTCGATGAACGCTCAACCCATGGAAAGCGAAGCCACACAGGAGCGACTCTGTAGCGAGTTCGGCGAGTTGCTCGGCCTCGACAGCCCGGTGTCGGTGGATGTCCTGAACGCAGCGCTGGCCAGCGAAAGTTATGCGCGCAGCCTGCTGAGCAGCCGGCGAACGCCGCAAATGCTGAAGATGCTGCTGGCCTCTCCGCCGCAACGGGCGGTCCGCAAGGCCGAGTTCGGCACGCTGGAGCTGTTGCAGCGAGGCAGCCGGGCGCTGCTCGCCTGGTCGAAGACCGGGTTCTCCACTACCGACCCGGTGGAGCGCCAGCAACGAACCGATGCCTGCCTGGCCTGCCCCGACCGCCGCGCCGCGGCCGGCCATCCGTTGCACGCCAGCCGTTCGGACCTGGGCGTCTGCGGTCTGTGCGGTTGCCCCTTGTCACGCAAGGTGGCGATGACGTCGGAAACCTGTCCGGGACAATTGGCCGGCGAGCCCTCGCGCAATCGCTGGGGCCAGACCATCGCCGTATCGCCCCTGCAGGCATAGCACCCCTCAATGCGAAAGGACTATGGCATGACACAGCAATCATCCCAATCGGCCAGCGCCACCCTCGGGGTCGCCGGCCTCCTCTCGGGGCAGCTCCTCGGGAACAATCTCGACATGACTCTCCAGGCCGCGGCCGGTGGCGACAAGGACGGCGGCAAGGGGGGCGGTGGCAAGGGCAGCGGTGGCAAAGGCGGTGGCGATCAGCCCAGCACCAAGGCCAAGACCTGCAAACCGACCCGCAATCCCTGTTGCAAACCGACCAAGCCGCCACAGTGCAAGAGCCAGCCGCAGGTTCCCGGCACCCAGACCAAGACCTGCAAGCCAACCCGCAACCCATGCTGCCGGGCCAGCGAAGAACTGGTCGGCGACACCGAGGCGGTGCTGGCGACCCAGGCCAAGACCTGCAAGCCAACCCGTAATCCGTGCTGCACGGGTGACGACGAGGTCGACCAGGTCCGCGGCACCCAGACCAAAACCTGCAAGCCGACGCGCAACCCTTGCTGCAAGGGCGCCGACGAAGGTCCGGGCGAGCTTCCTAGCACCCAGGCCAAGACTTGCAAGCCGACCCGCAACCCATGCTGCACGGACGACGACCAGACCGATCAGGTCCGCGGCACCCAGACCAAGACCTGCAAGCCAACCCGCAACCCTTGCTGCAAGGGCGCCGACGAAGGTCCGGGCGAGCTTCCTGGCACCCAGGCCAAGACTTGCAAGCCGACCCGCAACCCGTGCTGCAGGTTGGGGACCGACGGTCCGCTGACGGCGACCGGCACCCAGGCGAAAACCTGCAAGCCGACGCGCAATCCGTGCTGCAAGCCGACCCGCAAGCCCCGTTGCTCGATCGAATCGGAGGTCGATGACGAGTAGCGCTCGCCACGAGCGCAAGCGGACGCCGCGCGGGGTAATCGATACCCGCGCGGCGCCTTCCTCCGGAGTCCCTGTGGAGTCGCGACGTGATACTGACCCGTCACAACACCCTGCTGTTCCTGCTCAATCATCGACTGCTGTCCATCGAGGACCTGGTCGAACACTGTATTTCCGTACGTAACCGTAGCCAGCGCAATCGCGGCTTCAGTGTGACCTGGCGGAATGGCCAGGGCTACTACGTCAAGCAGCACCAGCCCGACGCCGGCCCGTGGGAAGCGTGCTCCAGCGTGGTCAACGAAGCTCGTGTGCTGGACCTCCTGGACGGGATTCCAGGTACTCCCGCCTTGCGCCTGTTCGATCCGCAGCGGCAGGCACTGGTGCTCGACTGGCAAATCCACCCGGCTTCCTGCGCCGAACGCGCGCTGCGCGATGGCCTGCCTTGCGTCGACACCGCCGCGCTGCTCGGCGGCGCGCTGGCGAAGCTGCATGGACGGTTGGCCACCCTGGGTCGCATGGATGGCAATGGACGGCCGTTCTCGGCAGAGCCACCCTGGGTCCTGAGTTTCCGCCGCCTACATCCGCTCGCCGGGGAAGATCAGAGCTGGGCGCAGGCGCGCCTGGTCGCGCTGATCGGCGAACAGGGCGACATCCTGCCCGAGCTGACCGCGCTCGCTGGCGCCTGGCCGACCGGCCAACTGATCCATGGCGACATGAAGTGGCAGAACTGCCTTTTGCGCGCTACCGAGACGGAAGGACCGCCGTGCGTCTTCATCGACTGGGAAATGGCCGCCCTGGGCGACCCCCTGTGGGATCTCGCCGGTCTGGCGCAGTCCTGGCTGAAGGCCTGGCTGGACGCCCTGGAGGTACTGCCCGGCGACGACCAGCAGGCGCTCACCGCCCGCGGCGCGGAGGCGTTCGCTGTCTATCGGCCGGCCCTGGCCGCGCTATGGAACGCCTACCTGAGCGGCCACTCCGACAGCTCTTCGGTGCGTTTCGCCGCCTTGTGCGGGGCGCGCCTGATGCAGACGCTCTATGAAGACTGCGCCGACGAGGAACATCTTTCGAGTGTCCACCTGCTGCTCCTGCAACTGGCCAGCAATCTGCTGCAACGGCCCGCGGAGGCCGCCACCTACCTGCTGGAGACCCCATGAACGCACGTACCGCCCCCGAACATCCCTGGTGGGAGCGACTCGCCCCGCTGCTGAACGACCTCAGGTGCGACGCGCACGGCCACCTGCACGTCGATGGCAGGATCTTCGCCCCGCATCTCCGGGCCCAGGCCGCGGACTCGCCGGCGACCCACGACGACCCGCGCGTGGCGCAGCTCCAGCAGCATCTCTACCAGCGCTACTACGCGGGTCTCGAAGAGACGCCCGACGCCTCTCCTCCACTCTGGCGGCCGGCCCCCGGCACGCCATTGGTTTCCGGCCCCTGGCAGGTGCTGGAGCAACTGGCCGACGGCGCGCTGGTGGCCACCCGAGGCCCCCTGACACGCCGGCTCGAGCCGGGCGAGTATCTATTCGAGGGCGCTCCCGCGCGGGCCCGCCGGCATGACCTGGTGTCCCGCCAGCGGTCACGCTGGAGCGAACGCCTGGACCCGGCGTTTCTCTATCTGTTCGGGGCGGCCGAGTCCGACGCTTGCAGCGACGATGCCATGCTGCGCTACTACTTCGCCGTGCGGCCCGAACGCCTGGGCGACCTGGTCGTGCTTATACGACAGGCGCTGGACCGCGCGCAGCTGCCATTCAGCCTGAAATATCCGCTCCAACCGGCGGCCCTGCTGCGCCTGGACGCCGTGGTGCTCTACGGTTGCGCGCGCCACGCACGGCAACTGCACGCCACCCTGGCCAGCCTCCGCTCGCGGCTGGCCGAGCTGTTGCGGCCGGTCCAGGCCCTATGGACCCAGGCGTTGATGCCCGGACTCGGTTTCGCCCAGGACCCGGACGACGGTCTCAGCTTCGGCGAGAGCCGCTGCCGCGCCCTGGCTCGCGGGATGCTCGACGCCGCCCTGGCTGCAAGCGGCACCCCTCTCACGGCGATCCGCGAGCGTTTCGTCGCGGCGGGAATCGACTGGCACGCGCCCCATCTCGAGGAAGACGAGGACGATCGCTTCGGCTTGCGCCAGCTGCGCTTCGCGCCGCCACAGCAGCGCGTGGCGGCGATCACCCCCGCTCTGGCGGATACGCGGCTGTGGCGGGAAACCCTGGCGATCGGCAACCAGTTGTGCGCCGAGGCGCTGTGGTACGGCCCGGCCTGTACCTGGATCGGCGACGACGCCGACGACGAAAACGGTCGCCTGGACGCGTTCACCCGCAGCATGAACGGCAACCTGTATGACGGAACCCTCGGTGTGGCGGCCTATCTTGCCCGCCTGGCCGGCTGCAGCGGCGACCACCTGCACCGCGAAACCGCCGTCGGCGCGCTCTGGCATGCACTGCGACAACCGGCAGCGGTTTCCCTCGGTTTCTACGAAGGTCGGCTCGGCATCGTCGCCCAAGGCCTGGGCATTGCCCGTGAGCTGGACGAGGCGCCCTTGCTCGCGGCCTGTCTGGACGCCGCCGGGCAGTTGCTGGAGCGACTGCCGGAGGACACCGCCGACAGCGACCTGATGCACGGCCTCGCCGGCGCCGTGCTCGGCCTGCTGGAGCTGGCGCGCCAGGCGCCGGCGCTGGCGGAGCACGCCCGGCAACGCGCCTGCCGGTACGGCCGGCGACTGATCGCCCTGGCCAGCAAGACGCCCCACGGCTGGCATTGGCCGGCGGACGACCAGCCCCTGGGCCTGTGCGGACTGTCGCACGGCAACTCCGGCATCGCCCTCGCCTTCGCCGCGCTGCAACGTGAGGCGCCGACGCCGGACTGGCGGGAGGCGTTGCGGGGCGCGCTGGATTACGAAGGTTTCTGGTACCTGCCACGCCAGCGCAACTGGCCCTACCTGTTCGCCGAGGACGCCAGCAGCTTCGATGACCGCCCGCAGAACTGCGGCATGGCCTGGTGCCATGGCGCTCCGGGCATCGCCTTGGCGCGCCTGGCGCTCTGGCGTCTCGGCGGCGACCGCGCGATGCGGGAGCAGGCCCTGGCCACTTTCGCCACGGTCGCCGAGGACCTGCAGGCCGGCCACGGCCGATCCGGCGATAGCTACAACCTGTGCCACGGTCCGGCAGGCAACGCCGACATGCTGCTGGATGCCGCTCACTATCTGGCGCAGCCGCACTGGGAACGGCTCGCCAGGGACGTCGCCAGGCGCGGCGTAGCGCAACAGGCGGAGCGCTGGCGGAGCGGCCTGGGAGTCGCCGACGGACATGCCCAGGGGTTGATGCTAGGGCTCGCCGGGACCGGCTACTTCCTGTTGCGTTGCGCGCTCGGCGAGCCGTCACCCAGCCTGCTGCTGCCACCCGGCCTGCTATCGTGAAGACCTTCGGGGAAAATCCTGGAAATGGCGACGAGCAGGACCGTCGCCGCCCGTGTCAGGCCGTGGTCAGGCTGATGTGCTTGTACTCGACGAAGTCGTCCAGGGCGGCGACCCCGTTCAGCCGGCCGAGGCCGGACTGGCGGTAGCCGCCCTCCTCGAATTCGTCGTAGACCTTGGCCCAGTCGTTGATCCACACGGTGCCGGCGCGGATCTTCCGCGCCACCCGGAAGGCACGCGCGACCTCGCGGGTCCAGACCCCGGCCGCCAGCCCGTACTCGCTGCGGTTGGCCAGGGCGACGCCCTCCTCCTCGCGGTCGAATACCTGCAGGGTCAGCACCGGTCCGAAGGTTTCCTGTTGCACGATGTCCAGGTCCGGATCATCGACCTCCAGCAGGGTCGGACGGTAGAAGGCGCCGGCCGCCAGCTCGCCCTCGGTTACCGGGCCGCCGCGGACCACCACCCGCGCGCCGGCGGCGATGGCCTGGCGTACGGCTCGCTCGACGCGCTCGACGTTGGCCTTGTCGATCAGCGGCCCCATGTCGCTGCGCGGGTCCGCCGCCGGCCCCACGCGCAGGTTTTCCAGGCGCTGCGCCAGGCGTTCGCGTAGCCGTTCGGCAACGCCGCGCTGCACCAGCAGGCGCGAACCGGTCATGCAGAACTGCCCGGCGAACACCGTCAGCGACTTCTCCAGCACGGGCAAGGCGGCGTCCAGGTCGGCGTCGTCGAACACCAGGTGCGGTGTCTTGCCGCCCAGTTCCAGGCCGAAGCGCTTCAGGTGCCGCGCGCCGGCGGCGGAAATCGCTCGGCCGGTGGCGCTCGAGCCGGTGAAGCTGATCACCGGCACCTCGGCCGCGTCGATCAATCGCCGGGCGCCTTCGGAACCCGATTCGCTGAAGATGTTCACCGCCCCGGCAGGCAGCGACGGCGCTTCGGCGATGATCCGCGCGACCAGGGCGTTGGTCTGCGCGGTCTGCCCCGGCATCTTCACCACCGTGGTGGTACCGGCGGCCAGCGCCGGCGCCAGGGAGCGGATCATCAGCACCACCGGTGAATTCCACGGCACGATGATGCCGGCGACGCCCATCGGCTCGCGCAGCACCAGCGACACCACATCGGGGCGCGGCGTGCCGCTGGCGCCCCGTTCGCTGCGCGCCAGGCCGGCGTAGTAGCGCAGCTTGCCCGGCACCATGCCGACCTCGAAGGCAGCCTCGGGCTTGATCTTGCCGTTCTCCAGGGCAAGCAGGTCGATGAGCGCATCGGCATGCCGCTCGAAGGCCGCGGCGATTTCCTCCAGGGCTGTCGCGCGCAGCGCGTGGTCGTCCTTCCAGGGACCATCTTCGAAGGCGCGCACAGCGGCGGCGATCGCCGCATCGGCCTCGGCCCGCCCGCCGTCGGCGTAGGTGCCGATCGGCTGGCCGCTGGCCGGGTCGAAGGATTGTCCCCGCTGCGCGGAATCGAGCCATGCGCCGTCGATCCAGTGTCTGGCGTGTCCGTTCATCTGCAAGTTCTCCTGGGTCGGTCAGGCGATGCGCTGCGCGAGGTGCTCGGCAACGGCGATGGTGGTGATGTTGGTGGCCACCGAAATGGCATCGGGGAAGATCGAGGCGTCGATCACCCGCAATCCTTGCAGGCCATGCACCCTGCCCTCCAGGTCGACCACCGCCCAGCGCTCGCCGGCACGGCCCATCGGCGCGCTGGAGGTCGGGTGGTGGTAGGTATCGAGGGTGGCGCGGATCGCCGCTTCGATCTGCGCATCGCTGCGTGCCTCGGGCCCTGGTCCGAGTTCGGCGTGGATCAGCCCGGCGAGCGGTTCGCTGCGGCCTATCCGGCGCGCCAGCTTGACCCCTTCCAGCAACCGCGCGCGGTCTTCGGCCTCGGCGAGGAAGTTCAGGTCGATCAGCGGCGCGACGGCCGGGTCGCGGCTGGCCAGACGCACGCTGCCCAGCGATTGCGGCCGGGTCAGGGCCACGGCGAGGACGAAACCGACCCCGGTCGGGCTCATTTCGGCGGGGAACAGGTGGGTGGCGGTGATGTGCAGGTCCAGCTCGCCGTTCTGCGCCCGCGAGCTATGGGTCCAGAGCTTGGCGCCGATCACCGGAGACTGCGCGCCGATGCGCTCCGGCCGGGCGGCATAGGCGTTGTAGTAGAACGGATGGTCCTTGAGCCGGCGGCCCACCGGCAAGTCGGCAAGCAACGGGATCGACAGCGCCTTCAGCTCGTCGGCCGGGCCGACACCGGAGCGCAGCAGGATCGCCGGGCTGCCGTAGGCGCCGGCGCTGAGGATCACTTCGCCGGCGTGGATTTCCTCGCCGGAGGCCAGGCGCACGCCCACCGCGCGCTTACCTTCGAAGAGCACCCGGTCGACCAGCGCGTCGCCGCGGATCGACAGGTTGGCGCGGCCGCGCACGGCGTTGTCGAGATAGGCCATGCCGGTGTTGACGCGCACACCGTTGACGACATTCATCGGGTACGGCCCGACGCCGTTGGCGTCGGCGCCGTCGAAATCGGCGATGGCCTTGAAACCGTTGGCCAGGGTGGCGTCGACGAAGGCCCTCTGCATCGGCGAGAGATCGGCGCGGCTCAGTTGCCGCACCGGCAGCGGTCCGTCCCCGCCGTGCAGGGCCGGGTCGCCGCCCTGGCGGGTCTCCAGGCGGCGGAACGCCGGCAGCAGGTCGTCGTAGGACCAGCCCGGCAGGTTCCAGCGGGCGAAGTCTTCGCGCCGCGCGCGGATCGCCACCGCGCCGTTGATCGCCGAGCTGCCGCCGAGGACCTTGCCGCGGATCGCATGGATCGGATGCCCGATCGCCCCCGGTTGGGACTGGTAGCCCCAGTCGCTGGCGGGGTCGCCGCCGACGCTGTCGCTGCTGGCGATGATCCTGGGGTAGTCCCAGGCCGGATAGGCCTGGCCGGCTTCCAGCAACAGTACCCGGCGGTCGCCGCGCTCGCTCAGGCGCCGGGCGAGGACCGCGCCGGCGGAGCCGCCGCCGACGATCAGCACATCGATCCTGCCGCCATCGAAGGCCTTGCGGGGCGTTTCCGCCGTGGCGCTGGCCACGCCGGGCGCGCCGCCGAGCAGCGAGCCCAGGGCGAGCGCGGCGGAGCCGGCGACGGTCTGCGCCAGCAAGGTGCGGCGCGCCGGGTTTTCGGGTTGGTGCATGGGGTTCTCCCGTATCCAGATCGATTGACGGGAGCAACGCTATGCCCGGCGCGCCCTCGGCGACAGACAGCGGAAGGCGAACCGCTGGTTCGGTTTTTCCGAACTCAGCCCGGCGGCAACAGGCCACGCTCGATGAGCGCGCGGTCCCAGGGCGCCGGATCGCCGATTTCCTCTTCGAGGAACTGGCCGAGGACGAGGATCTTCCGGGGCGTCCGTTGGGTCTTGCGGTAGACCACGGAAACCTGCCCGCCGTCCGGCGAGTAGCCAGGCAGGACCGGCAGCAGCTCGCCGGCCAGCAAGGCATCGGCGGCCAGGAAGCTCGGCAGGATCGCCAGGCCGAGCCCGGCGCGCGCACCTTCGAGCAACTGGTGCCCGGAGTCGGTGCGCATCCTCACCCGGATGCGGAACGAGGCCGGTTCGCCGTCCACCGGCAGACAGAGCATGCCGCCGGGCTCGCGGTTGTAGTAGACCAGCCCGTCGTGCGCCTGTAATTCCTCGGGATGCTGCGGCACGCCATGCCGCGCCAGGTAGTCGGGACTGGCGCAGAGCAGGTGGCGGTTGGCGGTGATCGGCCGCGCCACCAGGCAGGAGTCGTCCAGCCGGCCCATGCGCAGGGCCATGTCGAAGCGCGGTTCCTGGAGGTTGACGAAACGATCGTCGGCCTGCACGTCCACCCGCAATTGCGGATGGCGCTCGGCGAAGCGCGCCAGCAGCGGCGCCAGGTAGCGCGGAGTGAAGGCCAGCGGCGCGGAGAGGCGCAACTGGCCGCGCAGGTCGTCGTCGGCGTCGAGCACCGAGGCTTCCGCCTGCTCCAGCTCCTGTAGCAGGCGGCAGGCGTGTTCGTAGTAGGTGCGACCGGGGTCGGTGAGGCTCAGCGGCCGGGTGCGGTTCAGCAGCACCCGGCCCAGGCGCCTCTCCAGTTGCTGGATCCGCTGGCTGACTTGCGACTTGGTGGTGCCCAGGCGGCGGGCGGCTTCGGAGAAGCTACGGGCGTCGACCACGCTGACGAAGGTGGTCATTTCGGCAAACTTGTTCATCGGTGTCCTTCTGCGATCCGCCCCCGCGGACCCCGATCATACGCTTTCCGCCGCCGCTATCCGCGCCTCGGCGACCCGACGCAGGCGGTGCATGGACTCCTCCGACTCGCGTTCGATGCGACGGCGCAGCAGGAACAGGTTGGCCAGGCGCATCGACCAGCCGTCGAAGCGGTATTCCAGGGTGCGCACGAAGCGGGTGCCGGCCGCGCTCGGCTGGCATTCGTAGCTCAGGCGCAGGTGCAGCCCCCGGTCGCCACGGGCGTTGGCGCGCCACAGGTGTCCCGGCTGGTACTCGACCACCGTCCAGGACAGGTGCCCGGCGCGGCCGCCGGCGTGGATGTCCTCCTCGAAGCGCGCGCCGGCCGGCAGCGGGCCAGCGGCGCCGTCGACCCGCAACGACGAGGGATGCCATTCCGGCCAGAGCCCCGGGCTGGCGGCGTAGGCGAGGGTCGCCTCGGGCCCGCGGGCGATCTCGATTCGGTGCTGCATGCGGGTCATGGCGTGCTCCTCGGCGGTTTCCGCTTCCCAGTGGAGGGTACCGTAGCACCAGTCCATCAACGGGAAGACCAGGTTGAAGTTGTGCGTCTGCATCAGCTCGCGACGGTGATGCAGTTCGTGCAGGCGGCGCATGTGGCGGATCCACGGCAGACGGCTGAGCGGATGCTCCGGCGGCAGGTGTTCGCAGGCGTGGAAGATCTCGTAGCTGAGGTAGCCCAGCAGCAGGGTCGCGGCGAACAGCGCGGCGAGGTTGTCGTTCAGCAGGCCGAGCAGGCTCCAGGCGAGCAGCGCGCCGAGGCTGAAGACCACCACCAGCCAGGCCGGGAACAGGATCACCCGCCAGTCGCGTGCCTGTTCGTAGCGCATCTGGCCGGCGACGAAGAAGCTGTGGTGGTCGCCGGTATGGCGCTTGTAGAACATCCGCCCCAGCGGGTGCTTGTGGTGGCCGAGGGACTTGTGGATGCGGTACTCGCCCCAGTTGAAGAACACCAACGCGGCCGGCACCGTCAGCCATTCCAGCAGGCTCGGCTGCTCGAGCCGGGAGAGGAAGAAGACGATCCAGGCGCCGCCGTAGGCGAGGACGAAGCCGGCGTGCAGCCAGGGGTTGTAGCCGGGCCGGATGGCCGCGCGGTACTGCTGGCGAAAGGGTTGGGGATCGAAGGACATGGTCGGCATCTCGCGTGTGATTGTTATTGGCTGGGCCGCGAACCGGGCCGATCCGCCGGGGCGGAAGGGCTTGCATTCGAGTGTAGCGATGCCAGTCTTATCAGGGTAATGGATAAATAGAATGAGGATTATTCATGAAGCTGAACTTGCAGCAGCTCGACCTCAACCTGCTGCTGGTCTTCGATGCCCTGATGCGCGAACGCAACCTGTCGCGCGCGGCGATCCGCCTGCATCGCAGCCAGCCGGCGGTGAGCAACGCCCTCGCCCGCCTGCGCGAACAGCTCGACCAGCCGCTGTTCCGGCGCACCGCCAAGGGCCTGGAACCCACCGCCGCCGCCCTCGCCCTGTACGTGCCGGTGCGCCAGGCCCTGCATCTGCTGCAGGCCGGCCTTGGCTCCCAGGAAACCTTCGATCCGCACACTGCGCGGACCTTTCGCCTGACGATGAACGACTATGCCCAGTTGCGCCTGCTGCCGGGCCTGGTGACCCGCTTGAAGACCCTGGCCCCGCAGGTGACGCTGGAGGTGCGGCCCGACGAAGGCGCCTCGATCCCGGCGCAGCTGGCCAGCGGCGAACTCGACCTGGCGATCGACTACCTGTACTTCGACGAGCCCGAGCTGGCCTACCGGCCGATCGGCGAGGAACGCCTGGTGGTGATCGGCCGGCAGGGCCATCCGGCCTTCCGCGGCGGCCTCGACCGCGCCGCCTACGAGGCCGCGCAGCACGTCTCGATCCTCCCCCGGGTGGGTCGCGGCAGTCCGCTGGAGATCGTCCTCGGCTCGGCCAGGGTGCAGCGCCGGGTGCAATTGCTGGTGCCGCACTACCTGACCATCCCGGCCATCGTCGCCAGCACCGAGCTGCTCGGCACCGTGCCGCGCCGCCTGGCCGAGCGTTTCGCCGGCAGCCATGGTCTGCAACTGGCGGACGTCCCCTTCGAGATGGCCCCGGTGCAGGTCAACCTGATCTGGCATCGCCAGCAGGAAGCGACGCCCGGCCTGCAATGGCTGCGCGAGCAGATCGTGCAGATCGAACAGGGCTGAGTCGCAGGTTGCGCGCCAGGATCAGTCTTCCGTCACTTTCGATCATTGAGCGAGGCCTTTCCCGCGACCTATGGTGAGGCTGCGCCCCGCTGCCGGTCCCCGGCCGCCCCGGGGATACAGTCCAGCACCCGCCAGAGGAGCCACCGTATGACCAGCCTGCCGCTCGAAGCCAACGCCGCCGCCACCCTCGCCGAATGGCACGGGCTGATCGCCCGCCGCGACCTCTCCGGGTTGCCGCGCCTGCTGCATCCCGACGCCGTGTTCCGCTCGCCGATGGCGCACAAGCCGTATGCCGGCGCGCCGGTGGTCTCGATGATCCTGAATACCGTGCTCACGGTCTTCGAGGATTTCGCCTATCACCGCCAGTTGGCCAGCGCCGACGGCCGCAGCGTGGTGCTGGAGTTCAGCGCGCGGGTCGGCGAACGCGAACTGAAAGGCATCGACATGATCCGCTTCGACGACGACGGCCGGATCGTCGACTTCGAAGTGATGGTCCGCCCCATGAGCGGCCTGCAAGCCCTCGGCGAAGAAATGGGCCGGCGCCTGGCGCCCTATCTGGCCGCGAGCAAGGCCTGAGGCGGAGGAACCTGCCATGACCCGCATCACCGAAGTCGTCGTCGAGCGTCGCCAGCTCGCCACCGCCGCCCTGCGTACGCGCAACCTGCCCGCCCCGGAGGCGCTGGCGGAAGGCCAGGCGCTGCTGGCGGTCGGCGAGTTCGCCCTGACCGCCAACAACGTCACCTATGCCGCCCTCGGCGATGCCCTGCGCTACTGGGAGTTCTTCCCGGCCGGCGAGGGGCTGGGCATCGTCCCGGTCTGGGGCTTCGCCGAGGTGCTTGCCTCGCGCTGCTCGGGGGTCGAACCGGGCGAGCGCTTCTATGGCTACTATCCGATGGCCAGCCACCTGCTGGTCGCGCCGGCGCAGGTCCGCGGCAGCGGCTTCGTCGACGCCAGCGAGCACCGCCGGAACCTCCCGTCGGTCTACAACCAGTACCTGCGCTGCAGCAGCGACCCGCTCTACCGGGCCGCCGACGAGGCCCTGCAGATGCTCCTGCGGCCGCTGTTCACCACCTCGTTCCTGCTCGACGACTTCCTCGCCGAGCATGCCTTGTTCGGCGCCACCGACCTGCTGCTGAGCAGTGCCTCGAGCAAGACCGCCATCGGCCTGGCCTTCCTCCTCCAGCGCAATCGTGCGCAACGCGGCCAGGACTACCGCATCGTCGGCCTGACCTCCGCGGGCAACCGCGCCTTCGTCGAAGGCCTGGGCTGCTATGACGAGGTCCTGGCCTACGACCGCCTGGACGCACTGGACGCCAGCGGAGACGCGTTGAGCGTGGATTTCGCCGGCAACGGCGCCCTGCTCGGCCAGTTGCACCAGCGCCTGGGCGACCGCCTGCGCTACAGTTGCCTGGTCGGCGCCGCCCACTGGGACCAGCGCGGCGGCCTGCCGAAGGCGCTGCCGGGTCCGACGCCGAAGCTGTTCTTCGCCCCGGCGCAGGCGGAAAAACGCCTCAAGGACTGGGGCGGAGCGGCGTTCCAGGCGCGCCTGGCGGAAGTCTGGGGCGAGTTCTCGGCCTTCGTCGGCGGCTGGATCCAGGTCCGCCACGGTGTCGGCGGCAGCGAGGTGCTGGAGGTCTACCAGGACCTGCTGGCCGGGCGCTCGGCACCGCAACTGGGCTACATCCTTTCCCTCGACGGCGGCTGAGGCCGCCGTTCTATACTGCTGGACGGAGGTGGCGAACCCGTCGCGACCGACGAAGCGGGTTCCACCCATGGCGTCGGCGGCGCCCTTGCGCCGTCGCTTCGCGGGGGGATGGAGAGATACCGTCCATGAACCGAGCCAAGCTCTACCTCTGCTGCGTCGCACTACTGCTGGTGCCGGCCATCGCCGGTGCGGCGACTGCCGACTACGTCTACGGCATGCCGCTGGACGTGGCCAGGGTGCTGAGCGTCGACGAGGCGCCCAGCGATACCTGCCAGGTGGTGCGCGCCACCCTGGTGTACCTGGACTCCCACGGCGAGCGCCAGGTGTTGCACTACCTGAAGCAGGCGCGTGCGTGCAGCGACGAATGAAACGACGGAGGAAAGGACGAACGGTCAGGGTTGTCGTTTCATTTCACGAAATTTTCACCGCTGACATGGATACTGGAACCAGCTGAAGGACCAGCGCCCCATTGCATAGAGCCCACCATCGAGTGGGCTTTTTGCATTCCGGGCCGCGTATCGCCTGGCCTTGGGCTCAATCCCGCTCTTCCCTGCGCAGCAGTTCGCGCTTGCGCTCCACGCCCCAGCGGTAGCCGGAAATGTCGCCGTCGCGACGTACCACCCGGTGGCAGGGAATCGCCACTGCGATCCGGTTCGCCGCGCAGGCCTGGGCCACCGCGCGCACCGCTCGCGGCGCGCCGATCCGTTCGGCGACCTGCGCATAGCTCGCCGTGCTGCCCGGCGGTATTTCCCGCAGCGCCTGCCAGACCCGTTCCTGGAACGCCGTACCGCGCACGTCCAGCGGCAGGTCCAGCCCCAGTTGAGGCGACTCGACGAAGCCCACCACCTGCGCCACCAGCCGTTCGAAGTCGGCGTCGCCGCCGAGCAGCTGGGCGCGCGGGAACTGGTCCTGCAACTCGCGCAGCAACGGCTCCGGCTCCTCGCCGAGGAGGATCGCGCAGATGCCGCGCTGGCTCTGCGCCACCAGGATCGCGCCCAGCGAGCACTGGCCGATGGCGAAGCGGATCGCCGCGCCGGCGCCGCCATCGCGGTAATCGCGCGGGCGCATGCCGAGGCGTTGCGACGAGGACTCGTAGAAACGGCTGTTGGAGTTGAAACCGGACTCGTAGATCGCCTCGGTCACCGAGGCGGATGCCTGGCCCAGGCGCTCGCGCAGGCGCCGGGCACGATAGGCCGAGGCGTAGGCCTTGGGCGTCAGGCCGGTTTCGGCCTTGAACAGGCGATGGAAGTGGAACGGACTCATGCCCAGTCGGGCGGCCAGCGCCTCCAGTGCCGGCGGCGTCTCCGCCGTCTCGATCATCCGGCAGGCCTGCGCCACCCGCTCGGCGCGCTGCTCCGCCGCCAGGCTGCGGTCGCCGGCGGCGCGCCGGCTGGGCCGATAGCCGGCGGCCTCGGCGGCCTCGGCAGTGGCGAAGAACTCGACGTTCTCGCGCCTGGGCCGACGCGCCGAGGAACTCGGACGGCAATAGACCCCGGTGGTCTTCACCGCATAGACGAACGCCCCGTCCGCCGCCGCGTCGCGCGCCAGCACGGCGGCCCAGCGCTGTTCGTCGGTGTGGTAGGCGTTGCAAGGATCGGGCTGCTGGCTCATGGCGTTTCCCCTGTGGGAGCGGATGATGCCCGCAGACTAATTCGCCGTTCAAGCGCAAGAACTCCGGTTCTTGCGCTTGAATTCGAGCGAGGCCGTGCGCCCGGCTTCGGCAGGCGCGGGAGGCCGCCGGCTTGCCTACCCATCGCCAGGCGCCATAATGGCCCGCTCGAACCGGCGGAAGGACTGGGAACATGGCGTTCAAACGGATAGCACTGGCCTACTGCGTGCAACTGGATCGGGTGATCTCCATCGCCAGTGCCCGCCGCGAATACTTCTCCCAGGCCGAGCCGCGCAAACGCTTCGACTTCCTCTGCTCCAGCGAAGCGTGCCGGGCACAGGGGATCAAGGTATCGGCGAGCAACTACGACAAGCTGCCGCAGGACACCCGCAAGGCCGCGCACTTCAGCAAGTTCCCGCATTCCACCCACCTGCCGGACTGCGAGTGGTTCGTCGAGGACGACGAGGACGCTCTGCGCCCGGGCGAATCCGCCGAGGAGGCCGGCCAGCGGCGCATCCGCGACAAGCTGGACGCCTACGTCGAGGAATTCGATCCGGCCATCGCCGAGGAAGCCGCGCCGCCACCAGCGGACCCGGACGCCGAGGAACAGCCGCCGGCCTCCGCCGCAGTGCGCGCCGACGCTCCCGCCGCGCCTCGGCAGAGAACGCAACGGCGGCGGCGCACCCGCGATTTCGAACAGCTCGTCGACACCTTCCGCCAGGCCCGCGCCGAACTGCCGGCGGAAGAATTCAAGCAGTTGGACATCCACATCAGCGGCCTCGGCCGGATAGCGCTGCGCGCCTATTTCCAGCACATCGGCTATGCCACCCCGGGCAGCGCCGGCAAGGTGTTCTACGGCGGCGCCGACCTGCTGCCCAAGCGCTACGGCTCGCCGAACCGGCCGCAAGGCTTCCGCTTCAAGTTCCGCGACCGCATCGACGGCAAGCCGGTATTCCTCTACGTCGCCCCGGAAACCTTGCAGGCCTATCCGCATCGGCGCTACCTCGAAGACATCCTCGGCTGCGCCGAAACGGTGCGCTACTTCACCCTCTACGCCCTCGGCCGGCTCGTCGAGGCGCCGAGCGGCAAGAGCTACAGCCTGGAGCCGGACGCCCTGCGCCACCTGGCGATCATCCCCGGTCCGGCGAAGGACGACGCCTCTCAGAGTTCGTCGTAGAGTCGGTCGCTGACCAGCATGTGCCCCGGCGCGTGGCTGATGTACAGCTCCGGCTGGGCTTCGGCGAGTACCGCCTGGGGCGTGACCCCGCAGGCCCAGAACAGCGGGATCTCGTCCGCCGCGAGCGGCACCGGGTCGCCGTAGTCGGGTCGCGCCAGGTCGCGGATGCCGATCAGCGCCGGATCGCCCAGGTGCAGCGGTGCGCCATGGGTCATCGGGAAACGGCTGGTGATCTGGATCGCCCGGATCGCCTCGGCGGCCTTCAACGGCCGCATCGATACCACCGTGGGGCCGGCCAGGCGACCGCTCGGCCGGGTGGCGATGGCAGTGCGGTACATCGCCACGTTGCGGCCCAGCTCGAGGTGGCGCAGGCCGATGCCGGCGTCGAGCAACGCCTGTTCGAAGGAGAACGAGCAGCCGATGGCGAAGGCGACGAAATCCGCCTCCCAGAACGCGCCGATGTCGCTCACCTCGACGGGCTCCTGACCGCGTCGATGCACCCTGTAGCGCGGCAGGTCGCTGCGCACGTCGATATCCGCGCCGAGCCGGGCGAAGTGCGGCGAGCCGGGTTCGCTGACGTCGAGCAGCGGGCAGGCCCGGGGGTTCAGGGCACAGAAGCGAAGGAACTCGTCGGCCCAGGATTTCTGCAGGATCACCAGGTTGGCCTGCAAGTGGCGCTGGCCGAGGCCGCTGGTATGGCCGGCGTAGTCGCCGCGGCGGATCAGTTGGCGCAGGACCGGCGGCGGCAGTTGCGCGAGTTCGTGGAAGGTCGGTTCGGGCATGGCGGCTCCGTGCGCTGGCGGACGTGGTTGTTGGCGGGTTTGTAGAAGCGGACGGCGGTCAGCGTCCAACGAGATTTTTCCGCCGGGGGCGATCGGAAAATCCGAATCAGCGCGAACGCAGCCGCCCCACTCCTTTCTTCAGCGGCGCCAGGAGCATGCACTCCGGGCCGACGTTGGCCGCGTAGTCGGCCAGCACCGTCTTGCTCAGCTCCACCACTTCGTCCACCAGTTCCAGGCCGGTGCCGCCGCGCCAGGACACCACCACCGGCAGGTTCGGCGGCGGCGGGCCGAGGCGCAGCAGGGTCAGTTCGCCGCGTTCCAGTTCCTGGCTGACCAGCGCCGGCGGCAAGGCGCCGACGCCGAAGCCATCGCGCAGCAGGCGGGTCATCGCCGCCACCGAGTTCACGCAGTTCAGGCGCGGTGCCGCGACGCCGTTGGCGTGCAGCAGGCCGAGCACGTCCTGGTGCGGCCGCGAGTGCTTGGAGAAGGTCACTACCCGCTCCCGCGCCAGGTCCGCCAGCGAGGCGTAGTCGCGGTGGTAGATCGAGCCGGTGGAGACGATCCAGCGCAGCGGGTAGCTGCCCAGTTCCAGGTTGAGCACCGACTCGTGGCGCAGCGAGTCGGTCTGGAAGATCAGGTCCAGGTAGCCCTTCTGCAACTGCTCGGAGAGGTTGCGCGCGGTGTCCGCCATCAGCTCGATCTCCACCGCCGGGAAGGTTTCCGTGACCCTGGCCACCAACGGGCTCAGCCAGGTGTGGATGACCGTGTCCATGGCGCCGATGCGGATCCGTCCCTGGGTGCTGGCGCCGGTGTCGAGCGACTGCTTCAGCGCGTGCATGGTGTCCATCATGCGCTCGGCGTAGGCCAGTACCTTGTCGCCTTCCGGGGTCAGGGTCACGCCGCGAGAGTCGCGGACGAACAGTTTCACGCCGAGTTCGTCCTCCAGCACGGCGATCCGGCTGGAAATGGAAGCCTGGGTGCTGAACAGCTTCTCCGCGGTGAGGCGGAAGCTCTTCAGGCGCGCGACCCAGACGAAGGTCTCGAGGAATTTCAGGTTCATGTGGCGGGCACCGACGGGCAAGGGACACAAGGTGGCAGGAGCGAGCAGCTTCCATGCCAGCGCCCGCCTTCCGGCGGCACATGATCGACGCATGACGGCCTGCTCCGCCATCGAAATTTCTTATCCCCGGCGGCCGCATAAATTAGTTGGACGCTCGCTGGCCAGCCTCGAAGAATGCGACCACCGGGTGCGACGGCGCCCACCGAATCCTCATAACACCAATAACGACGATCGGTGCCCCCATGGAAAAACACATGACCCTCGACGCCGGCCCGGACGCTTCCCGGGACGGTCATTTCGGCTGGTATCGCGCCCTCGACAAGCAGGAACGCCGGGCCTTCTGGAGCTGCAAGATCGGCTACGGCCTGGACGGCATGGACACCCAGATGCTGAGCTTCGTGATCCCCACCCTGATCGCCCTGTGGGGGATCAGCACCGGCGAAGCCGGCTTCATCCACACCATGACCCTGCTCGCCTCCGCCGCCGGCGGCTGGATCGCCGGGATCCTCTCCGACCGCATCGGCCGGGTGCTGACCCTGCAACTGACGGTGCTCTGGTTCGCCTTCTTCACCTTCCTCTGCGGCCTCGCGCAGAACTACGAGCAGTTGCTGGTCGCGCGGACCCTGATGGGCTTCGGCTTCGGTGGCGAATGGACCGCCGGCGCGGTACTCATCGGCGAAGTGATCAAGGCCCGCGACCGCGGCAAGGCGGTCGGCCTGGTGCAGTCCGGCTGGGCCATCGGCTGGGGCCTCACCGCCATCCTCTACTCGCTGATGTTCAGCCTGCTGCCGCCGGAGGAGGCCTGGCGCGCGCTGTTCATGCTCGGCCTGTTGCCGGCACTGTTCGTCCTGGTGGTGCGCCGGCTGGTCAAGGAACCGGCGATCTACCGCGAGGCCAGGCAACGCAACCAGGGCGCCGACAAGGTCAGCTTCTACGAGATCTTCGCCCCCGGGATGCTCAGCATCACCCTGCGCGCCTCGCTGCTGACCACCGGCGCCCTCGGCGGCTACTACGCCATCACCGCCTGGCTGCCGACGTTCCTCAAGACCGAACGCGGGCTGACCGTGCTCGGCACCAGCGGCTACCTGGCGATGGTGATCCTCGGCTCCTACGTCGGCTACGTGGTCAGTGCCTTCCTCACCGACCTGATCGGGCGCAAGAAGAACTTCGTCCTGTTCGCCGTCGGCTCCTTCACCGTAGTCCTGCTCTACACCCAGTTGCCGGTGAGCAACGGCGCCATGCTCTGGCTCGGCTTCCCGCTCGGCTTCTTCGCCTCGGGCATCTTCAGCGGCATGGGCTCGTTCCTCACCGAGCTGTTCCCGACCCGCATCCGCGGCTCCGGCCAAGGCTTCTGCTACAACGCCGGGCGCGCCATCGCCGCGCTGTTCCCGATGCTGATCGGCATGCTCGGCCAGAAGCTCTCGCTGGGCCTGGGGATCGGCGCCTTCGCCGCGGTCTCCTACGGCGTGGTGATCCTCGCCGCCCTCAGCCTGCCGGAAACCCGCGGCAAACAACTGGAACTCTGAGCCGTCGACCGAGGAAACCCCAGCATGCATCCCACTCCCCGCCTGGCTGCCGCGCTGCTCGCCGGCAGCGGGCTGGGCTGGCCGCTGCTCGCCCAGGCCGACCTGGTCGAGGACAGCCACGCCAGCCTCGAACTGCGCAACTTCTACTTCAACCGCGACTTCCGCCAGAGCGGCGCGCGCGACAACGCCGACGAATGGGCGCAGGGCTTCCTCCTGCGCCTGGAGTCCGGCTTCAGCGAAGGCACCGTCGGCTTCGGCGTCGACGCCATCGGCCTGCTCGGCCTCAAGCTCGACTCCGGCGGCGGCAGCGGCGGAACCGGGCTGCTGCCGGCCGACGGCTCCGCCGGGGGCTCCCAGGACGACTACGCCAAGCTCGGCCTGACCGCCAAGGCGCGGGTCTCCAACAGCCTGCTCAAGGTCGGCGCGCTGCACTTCAAGAGCCCGCTGGTCTCGGCCAACGACACCCGCCTGCTGCCGGAACTGTTCCGCGGCGCGCTGCTCGACGTGCAGGAGATCGACGGCCTGACCCTGCGCGGCGCGCACCTGGACCGCAACAAGCTGAACAGCTCCAGCGACTACCAGGTGTTCAGCGCCAACCGCATCGGCGGGCGCAGCGATGCCTTCGACTTCGCCGGCGGCGACTATCGCCTGACCCCGGCGCTGACCGCCAGCCTGCACCAGGGTCGGCTCAAGGACATCTACCGACAGACCTTCGCCGGCCTGGTACACACCCTCGACCTCGGCGGACAGCGCTCGCTCAAGAGCGACCTGCGCTTCGCCCGGGCCAGCGAGGACGGCGGCTTCCGCGAACTGGACAACCGCGCCTTCGGCGCCCTCTTCAGCCTGCGCCTGGGCGCCCACGCGGTGGCCGCCGGCTACCAGCGGATCAGCGGCGACGATCCCTATCCCTACATCGCCGGCAGCGACCCGTACCTGGTCAACTTCATCCAGATCGGCGACTTCGGCAACGTCGACGAGCGCTCCTGGCAACTGCGCTACGACTACGATTTCGGCGCGCTCGGCCTGCCCGGCCTGAGCTTCATGAGCCGCTACGTCTCCGGCGACAACGTCGCCCGCGGCGCGGCCAACGACGGCAAGGAATGGGAACGCAACACCGACCTCGGCTACGTGGTGCAGAGCGGGCCGCTGAAGAACCTCGGAGTGAAATGGCGCAACGCCACGGTGCGTTCGAATTTCGCCAACGACCTCGACGAAAACCGCCTGATCCTCAGCTACAGCCTGGCGCTGTGGTGAGGTCCGGCGAGCAATGACCTGAAGGAACCAGCATGAACAGCCTGTTGTTGAACTGCGATATCGGCGAGAGCTTCGGTGCCTGGAGCATGGGCCTGGACGCCGAGGTGATGCCGCTGATCGATTGCGCCAACATCGCCTGCGGCTTCCACGCCGGCGATCCCGGCACCATGCGCCGCACCGTGGCCCTGGCGGTGGAGCATGGCGTGCGCATCGGCGCGCACCCCGGCTACCCCGACCTGGTCGGCTTCGGCCGGCGCTCGCTGGCCTGCTCGGCGCAGGAAGTGGAAGACCTGCTGCTCTACCAGATCGGCGCCCTCGACGGACTCTGCCGCGCCCAGGGCACGCGGGTACGCTACGTCAAGCCGCACGGCGCGCTGTACCAGGACATGATGCGCGAGCCGGCGATCCTCGCCGCCGTGCTGCGCGCACTGGCGGCCTACGACCGCACCCTGCCGCTGATGCTGATGAGCACCCGCGACAACACCGCGGCGCGCGCGCTGGGCGCGGCCCACGGCATCGAGCTGTGGTTCGAGGCGTTCGCCGACCGCGCCTACGACGGCGCCGGCTACCTGGTCTCGCGCAGCCAGCCCGGCGCGGTACACCACGACGCCGAGACGGTGCTCGCCCAGGCCCTCCTGCTGGCCCGTGGCGCGCCGCTGAGAGCCAGCGACGGCAGCGCCCTGGCGCTGGAGGCGCAGACCCTCTGCGTACACGGTGACAACCCCGCCTCGCTGGCCGCGGTGCGGCGCATCCGCGACGCCCTGGAGGCGGCATGAGCCAACCGCAACCGCGCATCGAGGTGGCCGCCATCGACAGCTTCGTCCTGCGCCTGTTCGAGCGCATCGACGAAGCCAACATGCCCTGGCTGCTGGCGGCGGAGGAAAACCTGCGGGCGGCGTTCGGCGCCGCCCTGCTCGACCTGGTGCCGTCCTACACCACCCTGCTCCTGCAATACGACCTGCTCCAGCTCGACCCCGGCGAAGCCCGCGCGCGGATCGCCGCGGCGCTGTCCGACTTGAGCCCGAGACGCCAGGACGGCGGCCGCCTGCACGTCCTGCCGACCTGGTACGACCCGCGGGTCGGCCCCGACCTGGAACCCCTGGCGCGGCGCAAGCAGCTCGGCGTCGCCGAGCTGATCCGCCGCCACAGCCAGCACGAGTACCGGGTCTTCGCCCTCGGTTTCAGCCCCGGCTTCGCCTTCATGGGGCTGGTCGAGGAAGCCCTGGCGGCGCCACGCCTGGCGACTCCCCGGCAACGCATCGCCGCCGGCAGCGTCGGCATCGCCGAGCGCCAGACGGCGGTCTATCCGCAGGCCTCGCCAGGCGGCTGGAACCTGCTCGGGCGCTGCCCGGTGCGCTTGTTCGACCTCACCCTGGACGGCTACAGCCTGCTGCGCGCCGGCGACCGGGTGCGTTTCGAACCCATCGGACACGCCGAATTCGTCCGCCTCGGCGGCGACGACACGCCCCTGGAGGTCCAGGCATGAACGACTCCATCCACGGCGGACTGCGGGTGTGCCAGAGCACCCCGCTGGTCCAGTTGCAGGATCGCGGCCGCTTCGGCTGCCGCCATCTCGGCGTGACCCAGGGCGGCGCCCTCGACTGGCTGTCCATGGGCTGGGCCAACTGGCTGCTGGGCAATCCCCTGGACGCCGCGGTGATCGAGATCGCCCTCGGCGGTTTCGTCGCCGAATGCCGTGCCGACGGCTGGTTGGCCCTGGCCGGCGGCGATCTCGGCGCGACCCTCGATGGCCAGCCGCTGCCGGCCTGGGGCGCCTTCGCCGTGCGCGGCGGCCAGCGCCTGGCCTTCGCCCACCCACGCCAGGGCGCCCGCGCCTACCTGGCGGCGCCCGGCGGCTTCGCCGGCGAGCGCCAGTTGGGCAGCCTGGCCACGGTGGCCCGCGAAGGCCTGGGCGGCCCCCGCGCCGACGGCAAGGCCCTGGCCGCAGGCGACAGCCTCGGCTGGCTGGCCGATGGCGCACGGCCACGCACGCTGCCGATGCCCAGCGAACGGATCATGGACTGCGCCGGCGATGCGCGCCTGGAGCTGATCCTCGGCGCGCAGATCGGCGACTTCCCGGCGATGAGCCTGTTCGATGCGTTCAACGGCGACTGGCAGGTGGACACCCGCGCCGACCGCATGGGCGTGCGCCTGCTCGGCCCGCGCCTGGAATGCCGGCAGCAATCGATGATCTCCGAAGGCATCGCCTTGGGCGCGGTGCAGGTGCCGCCGGACGGCCAGCCGATCGTCCTGCTCAACGACCGCCAGACCATCGGCGGCTACCCCCGTCTCGGCGCCCTCGCCCCGCTGGCGCTGGCGCGCCTGGCGCAATGCCTGCCAGGCCAGCGGGTGCGGCTGCTGCCGACGGTGCAGGAGGCGGCGCACCGCGAGCATCGACGCCTGCTGGCGGCCTGGGACGCGTAGGCGGCTCGTTGAGCGGCGGTGCCGACGGCGAAATCGACTGAACTGTCGGTGCGGGCGACCGGCCCAAGGAACAGGGCCCGCATGGGCGCAATCGCCAGGAGGTGCCGCCATGACCCGCGCCATCAACGATCCCGGAAACGAAGACCCCGGTTCCCTGCTGGAAACCGACGCCGACGCCCTGCTCGGCGGTGCCGCCGCCCAGGCGCCGGAAGAGCGCTGCCGGCTCGCGGCCCAGGGCTGCATCCGCGCGTGCGAGCGCTACCTGGCGCTCTGCATCGAGTCCAGCGGGGAACAACGCCAGCACGCCGGCGACTGCGCCGACCTCTGCCGCCTCGCCACCCTGCTACTGGAGCGCCGCAGCCCATGGGCGCCGGCCGCCTGCGAGCTGGCGGCGCGCTATGCCCTGGCATGCGCGGAGCGTTGCGATGGCGACGAGCCGCTGGAGCGCGAATGTGCGGGTGCCTGCCGGCGCTTCGTCGAAGCCTGTCGGCCGTTGTTGCCGGCCTGAGGCTCTCTGGCATTGCATGGAACTGCCGGGCGTGGCGAGGGTGACCTGTGGCGTAGAATGGGAAACCGATGGCCATGTCAACGGTAGTCGCTCAACCCAGTACCAATACCACCCTACGAGTGCGCGCTGATTTCTTCTCCATCTTGGAAACGCGCACCACCCCAACTTCTTCGGTATTCGCCACATGGGTTCCACCGCAAGGCTGCAGGTCGGTGTCTTTAATACTCACCAACCGAACCTGCCCGGCGCCCATCGGAGGTTGGACGCTCATGGTGCGCACCAGATCCGGCCTAGCCCGCAGTGCATCCTCACTCATGGTGTCGATCGAAACCGGATGCGCTGCCTCGATCATTACCGCCAAGGCGCTATCAATGGCCTCGCGGGACAGCGGTTCACTCGTCACGAAGTCCAGGCGCGCATGCTCAGCAGTGATGCTGCACCCATTGACCGGATAGGGCAGGACAGCACAGAGCATGTGCGCTGCGGTATGCAGTCGCATGTGCCGGTAACGACGCACCCAATCGATCTGCGCAAGAACCACCTCGCCTGGCTTCATTGCTCGAAGGATGGTTGCCTGGCCTTCAGCTGGGATATGCAGGATGGCATCCCTGCCAGCACCTGCCTCTGTCCCCTTGCGTGTATCGGCGATCCGGAGCCGCGTGCCATCAGCCAGCGTCAGCCAACCACTGTCTCCAGCCTGGCCACCCCCTTGGGGATAGAAAACGGTCTGGTCGAGCAGCAGGCCATCTTCAACGACATCGGTGATTCTCGCCGAGCACTCTTCCCGGTAGGAGTCCTGGAGAAAAAGGGAGGCGGTCTGCGTCATGATGCCTCCATTGGTTGAATTTGGGTCTGCGTGGCTGCCGGCTGTAGTTGCTGAACTATGTGGGGGCCTCGGATGACCTGTAGTTCAGAACGCAGGGTTACGACTGAACCGACAGGGATGTCGTCCTTGATGACGCAGTGCGGACCGACAAACACATCGTCGCCGATAGCAATGTCACCCAGTACACGCGTGAAGGCTCCGATTTGGACGCGGCTCCCTATGGTGGGGTGGCGCTTACCGACGGGATTAGCCGATATGCCAGTTGCCCCCAAGACCACACCTCCGAGGATGTAACAGTCATCACCGATTTCCGTTGTCTCGCCAATGACCGTGCCGTGCCCATGGTCCAGGATGAATCGACTGCCAATCTTGCACCTTGGGTGGATTTCCGCGCCCGACAGGAGCTTTCCACGAGAGAAGACCAGGAGCGCGGTAGTCTCCAACGTTCTCTCAGGGTCGCCTTCAGATGTGCTTCGCAGACACAGCATGTGGGAAAGCCGGTAGTGCAGCACTGCCTTGAACGAGCTGTAGCCAAACGCAATGTCGGATGTCCGTCCCTGTGCGGCTGGATCCTTGCTGGCGAATGCCTGCAGGTCTTCCTCGCACCAACGTCTGGCTTCTTCGAACATCGAATGAGCGACTATCCGCTCTACCAGTTGGGGTGAGCAGCACTCCATCAATGCCGCGCGCATCAGATTACCTACCAGTTTGTCCATCGCATGCGACCTCATTTCGACCATGCAAGCGTTATCGCCGTGCTCTGCTCTACAACTTCATCGAAAAGCGTCCATGTATGAGTCGACGCCATCGTAGATCATCGTCAGCACACGAGCGCCTGACGGCATGGCAGATGCCATGTTCAGCACCGCAACCAGGTTGGCTGCGGAGGACAACCCCATGCTCACCGAGTCGTTTTGCAGGACTTCCCGGATCATCGACAAACAGGCGGATTTCGACACCCCGACCATGCCAGTAACAATGCCGAGGTTGCAGACTTCCGGCACGATACCAATGGACAGTCCCTGAATCTCATGCGGTGCGTGCCTATCGTCGAGCAAGTCGCACTGCTCTGGCTGCACGCCATAGATGGCCATATCCGGCCAGTGGTCCCTCAGCACCTCTCCAACACCCGTGATATGTCCACCAGTTCCAATGCCAGCGAAGAAGAAGTCCGGGGGTGGCTGGCCTGCAAAGTCCTTTAGGATTTCCAGGGCTGTAGCTTCGCGATGGGCTTGCGGGTTGGCTGGATTGCGCTGCTGGTTGAGCATGACGAACTCCGGATGTGCCAGCAGTATCTGGATTGCCAGCTCGCCATGCGAGTTGTTCCCTTTGCTGCTATCCGACAGCACGACGTGAGCGCCATATAACTCGAGCAATTGTCTCTTGTCAGGGCTGTAGTTGTCGGGAATCACCAGGGTCACGCGGTACCCCAGGATGTTCCCCGCCATTGCCAGTCCAATCCCCGTATTTCCCCCGCTCGGCTCGAGAATGGTCTGCCCTTTCCCGCGCACCAGGATTCCTTTGCGTTCGGCATCCAGAATCATCCAGAGCGCGATACGCGCCTTATGACTTCCTCCTGGATTGAAGGATTCCAGCTTGGCGAATACGCTCACCCCCAGGCGAGCAGACAATTTGCTCAGCCGTATCACCGGCGTCCTGCCAATTAAATCGAGTAGCGAATCGTAGATCATGCTTTCCCTGCCTATGGTTCAGTACATCGGCATGTGCTGCTCTATCTCTTTCGCCCATCGCTTCATGCCGCCATCGAGCACTTGGACGTTGGAGAACCCTGCCCCCATGAGCTGTATGGCCGCGCGTTCGGCACGAGTGCCGGCGTAGCACACGAGGATGTAGCGCTTACTGGAATCGAGATTGGCGAAATGGCTGGCGAGTTCGTTCAAGGGAACGTGGACGATCCCCGGCAACTGGCACACTTCGAGCTCGCCCGCGTCGCGTACATCCAGAAGGGCATAGTTTTCGCTGTTGGATTTCATCAACTGCAACAGGCAGTCGGGATCGATATAGCGATCGTCGTCGAGTCGTTGTGACGGTGCCGCGCTTGCCTGGCAGAGCAGTCCCTCCCTCCAGTGGCGGGGATTCTCTGCAGCGGTTTTGCCGCAGGCCGGACAATCGTCGCGCCGATTGAACTTCACTTCATTGAAGTGCATGAGCAACGCGTCGAATCGAAGAAGTCTGCCTGACAGGGACTTGCCCAGGCCAACGAGGGCCTTCACCGCCTCGGTTGCCTGCAGCAGGCCAATCACTCCAGGCAGCACACCAATAACTCCCCCTGCGTTACAGCTTGGAGCCATCTCAGGCGGGGGATTGTTCGGGAAGAGACATTGGTAGCAGGGGCCGCCCTCCAGATTGAAGACGCTGACCTGCCCTTCGAACCGATAGATCGCGCCAAAGACGAGTGGTTTTCCGAGCTTGGCGCAAACCGCGTTGACCAAGTAGCGCGTGGCGAAGTTGTCGGTGCCATCCAATACCAGGTCATAGCTCTCAATCAGTGACTGCGCATTGTCCGCGTCGATGGCGTAACGGTGGGTTACGACTTCAATGTAGGGGTTCAGGTCCTGCATCCGGCGCTGGGCGGACTCAACCTTCGGCATACCGAGCGTGCTATAGCCATGGACGACCTGGCGCTGGAGATTGCTCGACTCCACCACGTCAAAGTCAACCAGCCCGATGGTGCCCACTCCTGCTGCGGCCAGATAAAGGCAAGCGGGCGAACCCAGGCCGCCCGTTCCGATTATCAGCACCCTGGCCTGCTTCAGGCGCTGCTGGCCTTCCCTGCCAACGCCCGGCAACGTGATGTGGCGAACGTAGCGTTGAACTTCTTCGTCACTCAACGCTTCGACGCCAGAACCGCCAGATGTCGCGAGCATGACTTCGACTTCATCTCCATCGGAAAGCTCGCCATCCAGATTGACCAGCGAACCTTTGTGGGTCAGCAGGAAGTGTTCTTTCAATTGACCGTTTTCGTAATACAGGTGCCCGAGTAATGAAGGATGCTCCCTGGCAAGGCCTGCCAGCAGCTCGCCGACCGTCAAGCCCGCTCCCTCCAGGCGCCCGCCTTCCAGTTGGGCTGCCCGCACCAGTACTTCCGGAAAAATTACCGTCTTCACTTTTCAGCTCCTTGCCAGATGTCTACTCGTCCTGGCTCGATGGCCCGAACTCTCGTGTGCATTCAAAGCGTCCGTTGCGCCAGGCAAACAGTTTTGCGCCGCGAACGTTGCCGGCGGCCACATCAACAACCAGGTAGTCGACAGGCAGCATTGGCTCCCCGGCATACAATGCCTTGTCGATATCCTCCCGGCTGAAGTAGGCACCGACGTCCGGGTGGGAGTGGTAGATGACGGATACCGGGCTGCACGTCTTGAAGCTGCTGTTGAGGAATACGGTATCCGTCACGGAAAACGTGTACCCGTTGGCGGCCGTGCGTGGGTACCTCCGAGGGTCAGCCATGTGCAGTTCATCCTGGATGTTCGTACCCTCTTTCACTTTTGCATCGGCGAGAACGAATCCGCAGCATTCCCTTGGATAGGTCCTGCAGGCGTGTCTGTAGATCACGCTCAATGCATGCTCGGTCAACACGTTCGTATTCATGTCACCTCCTGCCGAGCAGCTTCTCGATGGGAAGCTTGGTGATGGCAAATCCAGCCAATAGGAGCACGGTGAAGCCAATCAACTCGCGAGAGATGGCAACCCCTTCGTACCAGGCGCCGATGATCACGGCGAACACCGGGAAAATGATGAAGACGAACGACAGCACAACGGGACTCAAACGCTTGAGCAGGAAGAAGTACACGATGAATCCCCCGACTGATGCCACCAGACCGAGATAGATCAGGGCAGCCCAAGATCGGTTTGTGACGGCAGACAGGTTCGGGTGTTCCATCACGAGTCCGGCCATGAACAGCCCCAAGCCGGCGATGCCAATGGGCAGCGTATTGAAGGTGATCACGCCGATGTCAGCACCTTGCCTTTTGGTGATGACGTAGCTGAGTGCGTGCATGATCGCCGCGAGCAGGATGGCAAGTACGCCTAACAACTCCGTGTAATCCAGATGCAGCCCTTGAGACCTGATGATCATGAACAGGCTGCCGAAGCCAATCGCAATACCAAGGATCTGCGACAGATAGATGCGCTCGCGCAGGAAGATCGCGGAGAAGATCAGGATGAACACGGGCATGCTGCTGAACAGCAGCGCGGTAAGACCTGAAGCGACGTATTGCTCGCCATAGTTCAGCAGGTAGTAGGGCACGCTGAAGTAGCCGAGCGTCACGAAGACGAAGAAGGCCAGGAGTCGCCGCGGGAAAAAGATCGTCTCGTGGCGCAGCCGCGCAAAGAGCAGGAAAAGCGGAAATGCAATCAGAAAGCGCAATCCGGCGGCAGTTAGCGGCGGCACGCTCTCCACGGCGATCTTGATGCCGAGCCAGGTAGTCCCCCAGCTGATACACACCACTAGAAATAGAACAGCGGTCACCAGGCTGGCCACACGTACCTGCCGCCTGTTGATAGTCAGAGTTTGAATTGACATAAGTTGCACGTCTTTCCCCCATGTTATTCTTTGATTGACGCCCTTTATTGCTTATCAAACCTCTTTACTTGAGGTTAATTCGGAGAAAATATGCCGGTCAAAGCAAATATTGACACCGATTCAATTTTCAGATTCTTCCTACCACAAGGGCCCGGCCTGAAGTACAAACGGCTGGCCCAGGGCATCGAAGAATCTATTCGCAATGGGGTTCTCCGGCAGGGGGTCAAGCTGCCGCCACATCGCATCCTCGCGGACAAGCTCGGTGTGACCGCGGGCACGGTGAGCCGGGCCTATGGTGAGCTGGAGCGCATGGGGCTGGTTGAGGCTCGGGTCGGTGACGGTACGTTCGTCCGCAACCGCGGTCGAGAACGTGCTCGGGAGGCGGGCTTTCGCAATTTCGTAGACAGCACGGAGATGTGCAATGACATGAGCCGGAATATGCATATTCCGGGCAATGAGACCGAACTGCTTTCCCGCAGCCTTCAGCAATTGAGTGCGGCCCCTGAGCTCCTGCAGGAGTTAATGCTCTACACACCCGACACAGGACTGCTCCGACACCGGCAAGCGGGAGCAACATGGCTGTCTCACGGTGAGTTTCAAGCGGAGCGCCAGCAGATTCTGTGCGTCAATGGCAGCCAACACGGTCTGCTCGTCGTGCTTATGGGCATGCTGCGCGCCGGCGACACCCTGGTAACGGAGCAGCTCTCCTATCCTGGGCTGATCAGTGCCGCGCAACTGTTGGGCATCAAGGTGCTCGGCTTGGAAATGGATGAAGAGGGGCTACTGCCCGACGCCCTCGAAGAGGCCTGCCGCACGAACAGGATCACCGCCCTGTACTGCACACCCACCATCCAGAACCCGACCACTGCAGTGATGTCAGGCGCCAGGCGGAAGGAAATCGCGAAGATCTGCCGCGAGCACGGCTTGATCGTCATCGAGGACGAAACCCATGCTGTATTGATGGCCGAACGCCCCGCCCCTCTCTGCCATCTGCTGCCTGAGCGGGGCATCCTCATCGGTGGCATGAGCAAGGCGGTCGCTGCAGGATTGCGGGTTGGATACGTTCATGCTCCTGTGTCCATGGTAAGTCGCATGGCAGCAGCGCTTCGCAATTCGTGCTGGATGGCGACACCACTGGTTCTCGAGATTGCGAGCCGATGGGTCGAGGACGGTACTGCAAGCGCACTGCTCGAATACCAGAGAGGGGAAATCGCGCGACGCCAAGCGCTGGTTGTGGACCTGCTGCAGGGCCTGACCTATCGCAGCCATCTATGCTGTCCGCATTTCTGGGTAGAAGTGCCAGCACCCTGGCGCGCCATCGAAATAGAGCAAGGCATGCGCGGACAGCAGCATCTTGTCACCACCGCAGAGGCCTTTAGTACGGGCCGCGGTACGCTTCCCCAGGCCATTCGAATCAGCGTCAGCAATTCCCCAGGAGGGGGGAATACGTTATCTGACGGCTTCGCAGTCCTGGCAGCGCTCCTACGCGAAGGCCCCCAAGAGATGCTGACGATGCGTGCTTGATACGGGAGGCAACGGCCCCACCCGAGGAGAACTCTTGGGCTCAACGGTAGCGATAAGCACCGGCGCCTGGCTCAGGCATACCTATGGTCCGAGATCTACCATGGATTTCACTCGCCTGGGAAGGCGAAACAAGAAGTCGAGGCAGCCACGAAAAGCAGCTAGACCATCCAGCGTGAAACCCACCCAAGCTTTAATCCGTTCTATCCATCCTGCGCAGAGCCTAACCCCGCGACAACCACGCCATCACCGCCCGGTTCACCCACGGCGGAGACAACTGCCCAGCCCAGTACAGCGCCGTGAACAACCCGCCCACCGGCCGGTGTACCCGCCGGCTGTGCGCCTGCCGCCAGGCCGCCTCGGCGATATCCTCGGCGTCCAGTCTCAGCCCCAGGCGACGCAACACCGGCGGCCGGTAGGCCTGCCCGGCGACCATCGGCGTGCGGACGAACGGCGGCATCAGGTCGGCGACGCGAATCCCGTGGCGGCGCCATTCCAGCTCCAGCGCCTCGGTGAGCCCGCGCACGGCGAACTTCGAAGCCGAGTAGACGGCCATCTCCGGTACGCCATAAAGCCCCGATGCCGAGCCCATGTTGAGTACCTGCGCCTGCGGCGTCGCGCGCAGGAACGGAAAGGCCGCGTGACAGCAGTTGAGGACGCCTTGCAGGTTGATCGCCAGCAACCGCGCGTGGTCCTCCAGGGCGACCTCTTCGAAGCGGCCGAAACGCAGGATGCCGGCGCAGTTGAACAGCAGGCGCAGGCGGCCATCGGCACAGAACTGCGCAAGCGCCTCGCCGACCGCGTCGGGCTCGCTGACGTCCACGGCACGCTGCCAGGCGCCCGGCAGTTCCGCGGCCAAGCCGCGTAACGCCTCGGCATCGATGTCCAGCAAACCGACCCGCCAGCCTCGGCGGTGGAACAGCCGCGCGCTGGCGGCGCCGATCCCGGAGGCGGCACCGCTGATCAGGATGTTCTGCACTGGCCGCCCTCCGCGCTGCATTCGACGACGAATGCCGCCGCCTCGTCCAACGCCCGGTCGGCGCAGGCCAACACGCCGGCGTGGGCCTGGAACACGTGCCAGCAACCGGCGTAGCGCTGCAATCGCACCGCGACGCCTTGCTCCCCGGCCCGTTGCGCCAGGCGCAGGCTGTCGTCGCGCAGCAGTTCGTCCTCGCCGACCTGTACCAGCAGCGGCGGCAGCCCCGCCAGGTCGGCATGCAGTGGCGACAGGGCGGCCGAGCCTGGCTCCGCGTCGGCCGGCAGCAGCAGGCGCACCGCGCTTTCCAGCCAGGCCCGCGACAGCAGCGGGTCGCCGGCCGCTGGCGTGTGCAGGCGCTGGCAGCTGAGGTCGGTCCAGGGCGAGAACAGCAGCAACCCGGCCGGCAACGGCAAGCCGCGCGCCTTCAGCTCCAGGGCCAGGGACAGCGCCAGGTGGCCGCCCGCCGAGTCGCCGGCGAGCAGCAGTCGGCGCGGCGAATGGCCGGCCTCCAGCAGTGCCAGGTAGACCGCCAGGGCGTCGTCGCGGGCGGCGGGGAACGGATGTTCCGGGGCACGTCGGTAGTCCACTGCGCAGACCTCGGCGGCACAGCGCCGGGCCAGGTGCGTGGTGATCGCTCGGTGGGTCGCCGGCGAGCCGATCAGGTAGGCGCCGCCGTGCAGGTAGAGCACCCGGCGCCGCGCCTCCGCCCCGCGCGGCCGCAGCCACTCGCAGGGCACGCCAGCGAGGCTGCGGCGCTCGCGAACGACGCCGCTGGCGCCCAGCGTCGCCAGGCTCAGCCCGCGCAGCACGCCGCGTTGCAGCGCCACCGGCATGGGCGGACGGACCAGTCCGCGGAACAGCAGGCGCAGGCAGCCGCGCAGGAGACCGGCGCGCAGGCGTTGCGGCGGCGAGGACAGTGGCGCTTCAGCGGGCCAGGTCATAGTCGGCAAGCTCCGGCCGGCGCGTACGCCAGCGATAGACGAAGGTGTAGCCCGGCCAGTTGTTGGTGTTCTTGCCGGCGGCGGTCTTGTACCAACTGTCGCAGCCACGCTCCCAGACGGTGTGGCGCAACCCCTGTTGCACCTCCAGGTTGAAGCGCCGCTGGACCTCGGGCTTCACGTCGAGGTAGCGCAAGCCCTGCGCCTGGAGCTGGCGCAGGCAGCCAAGCACGTAGGGGAACTGGCTTTCCAGCATGTAGACGATGGAGTTGTGGCCGAGGTTGGTGTTCGGCCCGTAGAGGATGAACAGGTTGGGGAAGCCGCTGACGCTGATGCCCTTGTAGGCTTCCGCGCCATCCGCCCAGGCCTGCCGCAGGTCGCGTCCGTCGAGGCCGAGGATGCGCATCGGGGCGAGGAATTCGGTGGCGGCGAAGCCGGTGCCGAAGATGATCGCGTCGACCTCGTGCCGGCGGCCGTCACGGCCGACCACGGCGTCTTCGGTGACTTCGCGGATGCCCGTGTCGACCAGTTCGACATTGCTCCTGGCCAGCGCCGGGTAATAGTCGTTGCTGATCAGGATCCGCTTGCAGCCCAGTGGGTAGTCGGGGACCAGCCGCGCGCGCAGTTGCGGATCGGCGATCTGCCGGTGCAGGTGGCGACGGAAGCTCAGCCGCATCGCCTTCATCAGCGCCGGGAAGGTCGCGAAGGCGAGCATCCGCGATTCGTGGTGCAGGTACTTGAGCCCCCGGTCCAGGCGTTGCAGCCACGGCCAGCGCGCCTTCAGGCGGCGTTCCCAGTCGGCGTAGGCGCGGTCCGGCTTGGCGATCACGTAGGGCGCGCTGCGCTGGAACAGCGACAGGCGCTGCACCTGCGGGGCGATCCGCGGGACGAACTGGATGGCGCTGGCACCGGTGCCGATCACCGCGACCCGCTTGCCGGCCAGCTCGACCTCGGCGTCCCAGTTCGCCGAGTGGAACGCCGGACCCTGGAAGCGCTCCAGGCCGGGCAGGCGCGGCAGCAGCGGCCGGCTCAACTGGCCGGTGGCGCAGACCAGGGCCCGTGCGCGCAGCGTCTGGCCATCGCCGCAGCGCACCTGCCATTCGCCGCTGTCGGCGTCGAAGCGGGCCTCCTCCACCTCGCAGTGGAAACGGATCTTCTCGCGCAGACGGTACTTGTCCGCGCAATGCCGCAGGTAGTCGAGGATTTCCGCCTGCGGGGCGAACTTGCGCGACCAGTCGGCCTTCGGCTCGAAGGAGAACGAGTAGAGATGCGAGGGGACGTCGCAGGCGGCGCCCGGGTAGCGGTTTTCCCGCCAGCAACCGCCGACGTCGGCGGCCTTTTCCAGGATCAGGTAATCGTCGATGCCTGCCTGTCGCAGGCGGATCGCCAGGCCGAGACCGGCGAAGCCGGCGCCGACCACCAGCACCCGCAAGGGGGCTTCAGGGCGGGACTCGTTGTGCATTGTTGTGCTCCCGTTTGTTGCTTGCCACGCCGTCCGGCGCGATTCCGCCCAGCGGCGGATGGCAGCATCCTAGTTCGCCGGGACGACTGGCGTTATGGCCGGGCCGGACATAAAGTTGTGATTTTCGGTCAACCCCGGACACCGCCATGCTCCCTCCGCCCTGGTCCCCCCGCCGCAGCGCCATCAGCGCGCACCTGCTGATCCAGTTCGGCATCGACCGCGGCCTCGGCCTGGAGCAGTGCCTGGCGGGTAGCGGCCTGGATATTCGCCTGCTCGGCGATCCCTCCGGGGAAATCGACGCGGCCCAGGAACTGAGCGTCGTGCGCAACCTGGTCCGGCACCTGGGCGACGCCTGCGCGCCGGGCCTGGCGGCAGGCCTGCGCTATCACCTCAACGCCTATGGCATCTGGGGCTTCGCCCTGCTCAGCAGCCCGACCTTCCTCAGCGCCGCGCAACTGGGCCTGCGCTACCTCGACCTGACCTTCGCCTTCCATGGCATCCGCCTGGAGGTACACGACGACGAAGCGCACCTGGTGCTCGACGACGCCGGCATTCCCGAGGACCTGCGGATTTTCCTCCTCGAACGCGACGCCGGTGGCGTGCTGCGCATCCAGCGCGACCTCACCGGGCAGCGCCTGCCGATCCTCCGCGCCGGCTTCCGTCGCCCACCGCCCGCCGACCCCACGCCCTACGTGCGCGAGCTGGGCCTGTGCCCGGCGTTCGGCCAGGCGGACAACCGGGTGGTCTTCGAGCGGCATTTCCTCGACCTCCCGCTGCCCGGCGCCAACCCCGAGGTGGCGCGCGCCTGCGAGGAGCAGTGCCGCGCCCTGCTCGCCCGCCGCCAGGTGCGCGGCGGTCTGGCCGGACGCATCCGCGACCGCTTGCTGAGGACGCCCGGCCGCTTGCCGGACATGCAGACCCTGGCCATGGAACTGCACCTCACCGTGCGCACCCTGCGTCGCCGCCTGGACGACGAGGGCAGCAGCTACCGCCTGTTGCTCGACGAGGTGCGCCAGGCCCTCGCCGAAGAGCTGCTGGCCACCGGCGCGATCCGCCTGGAGGAGATCGCCGAGCGCCTCGGCTACGGCGAGGTGTCCAACTTCATCCATGCCTTCAGGCGCTGGAAGGGCATGACGCCGCGCCAGTATCGCCAGCGGTTTGCGCGCGGCGACGGGGCCTGAAACGCCCGCTCAGGCCGGCGAGGCCAATATGCTGACCAGGGCCATGGCACTGCGCCGCAGGCGTTGCGGATCGTGATAGATGCGTTCGATCACCGCCAGTCCGCGGGTGAAGGTCAGCAGCAGTTCGGCGGCCTCTTCCGGCGGCAGCGCCAGTCCGGCGCGCAGCGGCTCCGCCGACAAGGCCTCGACGATGATCCCGCGCAGCTCCGCCAGCAGGTCGCGCAGGCGTTGCTGGATGCGCGGCCCGGTGGCCACCGACTCGGCGGCGGTCTTGGTGGTCAGGCAACCGCGCGGCGGGTCGCCGCTGGTCATGTTGCCGATCGCCGCGTCGAGGAATGCCAGCAGCGCGCTGCGCGCGTCCGTTCCACGCAAGGCCCGCGCCGCCTTGTCGAGGAAACCGCGAGCGTAGAGATCGAAGGCCAGCAGGAAGAGCTCTTCCTTGCCGCCGTACGCATGGTAGAGCGAACCGCGCTGGACCTCCGCGGCCTCGGCCAGGTCGGCCATCGAGGTGGCCTGCCAGCCTTTGTTCCAGAACACCTCGAGTACCGCCGCGAGGAGCTTTTCTTCATCGAACTGCCGTACACCAGCCATGACGGACGACTCTCATAGAATTGTTGACATGGATGTCAAAGATAACAACACTGTCAAACTTGACAGTGTTGTCAATCATATCCGATCGAGCGCTGTCGTGGGCCATGTCCGAGCGGATGGCGGCCGGGTTCTTTCCGCTGAAATGTACGCAAAGGGCATGGATGGCCGGAGTCAGCTGCGCAGTCCCGCCTGCTTTGGCGGGGCGGTTTCCTCCTTATTTTTCCAAGGAAAAACGGGAGCAATCAGATGGTTTCGAACAGTCGCATCCAGTATGGCTACATCAATGTCGTCGAACCCTCCGAGCACCAGGGCGTGCTCAGCCGCGACAACGCCGAACGCTTCACCGAGAACTTCAGCAAGCCCGCCCTCCTCCGCAAGCTCGCGCCGATCAGCGAACGCCTGGCGCAACGCGCCTTCTTCGACGAGGTCGGCGCCGACAAGACCCTGCAATGGCGGGTGAAGGCCGGCGAAGCGCCGGTTTCCATGCGCGCCGAGGACGGCACCTCCGACTACAACTACGTCACCGGCCGCGTCGGTACCGGGCGGGAGTTCCTCGACGACATCTTCGAGCGCAAGCTCGACGTCTATTCCCACCTGGGCACTATCTCCTCCAGCTACAACGACCCCTACCCATGGGGCAAGGACGCCTTCAACCAGGTCAAGCGCGAGGTTTTCGGCTCTTCCTGGTTCGATGTCGACGGCTGGCAGGTCACCGGCCACATGTTCCTCGGCCACAGCACCCAGGAGTACGGCGAGCCGGCGCGCGGCGCGGTGGGCAGCGACTGGCACATCTTCCCGACCCTGAACATCTTCGTGATGATCGCCGGCACCAAGAAATGGAGCACCCGTCCGCCGCAACTGGGCGACCAGTTCCGCGACTACCACCTGCTCTTCGAGACCAGCAGCGGCCGCGAGGCCCCTGGCGGCGACTACGAGAGCGACGTGGTCTACGTCGAACCCGGCGACGTCCTGATCAACCCGCCCTTCGAATGGCACAAGGTGCTCAACGCCCGTGGCCTGAGCATCGGCGCAGCGTTCCGGGTGATCGACACGCACTACCTGGAACGTCTCGGCACGCGGCCGAACCTCGACCGCGAGAAAATCGCCCATGACCAGGGCAACTTCGCCGAAACCGAGGAACTGGCGCACTTCCTGACCAGCATCAACTACGCCTCGCGTCACCTCAACCGGGCGCAGATGATCCTCAACGACATCGAGTACGCCTACCTGCGCAAGCGTGGCAAGCGCGACTCGATCCTGGTCGGCCACCGCTGATCGCGGCGCCAGAGCGAGCCCATGGATATCCGTCCCAGCCGCGCCTGGCGCGGCCCCGGCGACTCCCTGCCACCCACATCGCGGACGATCGACACCCATGAACGCCCCGAACCTGACTCTCTACGAACTGGCCGGCGCCGATCCTCGCCTGCGTTTCAGCCCGCATTGCTGGAAGACCCGCATGGCCCTGGCGCACAAGGGCCTCGACAGCCAGCGCATCGCCTGGCGCTTCAGCGACAAGCCACGGATCGCTTTTTCCGGCCAGGGCGCGGTGCCGCTACTGGTCGACGGAGAGCAACCGATCAGCGACTCCTGGCGCATCGCCCTGCACCTGGAACGAGCCTATCCCGAACGACCCTCGCTGTTCGGCGGCGAGGCGGCACTGGCGCTGTCCGGCTTCGTCAACCGCTGGGCCGATGGCGCCCTCCTGCCGGCCATCGCGCCACTGATCCTGCTGGAGGTCTACGGCCAACTGGACAGCGCCGACCGCGAATACTTCCGCAGCACCCGCGAAGCGCATTTCGGGGCTAGCCTGGAGACTCTGGGGCAGCCGCGCGAGCGTCATCTCGGGCAGTTGCACCAGGTACTCGCACCGTTACGCCAGGCGCTCAAAAGCCAGCCGTTCCTCGCCGGGGAGCGCGCGGCCTACGCCGACTATTGCGTGTTCGGCATGTTCATGTGGGCCCGCTGCATCCACCCCGAGGATCTGCTGGCGGCGAACGAGCCGCTGTACGCCTGGCGCGAGCGCCTGCTCGACGCCTTCGACGGGCTGGCCCGCACGGCCCCCCTGGCCACTTTTCCAGCGCATGGAGCAGACGATGTCCAGTGAACCCGAACTGAAGGATTTCCCCATCCATTCCTCGGACAAGATCCGCTACGCCGATACCGACCGCCAGGGCCACGTGAACAACGCGGTGTTCGCGACCTTCCTCGAGACCGGGCGGGTGGAGATCATCTACGACCCGGAGATCGCCCTCGCCAGGCCCGGCAGCGAATGCGTGATCGCTCGCCTGGAACTGGACCTGCGCGGCGAGCTGCGCTGGCCGGGCACGGTGCAGATCGGCTCCCGGGTGCTCTCGGTGGGGCGCAGTTCGTTCCGTCTCGAACAGGGCTTGTTCCAGGACGGCCGCTGCGCGGCGCGAGCGGAAACGGTGATCGTCCTGATCGATAGCTTCAGCCGACGCGCCACCCCGCTCGCCGAAACCGCGGTGGAACGCCTGCAGGCCCTGGCCGGCCCCGGGCGCGACTGAGGAGTCCCCCCGGCGGGGCCAGCGCCGAGCATATTCCGGAATCGCAGGGGACTAGTCGTTAACGGTCGTTCTGTCGCGGCCGGCTTCTGGCTAGATTGGGGCCTTCTCGCGCGGCATCCGGCTGCGCGCCGGCAACGGGAGAACGACACATGGGTTGCCAGCAACACGCATGGCCGGCGCACGCGCCGGAGCAGGTCGAGGCCGAGGCCGAGGCCGAGGTCAACTATATCCGCGACAGCGGCGAGCGACCCGTCGCCTACACCTATCCGGCCCCCGCCGGGACGCCGCAGCGCAGCGCGCTGTTGCAGCCGACCCGGGTGGCGATCCGCAATGCGCGTCTGCTGGCGCAACCGGCCAGCCTGGAGCGCGAGGGTTTCCAACTGGTGCGCGAGGCGAGCGCGGTGGGCGATTTCGAGGATGAAGCCCAGGTTCGTGAACGCTACTACCCGGAAAGCATCGCCCTGCTCCGCCGCCTGACCGGTGCCGCCGAGGCGGTGATCTTCGACCACACGCTGCGCGTCGACCAAGCCGGGCGCGAAGAACGCGGCCTGCGCGAACCGGTGCGCTACGTGCACAACGACCAGACCCTGCGCTCGGCGCCGCGCCGGGTCCGCGACCACCTGCCGGCGGAACGCGCCGAACGGCGCCTGGCCGGACGCTTCCAGATCGTCAACCTGTGGCGTCCGTTCGGCCACCCGGCGCAGCGCGCGCCGCTGGCGTTGCTGGACGCCCGCAGCCTGGCGTTCGACGACCTGGTGGCCAGTGACCTGGTGTACCGCGACAAGGTGGGCGAAACCTACTCGGTCAAGCCCAACCCGGAGCACCGCTGGTACTACTACCCGCACCTGCTGCCGGAGGAAGCGCTGCTGCTGAAGATCTACGATTCGCGGGAGGACGCGCAGGCCCGCCTCGGCGCGCACACCGCCTTCGACGATCCCTGCACCCCGGCCGATGCGCCGCCGCGGCAGAGTATCGAACTGCGTTGCCTGCTGTTCTTCGACGAATGAGTCAGGCGGGGCGCAGGCTGATCCAGTAGTCGCTGTAGCGCAGCACGCGGATCGGCAGGCTGCGCCCGAGCATGTCCAGGGACGTGTGCATGTCGTCCAGCGGGAACAGACCGCTGACGCGGTTGCCGGCGATCTCCGCGTCGAGCTGGAGGATGCCTGGCAGATAGGGCCGGAAGGCCTCCGCGACCCAGGCCAGGGAACGGTCGTGGACCTCCAGCCAGCCGCTGGCCCAGGCGTCCTCTCCGGCCTGCATCGGGCCCTGTTCGAGCAGGCCGCCGGCATCGAACAGCAGGCTGCGCCGTGCCGCCACCGCCAGCTGGCGTCCCTCGCCGGTGGTCAGCCGCGCGCTGCCGCGCAGGGTCACCAGGCGGATCGCCCCGCGCTCCTCGGCCAGCAGCAGGCTGCCGCTGGCGCAGTCCACCCGTCCGGCGGTGCAGTCGAGGGCGAAGGCGCCGCGCGGGTCCTCCTTCACTTCCAGGCGCAACGCGCCGCGCCGCAGCTCCAGGCGTCGCTGGGCGCCGTCGAGCAGCGGTCGCGCCTTGCTCCGCGCGTTCAGGCGCAGGCGGCTGCCGTCGGCCAGCAACCAGTCGCGGCGCTCGCCGGTGCCGGTCGCCAGTTCGCCGGGCAGACCCATGCCGGCCTGGACCCAGCGCTCCAGGCCGGCGCCGCCGGCGAGCAGGACGAACAGCCCGAGGGCGCCGCCGACGAAGCGCCGGCGGCTCGACGGCTGCTCCAGGGCGCGCAGCACGGTAGCGCTCGGCTGGCCGCGCCAGGGCGAGTCCTGTAGCGGCGCGAGGCTGCCAAGCAGTTGCCGGAACACCTCGGCATGCTCGCTCGACAGCGCCTTCCAGCGTTCCAGGGCATCGCCCTCGGCGGCGCTGAAGTCGCCGGATTGCAGGCGTACCATCCATTCGATGGCCTCCTCGACGATGCGTTGCCGTTCCGGCTTCTCGCTCATTCCTGGAATCCCCGGTAGCAGCAGTGCAAGGCATCCTTCATCAACTGGTGGATGCGCCCCAGGGACAATCCGAGGCGTTCGCCGATCTGCACGTAGGTCAGGCCTTCCAGCTGGCTCATCAGGAACACCGCGCGGGCCTGCCCGGACAGGCCGTCGAGCAGGCGGTCGATGGCTTGCAGGTTCTCGATCAGCATCCACTGTTCGTGGGGCGACGGCTGCACCGCCTCCGGCGCCTCGGCGAGAATCTGCAGGTAGGCGCGCTCCAGGTCCTTGCGCCGCCAGCTCTCGTACATCAGGCGTTGCGCGATGGTCGCGAGGAACGCCCGCGGCGAGCGGATCGACGCCGGATCGGGGAGCATCCAGACCTGCAGGAAGGCTTCGGCGGCGAGGTCTTCGGCGCTGTGGCTACAGCCGGTCTGGTAGGACAGTTTCTTGCACAGCCAGTCGTAGTTCTGCTGGAACAACTGGGCGATCAGGGTGTTCTTGATGGAGCCTTGGCTATCCATGGTAAGCGTTCGCTGCTGGCAGGCCACGCCACGGATAGCGGTAGTGAGCCTGGAGGTTGAGGAACGGCGCCCGGGGCTGTTCCCGTGGCGCGCGGTAGGGAATCAATCGAGGCGCTCCCGGCAGTCCGCCGTGCCCGCCGCCGGCCGCTGCGCGGACAGCCAGCCGCAGGCGGCGGCGCCGAGGATCAGCGCGGCGCCCCACCAGGGGAGCGCGCGCACCGCCACCTGGTCCACCAGGATCGCGCCGATGAAGGCGCCCAGGGCCACGCCGAGCTGGATCGCGCTGGTGTTGAGGCTGATCTGGATCGCCGCAGTGTCCGGGCTGAGTTCCACCAGGTATTTCTGGATCGCCGGCCCCGGCGCCATGTTGAACACGCACCAGAACACCACCGCGCCCAGCAGCAGCGGCAGGCCGCCGGTGGCGAACGGCAGCAGGACCAGGGCCAGTGCGTGCAGGAGCAGGAAGGCGACGAAGGTGGCCGGCCCCGGCCAGCGGTCGGCGGCACGTCCGCCGAGCAGCGCGCCGAGGATGCCGCCGCCCCCGTAGACCAGCAGGACCAGGCTGATGGTCGGTTTGTCGAGGGCCATGCTGCCGACCAGGAACGGCACGATGTAGGTGTAGACGGTGAACTGGCCGGTCATCTGCAACAGCGATGCCAGGTGGGCGAACGGCACCCGGCCCCGGGCCAGCGCCCGCAGTTGCTCCGCCGGGGCGATGCCAGGCGCGCCGGGTATGGCCGGCAGCAGGCGCAGGAGCAGCGGCAGGCCGAGCAACGCGACCCCGGCGAGCAGCAGGAACAGGCTGCGCCAACCCCAGAACTCGCCGATCAGGGTGCCCAGCGGTACGCCCAGTACCAGCGAGGCGACGATACCGGCGAACACCAGGCCGATCGCCCGGCCGCGCCGTTCCGGTGCGACGATGGCCACCGCCAGGGTGATCGCCACCACCACGATGACCGAGGCACTGGCCGCCACCAGCAGCCGGCTCGCCAGCAACAGGGCGAAGCTCGGCGCGGCGGCGCTGGCCAGGTTGGCGCCGACGAACGCCAACAGCGCGCCGGCCAGCAGGCGGCGGCGCTCGATGCCGGCGCTGAGGTAGACCAGCAGCGGGCCGAGCAGCGCATAGACCAGCGCGTACAGGCTCATCAGCAACCCGGCCCGGCCCTGGCTGACGGCGAAACTGGCGGCCAGTTCGTCGAGCACCCCGGCCACCACCAACTCCACCGTGCCGACCACGAAGGCCAGCCCGGCCAGCAGCCAGACGCCCACCTCCGCCCTGCTCCGTTCAGTCTCGCCCATGGCTGCGTGCCTCCCCGTCGATGGCATAGCGATAGCGCCCGAGCATGACCAGCAGCCCTGCCGCCACGCCGAACGCGCCGAGCAGGACCAGCGTCGAGCCCGCGTAGGAGCCCGCGCGGTCGTAGAAGTACCCCAGCAGCCAGGACCCCAGGCTGATGGCGATGGCGAAGGTGAAGGGCTGGATCGAGCCATAGATCACGCTGAAATGGCGCAGGCCGAAGTAGCGGCTGACGAAGTACTGGGTGGTGCCGGTCTCGCCGCCGGCGCCCAGGCCGATCAGGAATACCGCGCCCCAGAGCAGCGCCGGCGGTCCGCCGAGGAGCAGGAGCAGCAGCCCGAGCGCCGCCAGCACGGCGAACGGCAAGGCGATGCGCGGGGTGTCGTAGCGGTCCAGCAGGTAGCCCAGCGCCGGTTGCGAAACGATCATGCCGACCCACAGCGCCGCCAGCACGTCGGTGGCGACCTCCCGCGACAGGCCGCGCTCCTGCAACAGCGGCACGCCATGCACCATCACGCCGGTGACGGCGAACACGCCGAGGATCAGGTTGCCGACGATCAGCCAGAAGTCCGCCGAGCGCCAGGCCTGGCCTGGCGTCGCTCCGGGCAGCGCGCCGGCTGGCGGGCGCCGCGCCTGCGGCAGGTCGCCGGGCCGCTCGCGGAACAGCGCGTAGAGCAGCGGCAGCGCCAGCAGGCCTTCGAGCAGGCCATAGACGAGGAAGGTGGCACGCCAGCCGAAGGCGTCGATGCAGGCGCTGCCCAGGTACAGCGCCAGCGGCCCGCCGACGCCGAAGCCGAGTCCGAGGATGCCGTAGGCCGCGCCGCGACGACGCTCGAACCAGCCGCCGAGAATCCGCGCATAGGGAATGTTGCCCGGCGTCAGCAGGCCGAGCAGCGCGAACAGCAGGTATAGCTGCCAGCCGCTGCGCGCCAGCGCCAGGCTGGCCAGGCACAGGGCCAGCGCGGCGGTCAGCGGCAGGACCAGGGCGCGCGCGCCCCAGCGATCCACCAGCCAGCCCTTCAGCGGGCTGCTCAGGGCTACCGCCAGGCCCAGCAGGGTCACCGGCAGTGCCGACTGGCCACGGTCCCAGTCCAGGTCGGCGGCGATCGGCTCGATGAACAGCGAGAAGCTGCTGATCACCAGCCCGGTGGGGCCGAAGATCACCCCCACTACCGAGGCCAGCAGCACCCCACAACTGGCCACGCCGAACTCGCCGACGCCAGGCGCCGGCGCGATGTCCTCCATGGCCTCGCGGGCGACGCCGCTCATGCGTCGCGCCTCAGGCGCTCGATCAGTTGGCGGCGCAAGCGGATGTCCTCGGCGTTCTCGGTGGTGGCCTCGAGCTGGACGATCTCGATGCCGGCGCGATGAAAGGCCAGGATCTGTTCCGCCACCTCGCCGACGCTGCCCACCAGCACCCCGGCGAAGCTGCGCTGCACGGTATTCGCCACCCATTCGCGCAAGGCCTCCGGCGCTAGCCGGGCGAGCCGGTCGCGCTCGCCGTCGCGGGCGACCTGCGGCGATGCCGCCAGTTCGTCGAGGGGCCGTGCCAGAAGCAGTTCGAAGGCGGCCTGGCGGTAGTGCTCGGCGATGTCCCGGGCCGCCGCCGGACTGTCGCCGAGGATCACCTGGAAGTGCTTCCAGAACTTCAGCCGCCGGCCCTGCTCCGCCGCCTCCTCGTTCAGCCTGCGCTTGAGTTCCGCGGTCTGCGTGGGGCTGGCGAAGTGGCCGGCGTAGACGTCGGCGAAGCGCACCGCCAGGTGTTGTGCCTGCGCCGAGGAGCCGCCAACGGATAGCGGCGGGCGCGGCCGCTGGATCGGCAGGAAGCCGCTGCCGGCGTCCTCCAGCCGGTAGAACTCGCCGTGGTAGTCGAAGGGTTCGCGGCTTTCCAGGGCGCGGGTGAAGACCTCCAGGTACTCCACGGCGCGCCGGTAGCGTTCGTCCTTGTCGGCGAAATCGCCGTCGCGGCGCACGTCGGCGTCGCTGGAGCCGATCACCAGGTGTACGCCGGCACGGCCGTTGGACAGCCCGTCGAGGGTGGCCAGGGCGCGCGCGGCAACGGTCGGCTGGGCGCTCCCCGGTCGGTGCGCGACGGTGGCACGCAGGCGCGGCGCCGCGGCCAGCGCCCAGCCGGCGACCAACCAGGGATCGGGCCAGGCGGCGGAGACGGTGAACAACGCGCCGTCGAGGCCGTCCGCCTCTTCCAGGCGGGCCTTCTGCTGGATGTCGAAGGCGCTCACCGCGCGACTGCGGGTGTCCGGCAGGAAACGCGCAGCCTGGCGGGCGAAGGCGCTGTCGCCGATGACCGCGGAGGCGCGTACGCCGCCGCGCAGTTCGATGCTCATGGTTGCTCCTCCTTAGAAGGTGTAGGCCGCGCCGAGGTAGTAGAAGGCGCCGTTGAAGCTGATCTGCGAGGCATAGGTGTCGTACTGGTTGAAGCCGAGGTAGGCGCTCTCGGCCGGCAGCTTGTCGGGCTTCACGTCGAACAGATTGTTGGCCCCGGCGCTCAGGGTCAGGTTGCGGCTCGCCGCATAGCGCAGGGCGACGTCGGTGATGTACTTGGGCGAGTTCTCGAAGCGGTTGAAGACCGTGGTCGAATAGGCATGCTCGCCGGTGTAGTAGTCCAGTTCGGAAACCGTCTTGCTGTAGCGCGTTTCGCGCAGGGTCAGGCCCCAGCGCCGGTAGCTCCAGTCGGCCTGCAGGCTGACCTGGCTGCGCGGCGTGGAACTGGTGATCCAGGCCTGCTGCTGGTCGTTGAGCAGCGGCTGGCCGTTGCGCCCGCGATGATTCCTGACCAGCTTCGTGCGATTGACGTTGGCGCCCAGGCGCCAGTCGATCCGGCCCCACTCGCCGAGCCGGGTCAGGTAGCTGGCGGTGAGGTCGAGGCCGTGGGTACGGGTGTCGGCGCCGTTGGTCATGTAGTGGGTGCTGACCTGGGTCAGTCCGGCCGGGATGCTGATCCCGCCGGCGCGCAGCGCATCGATCGCCGGCTGTCCGGAATAGGTGGCACCGTCGACGATGCGGTCGCGGATCTCGATGCGATAGGCGTCGATGGCCAGGTTCAGGTCCGGCAAGGGATCGAGCACCAGGCCGAGGTTGTAGCTGATCGACTTTTCCGGCTCCAGGTCCTCGGCGCCGAGCAGCCTGGCCGCCGGCGAGTTGACCGCCAGCAGGCCGCTGGCGATGGTCGGCGAGACGCCCAGGCTGGTGTAGTTCTCCTGGGCCAGCGACGGCGCGCGGAAGCCGCTGCTGAGACTGGCCCGCGCCGATACCTCGGGGCTGAAGCGGTAGCGGCTGGCGAGCTTGCCGTTGGTGGTGCTGCCGAAGTCGCTGTAGTGCTCGTAGCGCGCCGCCGTCTCCAGTTGCCAACCCTCGCCGAGGGCGGTGGACAGGTCGAGATAGGCGCCGAACACGTCGCGGCTCCACTGTCCGGCGCTGGCCGGCACCTGCCCGGGGAGCGCCTTGGAACCGCCGTTGTAGTAGGACCAGGGATCGCCGGCCTCGACCTCGTAGAGTTCGCGGCGTTGCTCCAGGCCCCAGGAGAAATTCAGCGGCGCCGGCAGCCAGGCGAGGTCGAAGTCGCGGCGCAGGTCGAGATTGTTGGTCCACTGGGTGGCCTTGTAGCGCGCCAGGTCGAAGGAGCGCGGCGAATCGCCGGTCTCGCCGTAGAGGGCGAGGTTGATCGAATGGTCCATGCCGATCTCCGGGCGGTCGGCGCCGTAGGTCGAGCTGAGGTCCCAGTCCCAGGCGCCGAACAGCTCGCCGCCACGGGCGCCGAGGGTCAGCGAATAGTCGTCCTCGTCGCTGGTGATGCGCGGGGTGAAGCCGTTCGGATAGAGCCGCGGCGCCAGGGACGGCAACTGGTAGATCTGCGCCGAGGACACCGAGCGATGGGTATAGGTGGCGAAGCTGTACAGCTCGACGTTGTCGTCCAGCGCCACGCCGGCGTTGTAGGCCAGCGCCTGGCGGTGCAGCGAAGGGTCGCCGATGGACGGGTTGCCGTAGCGCCCGGTGCGCTGGTCGATGCCGGCGCGGATGGTCCGCGCCTGCTCGCGGAACTGCGCGCTGAGGTTGAGGAAACCGCTCTCGCCGAAACGCAGGCCGCCATTCACCCCGCCATTCTGGGTAAGACCGTCGCCATCGCCGTAGCGACCGTTGTCGTAGGCGAGCCGGCCGCCGTGGTCGGCCGACTTGAGGATGACGTTGATCACCCCGGCGATGGCGTCCGAGCCGTACTGCGCCGAGGCGCCGTCGCGCAGCACCTCGATGCGCTCGATGGCGGCGAGCGGGATGGTATCCAGGTCGACCCCGGTGGAGCCGCTCTGCAGCCCGCCGCTGACATTGATATTGGCGGTCTCGTGGCGGCGCTTGCCGTTCACCAGCACCAGCACGTGGTTGGGACTCAGGCCGCGCAGCGACTGCGCGTTGGTCAGCGCCGAAGCGTTGTAGGCCTGGGCCTGGCGCGACAGCGAGGGCAGCAGGCGCACCAGGGCGTCGCGCAGGTCGCCGCTGCCGCTGTCGCGCAATTGCTCGGCGCTGACCACGTCGATCGGTGCCAGGCTCTCGCCGGCCTTGACATCGGCCTTGCGGGTGCCGGTGACCACCACCGTGGCCAGGGTCGCGGCGGGCTTCGCCGCCGGCAGCGCGGCATCCGGCGCCGTGGCGCGCCGCAGGCTGAGCACCCCGGCGGCGCTGCGGCTGTATTCCAGGCCGCTGCCCCGCAAGGCCCGCTGCAACGCCTGCTCGACGCTGTAGGAGCCCTGGATCGCCGGTGCCGGCAGGCCCTCCACCAGGTGCTGGTCGAAGGCGATCGGGGTGCGACTCTGGCGGACGATGCTCAGCAGTACCTGGGCCAGTTCGCCGGCCGGGATGTCGAAGCGCTGGATCTCGGCGCGGCTGGTGGCGCGGACCTCCTCTGCCGCCGACTCGCCGGGCTGGCCGAGGCAGGCCAGGCCGACCGCGCAGAGCACGGGGACGAGTCGAAGACGCGGCGAACGCGGGTTGGGCATGGTCGGTTCATCCTTGATCGGTTGCGGATGCCATCGAGTGCAATTGCCCGTACCGATTTTCAGCCGCGCGGCAGACCGATTGCGCATAAGGTTATGCCTCGCCCTCCCGCGCCCGGCAGCGCCAGACGCTGACCGGGATTTCGCTGACCTGCCCGTCGGCCTGCATGCGCCGCTCGGCGATCCGCCCGAGGCGGACGAAGAATTCCTCCAGGCGCGTCGCCGGCACCAGCGGTGCGAAATAGGTGCCGAAGGTGGCGGCGTGGAAACGCTGGTACTCGGCGGAGTCGGCGACGCGCAGGGCCGCCGGGCGGGAGACGATGGAGTCGACCCGGAAGTGCCGTTCGACGCGTTCGCGCAACGCCTCCCGGCCACGGGTGCGGGTGCCCATCGGCAGCAGCCCGGCTTCCGCGTAGAGCGCCGCCACCCGCTCCGGCGCGGCCAGGCCCATTTCGACCAGGGCCTGGGCGACCAGGTCGTCCTCGCCGCCGAGGCCATCCTCGGCGAACGGATGGTGCGAGGTGAACAGGAATACCCCCTGCGCCTCGAGGTGCCGCGCGGCCCACCGGAACAGCCGCTCTTCGTCGGGATACAGCCAGTGCAGCACGGCGGTCATGCTGATCAGCTCGAAGCGTTCCGCCAGCGGCGGCAGGTCGAGCAGGTCGCCCTCCAGCAGACGCGCCTCGACGCCAGCCCCGCGCAACTGCGCGCGCGCCTGCTCCAGGCGCAGCGGCGAACGTTCGATGCCCCACAACCGTTGCAGGTCGGGCCAGCGCCGGGCGGCGCCGAGCAGCAGCGAGCCGATGCCGCAGCCGAGATCGAGCAGGCTGCGCGGCTCGATGCCGGCGCGGTCGAGCACCCAGTCCTGGTCGCGACGTTGCAGCAGTTCGCTGGAATCCTGGTAGCCGTCCAGGCTGCGCGCCTGTTCAATGATCGCGTTCATGTACGCCTGCTCCTTGGTTGAGGCTGTCCGCCGTGATGGTCCATACGCAGCCGTGGCCTTGCGGCTCTTCGTAGAGCCGCCAGTCGGCGCGGCAATCGCTGGCGGCGACGAACGCCGACAGCAGCTTGGTGCAATAGGTGCAGGCCGACTCCAGGGTGATCGGCACGCCTCGGGCGCGGGCGCGCTCGCGGTAGTCCCAGATCGCGCAGTGACGGTTGTGGAATACCGCGCGCCCGCCAGCCTCGGCCTGCACCTCGAAACGCGAACCGTAGAGCGCCGCCTGGCGTGCCAGGCGGTCGGCGGCGCTGGCCGGATCGCCCCGCCCCGCCGGTTCCAGCGCGCGATAGATGCGCGCGGTGGCACGCGCCCAGTCGTCGAGTCGGTAATCCGCCGGGCGCGCGACGATGAACTGTTCGATCAGCGCCTGGGCGCGGAAGAACACCGCCTGCCAGGCTTCGGCGCGCAGGTCGTCGGTCGCCGGCAGATCGGCGAATATCCGCGCGCTGGTCGCCACCCAGTCCCCCAGGTCTTCGCGCCGATGGCGCTCGGCGAGGTAGGCGGACATCGCCGCGTGCACCTCGAACACCCGCTGTCGCCAGAGCGTCGCCTGCGCTGCCGGATCGCGTTCGACGGCGCTCATCGGAGCGCCTCCCGGTGGCTGGCGAGAAACCCCAGCAGGTGCTCCAGCACCGCGTCCGGCGCGTCTTCTGGGAGCATGTGGCTGGCGCCGATGGCGGCGCCCTCGACCTGCCCGGCCCAGGTCTTCCAGATTTCCAGCGGATGCTGCCCGGCGGCGTAGGGGCGTTCCTGCCAGAGCACCTGGACCGGGCATTGCAGGCGCCGGCCGGCGTCGCGATCGGCCTGGTCGGCGTCGGCATCGACGCCCACCGCGGCCCGGTAGTCCTCGCACATCGCATGGCGCACGGCGGGGTCGCGGAACGCCCGCCGGTAGCTTGCCAGCGCCTGCGGGTGGTAGATGTCGCGGCCCTGGGCCATGCGTCGCAGGGTGTAGTCGAGGAAGTGCTCCGGATCGGCGCCGATCAGGCGCTCCGGCAGGTCGTACGGCTGGGCGAGGAGGAACCAGTGGTAGGCGTTGAGGGCGAAGGCCTTGTTCACCGCCGCCCAGTTGTCGAGGATCGGCACCACGGTCAGCGAGACGAAGGCCGCGACCGCCTGCGGATGGTCCAGCGCCAGGCGATAGCCGACCCGCGCGCCGCGATCGTGGCCGATCACCGTGAAGCGTTCGAAGCCGAGCTGGCCCATCGTTTCCAGTTGGTCGCGGGCCAGCGCGGCCTTGGAATAGTCGGCGCCCTCCTCGTCCAGCGCCCGCGATTCGCCGTAGCCGCGCAGGTCGGCGAGGACCACGCTGTAGTCCTCGGCCAGGCGCGGAGCGATGCGGTGCCAGGCCAGGTGGGTCTGCGGATAGCCATGCAACAGCAGCAGCGGCGGGCCGCTGCCCTTCACGGCGACGCGGAGGCGCGCGGCGGAGGTGTGCAGGGTCAGGTAGTCGAAGCCGGACAGCAACGGATCGGTGCTCATGGGCGGCGCCTCACAGGATGATGCTGATGCGCCGCTGGGCGCTGATGGTCTCGTGGTCCAGGCGGATCTCCCGCGAGACGATGCGCAAGCCCTCCGGACCGTCGCGCAGGACATGGCTGGCTTCGCCGACGAAGTTCCAGGCCTCGCGGTTGCGGAACTGATGGACGACGAAGTTGCTGCGGCTGCTGACCAGTTCGCCCTCGACCCGCTTCAGCCGCACGTTGCCCACCAGGCGGCGGGTGCGCGAGCGCGGCTGCTCCATCCAGGTATGCCCGCCGAGGATGCTGTCGACCCGCTCGCGCAGACGCACGTGGTCGTCGTCGATGATGTACAGGCTGTCCTCCGGCGCCTGGCCGGCCAGTTGCTCCTGCAAGGGCAGCACCCGGTAGCGTGCGGCGCGCTCGAACAGGGCGAACCAGGTATCCAGCAGGCGGTCGTCGAGCAGCTCGGCTTCGGCGACGAGGAAATCGCTGACCCGCGCCAGCAGGTCGCTGTCGGGACGGGACAAGGCAAGGCTCATGAGTATCCTCCGGGAAGAAAGTGCCGCTCAGAGGCTGATGTCGACCCCATGGCGGGTCAGCCAGCGGTCCAGGTTCAGCAGGTAGGCCAGGCCGGCGGTCGGACTCGCCGAGGCACGCGGGCTGGGCAGCGGCGTGCCCTGTTCGAGAGCCTGGCGGACCCGCCCGGCGTCCACCAGTTCGAACAGCGGCGAGCGGCCGTCGTCGAGCAGGCGGCCGACCCGCTCGCGCAGCAGCGCCAGGTAACGTGGGTCGGGGTTGGCCGGGAAACCGCTCTTGCGCCGCTCCAGGATCGCCTGCGGCAGGTGCCCGCGCAGGGCCCGGCGCAGCAGGCTCTTGCTTTCCCCGGCGACGCTCTTCAGCGCCCAGGGCAGGTTCCATACGTACTCCACCAGGCGGTGGTCGCAGAACGGCACGCGCACTTCCAGGCCGACCGCCATGCTCATCCGGTCCTTGCGTTCGAGCATCGCCGGCAGCCAGCGGCTCAGCGCCAGGTAGGCGACCTCGCGCTGGCGCCGCTGGGCGGCATCCTCGCCATCCAGTCGCGGCACTTCGGCGAGCGCCTCGCGGTAGCGCGCCCGGATGTATTCCGGCGCCGCCACCCGTTCGGCGACCTCCCGCCGCAGCAGTTGCCAGGGCCCGCTCTTGCCGGCCAGCCAGGGGAAGCCGTCGTGTGCGAGGGCGCTCGGGTCGTGGAAGAACGGGTAGCCGCCGAACACCTCGTCGGCCGACTCGCCCGACAGTGCCACCGTGGTGTGCTCGCGGACCTGGCGGAACAGCAGGTAGAGCGAGGCGTCCAGCTCGCCCCAGCCGGGCAGGTCGCGGGCCTGGAGCACCGCCTCGTCCTGTTCCAGCACCTCTTCCGGGGCGACCAGCACGGTGCGGTGCGGCGTACCGAGGAAGTTCGCCGCCAGTTGCGCATAGGGTTCGTCCCAGCTGCTTTGCCAGGGCGTCGGGACGAAGCCGCGGCCTTCGCCGGGGAAGTCCACGGAGAAGGTCGGCAGGCGCCGCGCGTCGCCATCCAGCGCGGCCACCGCGAAGGCGCTGATGGCGCTGGAGTCGAGCCCGCCGGAAAGCAGGCTGCCCAGCGGGACGTCAGCCACCAGTTGCTCGGCCACTGCCTCGCGGAGCAACTGGCCGGCGCGTTCGGCGCTGTCCTCGGCGCCCTCTTCGTGACGTTCCGCGCGCAGCGCCCAGTAGACCAGCTCGCGCACACCATTGCGGTCGAAGCGCAGCGCCTGGCCCGGCCGGACCTGGCGCAGGCCCTTGTACAGGCCGTGGCCGGGAGTCGGCGCGGTGGTCAGGGCGAACAGCTCGGCGATGCCGCTGGCGTCGAGCACCGGGTTGGCCTCGGGGTTGGCGAAGATCGCCTTGGGTTCCGAGGCGAACAGCACGCCTCCGGCGGTCGGGTAGTAGTACAGCGGCTTGACCCCGAAGCGATCGCGCACCAGCCACAGGCTCTGCTCGCGCTCGTCCCACAGGGCGAAGCCGTAGATGCCGCGGAGCCGGGCGAAGGAAGCCTCGCCCCATTGCAGATAGGCGCGCAGCACCACCTCGGTGTCCGAGCGGGTACGGAAGACCTGGCCCAGCGTCTCCAGCTCGGCGCGCAGCTCGCGGAAGTTGTAGACCTCGCCGCTGTAGGTCAGCGCCACCCGCCCGCCCGCCTCGGCAAGCATCGGCTGGGCGCCGTTCTCCAGGTCGATGATCGCCAGGCGCCGATGGCCGAGCAGCGCGTGCCGCGACAGCCACAGGCCTTCGGCGTCCGGCCCGCGCGGGGCCAGGGTACGGGTCATGCGTTCGAGGATGCTGCGCTGCTCGCCGAGGTCGCGGCTCCAGTCGGTCCAGCCGGTGATTCCACACATGGATGACGTTCCTTGCAGTGACCCTTTATTCCCCGCGTAGCCAGGGCGGCGCGCAGGGATCTGCAGGGAGCGATGGTTGAAGACGGCTCAGACGGCCACGGCGAGACGCCGCAGGGCGGCGGGCTGCTGCCCGAGCCGGCGGCTCCATTCGCGCCAGAAGCCGCGGTTCTGTTCCTCGTCGACGTGGCGGCGGGTTGCCGGTCCCATGCCGCGGGAGAAATCGCTGTAGCCGAGGGCGGCGTGGGCGTAGGCGCGCTGGCAGGATTCGAGGATCTCGACGTCGTCGGGGGTGCCGAAACCGCCCGGGCCGATGAACGAGATCAGCCCATTGATCCGCGCCGCCCGCTCCTCGCGGGTCTCATCGGCGAAGCCGGCGCCCCATACGGTGACGCTGACCTCATCGGCGGCGGTCGGGAAGAACGAGCGGATGTTCAGGCCGAGGATGTCGTTGATCACCAGATTGGGAAAGATGAACAGGCTTTTGTTGGTGTGGGCGATGTCCTCCGCCCGCGCCTGCCCGAAGCGTTCCACCAGGCGTTCGAACTTGGCGGCGATGGACGGCTTGAGCGCTTCCGGGAACAACGGGCTCCAGTAGGCGATCGGCCGTCCGGTGGACGGCGGGCCGCTGATGATCAGCGCGTGGCCGTTGCCCAGCGCCTCGCCGCGACCGTGGCGCTTGTGCGACTCCGGATCGGTGCCGAGGGTATTCAGGTATTCCAGGTAGCGCTTGTGGGCGAACGGCAGGTGGTAGGCGTCCACGCCGTTTTCCGCGAGCAGCTTCCAGTTGGCCTTGATCGAATGCTCGAAGCCGCCGGGGATGATCTCCAGTTCCGCCTCGGACTGGTCGCAGATCAGGTCGATATAGTCCTTCGCCTGGCCCAGGTAGGTTTCCAGGGACGCTTGCCGGGCGCCGTAGTGGATGAACAGGAAGTTGCGGTAGACCGCGTGTTTCACCCGTGTCAGGGACAGCTCCGGATGGCATTGCCCGGCGTGCTGGTAGGCGGCCTTGTCCGGCAGGCCGATCAGGCTGCCGTGGCTGTCGTAGGTCCAGCCATGGTAGGGACAGGTGAAACGCTGGCTGTTGCCCTGGCGCTCGGCGCAGACCTTGGCCCCACGGTGCGCGCAGGCGTTCAGGTAGACCGCCGGCTCGCCATCGGCGCGACGCTGGATGATCAGGTTGCGCCCGCCGACGTCGCGGGTGATGAAGTCGCCGGGCTCGCGCAGCTCGCTGAGGTGGGCGGCATACAGCCAGCTGTCGTCGAATATCTCGTGCAGTTCGCGCCGGTGCAGTTCCGCGGAAACATAGGCCTGGCGCCTGACCCGGAAGTAACTTGCGTCGTCGGTCTCGATATATTCACTCACCGCCTAACCTCCGTGTAACGTTGACAACCCGGCAACGGGGACGGAGGAAACCTAGCACGGGGAAAATCAATTCCGGCAGACTATTTATTCATTAGCTAATAACTCGTAACCCCATGAAAAAAGACAAAATAATTATTTCCCTCGGCGACTGAAAATTCGTCCCTCTCATTGCACTCATGCTTTTATGAGGGGTCGCCCCGTTCAACTCTTCAGGTTCACCAGGTCGAGCAGGTCGGCACCGGCCTTGATCTCCTGCAGGACGATTTCCGAGCGGATGTCGGTGACGCCGGCGGCGCGGTTCAGCTTGTTCACGATGAAGTCCGAGTAGTGCTTGAGGTTGCGCGCCCGGACCCGTAGCACATAGTTGGTGGCGCCGGTCACCACATAGGCGGTGACCACCTCCGGCCAGTCCCGGACCCTGGCGATGAACGCCTCGTGCCAACCCTCGACGTCCTGGCGCAGTGACACATGGACGATGGCTTCCAGCTCCACGCCCAGTCGTTCGGCATCCAGTTCCACCGAGTAGCCGCGGATGATCCCCTCGCTTTCCAGCAGGCGCAGCCGGCGCAGGCAGGCGGATGGCGAGAGGGAGACCTTCTCCGCCAGGTCCTGGTTGCTCATCCGCCCGTCCTGCTGCAGGTGACGGAGAATGCGCAGATCGATGGCGTCCAGGGACATGTGCAGTTCCTATCAGAATGAATAGCTATCTTCGAATTTTGTGCGAATAGATTGCCATGCGACCTTGCATTTCGCACGAAAATTCTCCGAAATCTCGTTCATTATCATTCGCTGGATTTCCGGAGAAAAACAATGACTTCGCTCCGCTACTGGGACATCAGTCCCGCCCTCGACCCGAACACGCCGACCTGGCCCGGCGACACGCCGTTCCAGCAGGAATGGGCGGCGCGGCTGGACGAGCAGTGCCCGGTCAACGTCGGCCGGATCACCCTTTCGCCGCATACCGGCGCCCACGTCGACGGCCCCCTGCACTACCGCGCCGACGGCCTGCCCATCGGCCAGGTGCCGCTGGACGTCTACATGGGACCGTGCCGGGTGATCCACTGTATCGGCGCTAACCCGCTGGTGACCCCCGAACACCTCGCCGGCCAGCTCGACGACCTGCCCTCGCGGGTGCTGCTGCGGACCTTCGAACGGGTCCCGGCGAACTGGCCGGAAGGCTTCTGCGCTATCGCTCCGGCCACCATCGAGTGCCTCGCCGAGCGCGGCGTCAGGCTGGTCGGCATCGACACCCCGTCGCTCGACCCCCAGCACTCCAAGACCCTCGACACCCACCACGCGGTGGGCCGCCACGGCATGGCGATTCTCGAAGGCGTGGTTCTCGACGACGTGCCCGCCGGCGACTACGAACTGCTCGCCCTGCCGCTGAAATTCACCCACCTCGATGCCAGCCCGGTGCGTGCCGTGCTGCGCGCCCTGCCTACCGCGGAGTAACCGATGACCACTCGTGACGACTGCCTGGCGCTCGACGCCGGCGATCCCCTGGCCGACCTGCGCCAACTGTTCGCCCTGCCCGACGGCGTGATCTACCTCGACGGCAACTCCCTCGGCGCCCGCCCCCGGGCCGCCGTGGAGCGCGCCGCCGAAGTGGTCGCCGCGGAATGGGGCGAGGGGCTCATCCGCAGCTGGAACAGCGCCGACTGGCGCGGCCTGCCGGAGCGCCTCGGCGACAAGCTGGCGCCCCTGATCGGCGCGCGCGCCGGCGAAGTGGTGATCACCGACACCACCTCGATCAACCTGTTCAAGGTGCTCAGCGCCGCCCTGCGGATCCAGGAGGAAGAAGCGCCAGGGCGCAAGGTGATCGTTTCCGAATCGAGCAACTTCCCCACTGATCTGTACATCGCCGAGGGCCTTACCGACATGCTCCAGCGCGGCTACCGGTTGCGCCTGGTGGATGGCCCGGAGCAACTGCCGGCGGCGATCGACGCGGATACCGCGGTGGTGATGCTCAGCCATGTCAACTACAAGACCGGCTACCTGCACGACATGCGCGAGGTCACCCGCCTGGTCCACGAAAACGGCGCCCTGGCGATCTGGGACCTGGCCCACTCGGCCGGCGCGCTGCCGCTGGACCTGCACGCGGCCGAGGCCGACTACGCCATCGGCTGCACCTACAAGTACCTCAACGGCGGCCCCGGCTCGCCGGCCTACGTGTGGGTCGCGCCACGCCTGCGCGAGCGTGTCTGGCAACCGCTGTCCGGCTGGTTCGGTCATTCCCGCCAGTTCGCCATGGAGCCGCGCTACCAGCCCGGCGAAGGCATCACCCGGTTCCTCTGCGGCACCCAGCCGATCACCTCGCTGGCCCTGGTCGAATGCGGCCTGGATATCTTCGCCCGGACCGACATGCAGCGCCTGCGCGACAAATCGCTGGCCCTCGCCGACCTGTTCATCGAATTGGTGGAAAGCCGCTGCGAACGCTTCGGCCTGACCCTGGTGACCCCGCGCGAGCATGCCCGGCGCGGCAGCCATGTCAGCTTCGAGCATGCCCAGGGCTACGCCATCGTCCAGGCCCTGATCGACCGCGGGGTGATCGGCGACTACCGCGAGCCGGGCATCCTGCGCTTCGGCTTCACCCCGCTGTACACCCGCTTCGTCGAGGTCTGGGATGCGGTGCAGGCCCTGCTGGAAATCCTCCAGAGCGAAGCCTGGAAAGAGCCGCGCTACCAGGTCCGGCACAAGGTGACCTGAGCCCCGCTCGCGCGGGCCGCGCCGGTATTCCCGGGGCGGCCCGCGAACACCCACCGCTCTCGCGCACAGGAGCCCGCGACCGGCACCCGCACATCGCCACCGACGTTCCCTCGGCAATTCATAAGAACCCCAATAAGATTCCAGAGGACATCCAGATGAACGACCCCCAGGGCTTCGAGGCCATCTCGCGCCGCGAGCAGGGCCTGCAACGGCGGCTCTCGGCCGCGCAGATGAGCATGATCGCCATCGGCGGCGCCATCGGCACCGGCCTGTTCATGGGCAGCGCCTTCGCCATCGGCTTCGCCGGCCCCAGCGTCCTGCTCAGCTACGCCATCGGCGCGCTGATCACCCTGCTGCTGATGGGCTGCCTGGCGGAAATGACCGTGGCCCATGCCACCCCCGGCTCGTTCGGCGCCTTCGCCGAGCACTACGTCGGCCCGCTGGCCGGGTTCCTGGTGCGCTACGCCTACTGGGCGGCCATCGTCCTGGCGGTGGGCACCGAGGTCACGGCGGTGGCCATGTACATGAAGTACTGGTTCGCCGGTATCCCGGAATGGGTCTGGATCATCTCCTTCTCGACCCTGCTGATCGGCCTGAATGCCAGCAGCGTGAAAGCCTTCGGCAACTTCGAATACTGCTTCTCGACACTGAAGATCGCCGCCATCGTCGCCTTCATCCTGCTCGGCGCCTACCTGGTGTTCGGCTCCGCCAACCCGGCCTACGGCGTGCACAACTACAGCGCCCACGGCGGCTTCTTCCCGCACGGCCTGAAAGGCATGTGGATCGCCGTGGTGGTGTCGATCTTCAGCTATCTCAGCGTGGAGATGATCGCGGTCGCCGCCGCCGAGGCCGAGCATCCGGAACAGGCGGTGAAGTCGGCGTTCCGCTCGACCATCGTGCGCCTGGTGGTGTTCTACCTGCTGACCCTGGCGCTGATGCTCGCCATCGTCCCCTGGGACCAGGCCGGGCAGAGCCAGAGCCCGTTCGTCACGGTGATGCAGGCGATCGGCCTGCCCGGCGCGACCGGGGTGATGAACTTCGTGGTGCTGGTGGCCGCGCTGTCGGCGATGAACAGCCAGCTCTACATCACCACCCGGATGATGTTCAGCCTGTCGCGCGCGGGCCACGCGCCGAAGGGCCTCGGCGAACTGAGCCGCCAGGGCGTGCCGCTGAACGCGCTACTGCTGTCGAGCGTCGGTATCGCCCTGGCGACCCTGCTCAACCTGGTCTACCCGGAGCAGTCGTTCACCCTGATGATGGCGGTGTCGATGTTCGGCGCCCTCTTTACCTGGCTGATGATCTTCTTCACCCACCTCTGCTTCCGCCGCCACCGCGCCCGCCACGGCGGCGCGCCGCTGGCCTTCCGCATGCGCCTGGCGCCCTGGTCGACATTGCTCGGCCTGGCGCTGATGGCGGCGATCCTGGTCACCACCTTCTTCACCGAGGCGTTCCGCATGACCCTGGTCTTCGGCGTGCCGTTCCTCGCGCTGCTCAGCGCACTCTACCTGGTCTTCGTCCGCAAGCCCGGCAGGGATTGTCCGATAGAACGGGCAACGCCCTAGGCGCTCTCCGCCCTGCGAACCTGGCGCGCAGGGCGAAGCCCGACCGGCGCGCCCTTTCCGGACCGGGCGGTTCCGTTTCCCATACCTTTTCCGTCGCACAAAAAGCATTACCCGCCGGCCGCCGCGACTCCGTAGCGTAGTGCCCAACCGGACGTTCCGGCCCGCGGCGCGCCGCGGCCGGCGCGCTCCCGTCAGGGACGAAGTGGCGGCACGCCCAGCCATCGAGCGCACTGCATCGCTCTGCCCTGTGGGGACGCAGACGTCGTCAGCCATGAGGGGAACACGATGCATCCGACCTTTTCGCGGGTCCTGCTGGCCGCCGCACTGGCCGCCGCCGGCAACCCTGCCGTCGCCACCGAAATCCAGCTCGAACAAGGTTGGAACGCCGAGCAGCGCGCCTCCTGGTACGACGCCTCGCTCGGTTCGCGGCTGCTGCCGCTGGCCTGGGCCCAGGCGCTGGAGCGTCCGGACAGCGAGGAGCGCCTGTTCTCCGAAGACAACGCCCGGCGCCTCGGCTTTCCCCTGCGCAACTGGCAAGGCGGCGAGCTGCGCCTGCCGCGCGGCTTCGCCCTCGACCAGCAGGACGACAGCCAGTTCTCCGACACCCGCCTGCGCTGGAAAGCCCGCCAGTCGTCCAGCGAACCCTGGGTCGGGCTGAATTGCGCCGGCTGCCACTCCACCGACATCAGTTACCGCGGCAGCGAACTGACCGTCGACGCCGGCGCCACCCTGGCCAACGTCCAGGCGATCTTCGACGAAGTGCTCGCCGCGCTGCGCCGCACCAGCGACGACGGCGACAAGTTCGCGCGCTTCGCCGGCAACGTCCTCGGCAGCGAGGACAGCCCGGCCAACCGCGACCTGCTGAAGGCCGCCCTGGCCAAGCGCGCGGCGCTGATCGACACCCTGCTGAGCATGTCCGCCACCGACCTGCAACCCGGCCCGGGGCGCCTCGACGCCACCGGCCAGTCACTCAACCGCGCGGCGATCAACTCTGGCGCCCGTCACCTGCAAGCGAACCCGACCGACGCGCCGACCAGCTTCCCGGCACTGTGGCACACGTTGCAGATGGACAAGCTGCAATCCAGCGGATTCGTGCCCAACGTCAAGGTCCTCGACCTCAACGGCCAGGTCTTCGACCTCGGCTACCTGGCCGGCGACATCGGCGTGGTCCAGGGCGACTACGGCGACGTGGTCAGCCATCCGCTGTCCGGCCTGGAGGGCTACATCTCGAGCATCCGCGTGGACAACCTGACCCGTGTCGAGGGCCTGATCCACAAGCTCAAGGCGCCGGCCTGGCCGAGCCAGCTGTTCGGCGCCCCGGACAGCGCCAGGCTGGCCCAGGGCAAGCGCCTCTACGAGGAGAACTGCGCGGCCTGCCATGCGAGCATCGGCCGCGACGACCTGCAAACCCCGATCAAGGTCCGCCAGGTGCGCCTGAAGGCCCATGGCGACGACGCGCCGATCGGCACCGACCCGTGGATGGCCTGCAACACCTTCACCTTCAGCAGCCCCAGCGGCAACTACTTCGGCCTGTTCCGGCCGTCCCTCGGCACCCCCAGCGGCGTCGGCATCGTCGGGCGAACCTCGAAGATCGCCGACATGCAGGTCCCCGAGGTGTTCCAGATCATGCTCGGCAAGAAAGGCCAGTTGGCCGACGGCATCGCCGAGATCATCCACGCCATCGTCACCGGGCAGCAGACTCTGCCCGGCTCCGACAGCCTGCAAGCGGTGCCCGCCGGACAATTGCTGCTGGCCGGCGGCGACCCGGCCGGCAGCCAGGCGCCGAGCCTCGCCGCCGGCGAAGTCCCCGCCGACAAGAATGCGCGCAAGGACTACTGCCTGAACACCGAGCATCCGTTCCTCGGCTACATCGCTCGCCCGCTGAACGGCATCTGGGCCACCGCGCCCTACCTGCACAACGGTTCGGTGCCGTCGCTGTACGACCTGCTGCTGCCCCAGGAGCAACGGCCGGCCACCTTCTACACCGGCAGCCACGAGTTCGATCCGAGCCGGGTCGGCTACCTCACCGGGCCCGGCCCGGACAACGCCTTCCTCTTCGACACCCACCTGGAAGGCAACTCCAACGCCGGCCACGACTTCGCCCGCGAGTACGACGAAAGCCAGCGCCTGGCGCTGCTCGAATACCTCAAGACCCTGTGAGCCGGCCCCGCCCACATGCCCAATAGAGAGAACCGCCCGATGACCCTATCGCGACTCAGCCTTGCCATCCTTTCCGTCCTCGCCGGTGCCCCGGCATTCGCCGACGACAGCGGCGTCGACCTCGACCAGGGCTGGAACCAGACCCAGAAGACCGCCTGGCTGGAAGCCGGCCAGGGTTCGCGGATGCTGCCGCTGGCCTGGCTGGTGGCGCTGGAGCAGCGTGCCAGCGAAGAACCGCTGATGTCCGACGCGCTGATCCGCCAGTACGGCTATGTCCCCCACACCCTCGGCGGTTCCAGCGTGAAGGTGGTGCAGGGCTACGCGGTCGACCGCAGCGACGACAGCGACCTGACCTTCACCAAGCTGCGCTGGAAGGCCCTGCAGGGCTCCAGGGAACCCTGGGTCGGGCCGACCTGCAGCATGTGCCACACCTCGCACATCAGCTACCAGGGCACCCAGTTGACCGTCTACGGCGGGCAGACCATGGGCGACCTCGCCGGCTTCCAGCTGGAGATCCTCGGCGCCCTGCAGAGCACCCGCGCCGACACCGCCAAGTTCGAGCGCTTCGCCCGCAAGGTGCTCGGCGCCGACGGCCTGGTCAGCGGCTACAACGACGCCAACAAGGCGCGCCTGCAGGCAGCCCTGGACGCCACCATCGTGCGCCTGCGCGACGGCTCGCACTTCAACCTGCCGCACGATCCCGAGTTCGGCCCGGGCCGCCTGGACGCCATCGGTTCGATCTTCAACTCGGTGGGCTACGAACTGCACGCCGACCAGCAGATCTACGGCGCCGAGGACGCCCCCGTGAGCTATCCGTTCCTGTGGAACGTACCGCAGCTGGACCGCGTGCAGTGGACCGGCTTCAACCCGAACCACATCAACGTGGTCGACATCGACAACCGCAAGTTCGACGTCGGCGCCCTGGCGCGCAACGCCGGCGAGGCGGTCGGGGTATTCGCCGACGTCAAGGTGCTCAGCCCGATCCAGTCGGCGCTGCACATCGGCTACCCGTCGAGCATCAACGTCGACAACCTGATCCGCATCGAAGACCAGCTCGGCCAACTGAAGCCGCCGGCCTGGCCGAACCAGCTGTTCGGCGCCCCGGAGCCGACCAGGGTCGCCGAGGGCCGCGAGCTGTACCGGCAACATTGCTCCAGCTGCCACACGCCGCTGGACCGCAACGACCTGCGGACCCCGGTGAAGACCGTGCTCACCCACCTGCAGGCGCGCGGCGAGGTCGCGCCGATCGGCACCGACCCGTGGACCGCCTGCAACAGCATCGCCCAGCTGAAGACCGGCTACGTGCGCGGCAAGCCCTACCTGTCCTTCGTCGGCACCGGCCAGCGCGGTTTCTACGGCAAGCAGGCCTATGCGGTGGACGTGCTCCAGGAAGTGGTGGTCCAGGCCCTGGCCGCGCGCGGCCTGAGCGTCGCCCTGGGTGCCTTCCAGACCGCCGCCCTGGGCATCTTCGACGGGCAGTTGCCGCCGCTGATCAGTCCGGTGCCGGACAGCCCCGACGCCGACAGCGTCGAAGCGACCGCCGCGGACGCGCCAGGCGCCCTGCTCCTGGCCGAAAACGTCGCGGCCGACAGCGACAAGGCCCGGCGCCTGGAGCAGTGCCTGGCGATGACCAGCGACCTGATGGCCTACAAGGCGCGCCCGCTGAACGGTATCTGGGCCAGCCCGCCCTACCTGCACAACGGCTCGGTGGCGACCCTCTACGACCTGCTGCTGCCGCCGGACCTGCGGCCGCGGACCTTCTATACCGGCAGCGTCGAGTTCGACCCGGTCAACGTCGGCTACATCACCGATGCCGGCGGCGCCAACCGCTTCCTCTTCGACAGCGGCAAGCCGGGCAACGCCAATGGCGGCCACGACTACGGCAACGCGCAGTTCAACGAGCAGCAGCGCCGCGCCCTGGTCGAGTACATGAAGACCCTCTGAAGCCCCTCGCGCGGCCGGCGCTCCCGGCCGCGTCCCTCAACCGGCGGCGACCCGCCGCGCGGTCTCGACGAAGCATTCGAACTGGGTGTCGCTGGCGCGAAGCCGCGAAGTCGGCGACACCGCCAGCCCCACCGGCAGGCGGAAGCCTTCGTTGACCGCCGCCGGCAGAGCGGTGAAGGCCACCCCCGGATAGGCGAACTTGGTCAGCGACAACGGCAGGAAGGCGAAGCCGTCGCCGCTGGCGACCTGGGCCAGGAGAATGCTCAGGTCGTTCGGCCGCACGCTGCGCCGGGGGGCGAAGGCAGCGGCATCCATCGCATCGTTCATGAACTGGCTGTAGGCGGGAAACAGCGAGTCCTTCGGTACCAGCAGCGGCTCGCCGACCAGGTCGTTCAGCGACCAGTCGGGCGCCAGTCGCCGGTGCAGGGTTTCCGACAGGGCGATGACGTGCTCGTAGCTGCCGATCTCCATCAACTCGTATTCACGCACCACCTTCGGCGGCGCGCCGATGATCGCCGCGTCCAGGGACGACTCGCGGACCAGGCTGAGCAGGTCCAGCGATGGCGCCCAGGATGGCGAAACGGCGCTGCACACCCGCGCTTCCTTCAGTTGCCGGGCCAGCTCGCCGGACCAGCCGGGATCGAGGTAGCGACTGAAACCGATGTGCAACTGGCGGTCGTCGCCGTCGCCGATGTCGCGGGTCAGCGCCTTGGCCTCGGCGATGATCTTCACCGCGCGGCAATGCACCACCCTGCCCACCTCGGTCAGGCTCACCCCGGCCGGACCGCGGACGAACAGCGCCTCGCCGATGTGCACTTCGAGCGCCTGGATCTGCCGCGACAGCGACGGCTGCGAAACGTGCAGCACCTCGGCGGCCTGGCCGATGCTGCCGTACTCGGCGACACAGGCGAAATACATCAGCTGGCGCAACGAAGGCATCGCCTTCGACCAGTTGATGATCGGGAAACTGGCATCGGTCACGGACATTGCGTACATACCCCTCGCTGGCAACACGGGTCGGATCGGCACGGGCAGGGAAACCCCGGGACGGCGCGACGAACGACCGCCGGCAGCCTGCTTCCGAAAGCCGTTTCGCGGCAGAAGAACGAAAGATAGGTAGCGGAGATGACAGGAAGCGCGACGTTCGGGTCCGGGACGCTCTTCGTGGACGGCGTCTTGTTCCCGCGCCGCCAGTATAGCCAGGCGGCATGGGGAACTGGCCATGCGGCACGGCACGGCCGCGGGCCACCCTCGCCGTTCGGATAGGTCCCCTTGCCAGGTCGGTCCGAAGCTGCCAGGGACCGTCGCAAGCGCTGCGCCGTGGGCACCGGCCACGAACTCAGGCCACCTCGTCGGCAGCGGCTGAACCGCTTCGTCTTTTCGTGAACCGCTTCCGTGTCGGCGGAGCGCCAGGGGGTCTACGCTGAGTTTTTCAGGATCAGGAGTACCGCCATGCTGGATCACGACCTGACTGTCGCCCTGCTATGCCGTCTCAACCAGAACCAGAGTGCCCTCGGCATGGCCCTGGAGGAGCTGGCGATTTGGGCGAAGCGCCATGAAGGCGGCGAAACCTACGATGTCGTCATGAACCACCTGCAGACCCTGGAGCGCAACGCCGACTTCGTCGCCGAGGCCATCGTCGTCCTGATGGCGGATCGCTGAAGCGCGCCGGACCCGTACGAGCGGACGAGCCTGCGCGGTGCGCTGGGCACGGTGCGCAGTAAAATCTTCAAGATTTTTCTTACAAGGCAATAGGACTCGTCCAAGTTACCTCGCCCATAGCTCCCGGTACCCTCGCCCGTTACACCTTCCAAGCACCAACGGGATCTCCAGGGCTTATGCTTCTTCGAACCATCAGTGTGGAAACTGCCGAGCAGACGGAACTGAATGCGGCCTTGTTGTGTGGTTTCGCCATTCCCGCCAGCGACCGCAACTTCATCGCCTACAGCCTCAACGAACAGGTCGACGAAAACGACTCGCGCGTCTACATCGCCTCCCTGTTCAAGACCGACGACGGCTTCCGCCTGGGCCGCCTCGACACCGACGAGGCCTGCGAGGCGGCCATCCAGGTGTTCCGCCAGCTGGTCCGCGAAGCCACCACCGGCAACCGCCGGACCAGCGACCTGGCCTACCACCTCATCGACCTGCAGGACGCGGCCATCGCCCCCTCGCGCCGGGAAGAACACCGCTCCCTGGTGCTCGAACGCGAGTGGGTGATGAAGCTCGTCACCTTCGAGTCCCCCCATGGCTACGGCCCCGCCCTGGATGGCGAGGAACCCTGCGCGGACGTCCCGCCGCTCGTCCATGAGGCCCTTTTCGAAGACGCCGCTCCCGATGTCTTCGCCGCGGACGATGCGGACGAGGCCTCGGACGGGCCGGCGGAGCCCATCGACGAGCCCGAGGCGGCGGAAGACGAAACCGTCACCGAGGCCGGCTGCGTCGAGCCCGAGCCGCGGCCGGAGGCGGAAACGGCAGCGCCCGAGGGTGGGGCGCCAGCCGAGTTCGCGACGAAAGCGGAGCAGTCCGCCAAGGTAGCGGATGCCGAGGCCATCGGCGCCTTCGTCGACAACGCCAGTCATCTTCGCGAGGAGCTTGCCGACCTGGCGCAGATGCTCCACCCCGCGCTGCACGCCGCCGACGCCACGGGCAGCGCCAACCTTCCGTCTCCAGACGCCGCCGAGGAATCCTCCATGCCCCCGAGCCCCTCCCCCCTCGCCGCACCCGCGCCGGAACCGGTATCGGCCAGGGTCCCCAGCCTGTCGCTGCGCCTCCGGGTGCCGCCCGCACGCCTGGCGGGCGCCGAGGGCGAGGCCGACGCCAGAGAGGCGCCCACCCAGGCCGCCGCCGTCATTCGCCAACCCGAGGATGAAGCCCACGTGGATACGGATACCGCGCTCGATATCGGCAACGATACCGAGCATCTGCTACAGGACGTGCAGGGCACCCTGGCCGACCTCGCCGGAATGGCCCAGCAACTGAGCCAGCAGAAGCAGGAAGCGCTCAAGCAGCAGGAGTCGCTGGAGTCGCTCCAGACGCAATTGCACGAGAAGGAGCGGCAATTGCAGGAAAAGGAAAAGCAGCTCCGGCAGTGGCACAAGCGCCTGCAGGACGACCGCCAGGCGCTGGAGCGGGAAACCGAGCAGAGCAACCGTCTCCTGGCCGAGCGCAGCGCGGCCCTGCAACAACTCGCGGAAAGCGTCGAAGCCCGCGAGCGCAGCAGCGCGCGGCGAGCCGAGGTACTGCAGATCGAGCAGGAACGCCTCGAAGAGTTGCGCAGCCAGCAGAACCTGCGCCAGGCCGAACTGGAAAAGCGCGAAGCCAGCGTCCAGCAGCGCAGCCTGGAACTCGGCGAGCGCTTCAAGAAGCTGGAAAGCGCCCGCGAGAAGCTGGCGCAGATCGTCAAGGGTTTCAACGAGACCGTACAGTTCAATACCGCTCTGCACGCCATCAGTCATACCGGGTTGAAGCGCCAGGAAGAGAGCGCAGCCGAACTGGAATAAGGTTCTCCTCCGGCAAAAGGGCGCGGCGCCGATACTGGCCCGCGCCCTTTTTCATTCGCCCAGCCGCGCCCGGCCGCTCGCCCTCGGGACGCGGTGCCGCCGGCCAGTTCACCGGTGCGCAGAGCAGTTGTGCGCCGGACAGCGCCGGCAGGCGCACCCATTCGGGAAACTCCAGGTCGTAGCAGACCATCACCGCGATTCGCCCGAAGCGGGTGGCGACCACCGGCGCTGGCCCTGGCACAAGGCCATGGGAAGGACGGAGTGTCGGCAAGCGAAGACGGGAAGGGAGTCAGTCAGGTCAAATAATCAGTTGAGCATTCTCTGAACCATACGCAGGGCGATCGCTGAACCGAGGGCCGCTGAGGCTCCGCGTGGTCTCTTCTGCCCCCGCTCAAGGGCGGCGCGCAGCATGGCCCTCGGCGGAAACCTGTGGTGCCTGGGTCTGCCCCGCCTCGCGCGCCAGCAGGTCGCGCAGGCCCTGCGCATCCAGCGGCCGGCTGAGCAGGAATCCTTGCAGTTCGTGGCATTGCTCGTCGCGCAGGATATGCATCTGCCCTTCGGTCTCCACCCCCTCGGCGGTGACCCGCAGGTTCAGGGCGTTGCCGAGATTGATGATGGCCTGCACGATCGAACGGTCGCGCCCGGTCTTCTCCATGCTGGCGACGAAGCGCTTGTCGATCTTGATGCTGTCGAAGGGATAGGTGCGCAGGTAGCCGAGCGAGGAATAGCCGGTACCGAAGTCGTCCATGTTGAGGCGGACGCCCAGTTCCTTGAGGGCCGTCATGGTCCGCAGCGCGCCGTCGACATCGTTGAGCATGACGTTCTCGGTCACCTCCAGCTCTAGCCGGCGGGCATCCAGGTGGGCCAGGCGCAGCGCCTCGCGCACCTGCCAGACGATATCGCCGGTCATGAACTGCGCCGGCGACACGTTCACCGAGACCATCACCTCGCCCGGCCAGGAGGCGGCGGTGGCGCAGGCCTCGCGCAGCACCCAGTTGCCGATCTGCACGATCAGGTCGCTTTCTTCCGCCAGGCCGATGAACTCGTCCGGGCCGATCAGCCCGCGGTGCGGATGGTTCCAGCGGATCAACGCCTCCGCCGAGGCGATCGTCTGTTCCTGCGCCAGGAAGCGCGGCTGGTAGTACAACTCGAACTCGCCGTTCTGCAAGGCGGCGCGCAACTCGGTCTCGCGCAGCTTCTTCTCGGCGAGATGGGAGTCCATCGCTTCCAAGTAGAAACGCCAGGTATTGCGACCCGCGGCCTTGGCCTCGTACATCGCCACGTCGGCGCAACGCAGCAGGCCGCGCGGATCGCCGCCGTGCTCCGGCGCCAGGGCCACGCCGATGCTGGCGCCGACATGGAAGCTGTGCCCTTCGTAGGCGATCTCGCGGTTGATCACGTCGATCAGCCGGCTACAGAACTTCTCGATTTCCAGCTTCGACGACACGTGGGTACTGACCACCACGAACTCGTCGCCGCCGAGCCGGGCAACCATGTCCTGGTCGCGGGTCGAGGCGCGCAGCCGTTCGGCGATGGCGTAGAGCACCGCATCGCCGGCGGGATGGCCATGCTGGTCGTTGATCGGCTTGAAGCGGTCGAGGTCGAGCATCAGTACCGCTACCGGCGACTTGCCAGCCTTTTCCGCCAGCAGGCGTTCGAGGAACTGGAACAGCTTGTTGCGGTTCGGCAGGCCGGTCAGGGCATCGTGCAGGGACAAATGCTGGATCTTCGCATGGGCTTCGACTTCGTCGGTGATGTCGGCCGCCGTGCCGCGATAGCCGCTGGCGACGCCGTTGCGGATCGCGCTGGCGCTCAGCTTGCCGACCCGCGCCTGGCCCTGGCTGTCGCGGAAAGCGCAGACCAGGCTGGACGGCGCACCGGCATCGGGCAGCCCTTCCAGCCACTTGACGATGTTCACCGTATCGCTATCCAGCAACTCGTCCAGCCGCCGCCCGATCCAGGCCTCCGGCTGGTAGCCGGTGACGTCGCGGAAGCGCACGGAGAGATAGGTGAAGACGAAATGCCCGTCGACTTCCCAGATCCAGTCCGAGGCCGCCTCGGCTATCGACTTGAAACGTTCCTCGCTGGCCAGCAGGGCCTGGTTGCTGCGTTTCAGGACCTTCTGCTGGCGATCCACCGCGCGAGCGTTGAGCACGGCGCTGCGGCTCAGCCAGAACAGCAGCCCGGCGGCGAGCACGAAGATTCCCAGCAGCGGCAACGCGGTCTCCCGCAGCATGGCGCTACCCGGACGCGACGACACCCAGGCCAGGCGATGGGGAGTGCCCTCCAGGGCAAGGCTTTCCTTGTCGCCCGCCGCGCCGCCGGCCAGCAGGTGCAGGTTGGCGATGCCGTAGTCGCCGCCGAGCTTGGCCAGCTTCGCCGGGGTCAGCCGGTCGACGAAGACCATCACCGAGGCCTTGTCCAGGTCGATGGGCGCATGATCGCTGGTGGGCTTGATCGCCGAGGCGACCAGGATCGCCGGTGCGCCGTCGAAGTCGACGTAGCGGCTGATCGCCGCCTCGTCCACCGCGGCGCGGCGGGCGGCGCTGAGGATGTCTCCGGCATCGGCGCCCAGCGAGTCGGCCAGCGAGCGCTCGGACAGCTCGCCCTCGAGCATGGCGTAGCGAGTGCCACGGTCGTCGATGACGAAGACGCCGTCGTAGCCGTTGGTGGTGTAGAGCACCGAGCCGAGGTTGTTCTTGGTGAAGGCCCAGTCCACGTCGACCCGGTTTCCCAGATAGACGTAGGCGTCGGTCCAGAACGAATAGGTGGTGGAGAACTGCTCGGAATTTTCCCGGCGATTCTGCAGCGCCTTTTCCACGTAGAAATGGCTCTGCTCGATGGCGATGTCGTCCTGCTGCCTGGCGATGTGCAGGATCGCCCAGCCGCATGCACCGAGGGCGAGGAAAAGGGCGGCCAGGAACATTAGGAGATGCTTGGAGACCTGGGAGACTGCGGTACCGCTGGCAATCGCTGAAGCAAGCATCGATTCGCCATCCTTGTGACCGTATAGGTGCGGGCCTTGGTCACTGTCTTATAGTTAAGCATCCAGGGGGCGTCAAAAAACCCGCTTGGCAAGCGCATCGGCGCCGGAGATGCGGCTGCCTCTCCCGGAAAGACGCGCGCCGCCGCTGGCCTCGGCGGCGCGCGGCGGCTCTCAGCGGCCCTGCCTGGCGACGATCGCCTCGGCCACGCTGGCCGGTACCTCGGCATAGCGGACGAACTCCATCGAGTAGCTCGCGCGCCCCTGGGACATCGAGCGCACGTCGGTGGCATAGCCGAACATTTCGCCCAGCGGGACCTCGGCACGGATCACCTTGCCCGCCGGGGTATCCTCCATGCCCTGGATCAGGCCACGCCGGCGGTTGAGGTCGCCCATCACGTCGCCCATGTAGTCCTCCGGGGTCACCACCTCGACCTTCATCACCGGCTCCAGGAGCACCGCTCCGCCCTTCTGCGAGAGTTGCTTGGTGGCCATCGAGGCGGCGATCTTGAACGCCATCTCGCTGGAGTCGACGTCATGGTAGGAGCCGTCGTACACCGTCGCCTTCAGGCCAATCAGCGGGTAGCCGGCGAGCACGCCGTTCTGCATCTGGTCCTCGATGCCCTTCTGGATCGCCGGGATGAACTCGCGGGGAATCACCCCGCCGACCACCTCGTTGTGGAACTCCAAGCCTTCCTGCCCCTCGTCGGCCGGAGCGAAGCGGATCCAGCAATGGCCGAACTGGCCGCGGCCGCCGGACTGGCGGACGAACTTGCCCTCGATCTCGCAGGTGTTGCGGATGGTCTCGCGATAGGCCACCTGCGGCTTGCCGATATTGGCTTCGACGCCGAACTCGCGGCGCATGCGGTCGACGATGATGTCCAGGTGCAACTCGCCCATCCCGGAAATGATGGTTTGCGCGGTCTCCTCGTCGGTCTTCACGCGGAACGACGGGTCTTCCTGGGCCAGCTTGCTCAGAGCGATGCCCATCTTCTCCTGGTCGGCCTTGGTCTTCGGTTCCACCGCCACCGAGATCACCGGATCGGGGAAGTCCATGCGTTCGAGGATGATCGGCTTGTCGATGGCGCACAGGGTGTCGCCGGTGGTCACGTCCTTCATGCCGATCAGCGCGGCGATGTCGCCGGCGCGCACTTCCTTGATCTCGTCGCGCTGGTTGGCGTGCATCTGCACCATCCGCCCGACCCGCTCCTTCTTGCCTTTCACCGAGTTGAGCACCGCGTCGCCGGAAGTCAGCACCCCGGAATACACGCGGGCGAAGGTCAGGGTGCCGACGAAGGGGTCGGTGGCGATCTTGAACGCCAGCGCCGAGAACGGCTCGTCGTCGTCCGCATGGCGCTCGTCGTGCTTCTCTTCGTCGTCCGGGTCGGTGCCCCTGATCGCCGGGATTTCCGACGGAGCCGGGAGATAGTCGATCACCGCGTCGAGCACCAGAGGCACGCCCTTGTTCTTGAACGAGGAGCCGAGCACCGCCGGTACGATCTGGTTGGCCAGGGTCCGCTGGCGCAGCCCGGCCTTGATCTCCTCGATGCTCAGTTCCTCGCCTTCCAGATACTTGTTCATCAGTTCGTCGTTGGCCTCGGCGGCGGCCTCGACCATGTGCGCCCGCCACTCCTCGGCCAGCGCCCGCAACTCCGCCGGGATCTCCTCCTCGCGGTAGCTGGTGCCCTGGTCGTCATCGTTCCAGTAGATGGCCTTCATCTTCACCAGGTCGATCTGCCCGCTGAAGTTTTCCTCCGCGCCGATCGCCAGCTGGATCGGCACCGGGACATGGCCCAGGCGTAGCTTGATCTGCGCGACCACGCGGAGGAAATCGGCGCCCTGGCGGTCCATCTTGTTCACGTAGGCCAGGCGCGGCACATGGTACTTGTTGGCCTGGCGCCAGACCGTCTCGGACTGCGGCTCGACCCCGTCGGCGCCGCTGAACACCACCACCGCGCCATCGAGCACGCGCAGCGAGCGCTCCACCTCGATGGTGAAGTCGACGTGGCCGGGGGTGTCGATGATGTTGAAGCGATAGCGGTGCGGGAACTGCTTGGTCGAGCCCTGCCAGAAGGCCGTGGTCGCCGCCGAGGTGATGGTGATGCCGCGCTCCTGCTCCTGGACCATCCAGTCCATGGTCGCCGCGCCGTCATGGACCTCGCCCATCTTGTGGTTGACGCCGGTGTAGAAGAGGATCCGCTCGGTCGTCGTGGTCTTGCCGGCGTCGACGTGGGCGACGATGCCGATGTTGCGATAAAGCTCGATGGGAGTGGTGCGAGCCATGATCTGCCCCTTGGGTGCTGCCCTGGATGATGGGAACGACTGCTGAAAGAAAAATGTAGCTGAAGAAAGGACGCCACAGCACCGCCGCGACGCCTGCTTTTCGACCTCGGCAGAGGGTACGGGTTCTGCCGCTCCGGCCCGCCGACGAAAGGCGCGACGGTCGGGCTTGTTCCCAGCGGACATAAACTCATGGCGCAAAGGTCTAAGCCGTCCCTGGAAAATCCCCCGGCTCGACGGACATCCCTGGACACACCGGAACAAGGGATGCCCCGACCATGCACCGATCGCTCCACACCGACGCGCCGCTGGGCGCCGCCCTGCTGCTGGCCCTGCAGCTCGCTCCCGGCAGCGCCGCCGCGGCGGAGGGACAGGCGCCTGTCGACCCGCCCACGGTCCAGTTGCAACGAATCGAGGTGACCGGCAGCGCGATCCGCCGGGTCGATGCGGAAACCGCGGTGCCGATCAGCGTCCTGCGCGCCGAGGAGCTGCGCCAACAGGGCGTGACCAGCACCGAGGAACTGATCGGCCGGCTTTCCGGCAACCAGGGCGTATACAACTCCAGTCGCTCGGTCGGCAGCGCCACCGGCGGCGCCTCGTTCGCCGACCTGCGCGGGATCGGCGCGAACAAGACCCTGGTGCTGCTCAACGGCCGGCGCCTGGCGAACAATGCCATCGACGGCTCCGCGGTGGATCTCAACACCATTCCCTTCGCCGCCATCGACCGGGTCGAGGTGCTGCGCGACGGCGCCTCCGCGCTGTACGGCACCGATGCCATCGGCGGGGTGATCAACTTCATCACCCGCAAGAGCCTGAACGAAGGCCGCGTCGACAGCGGCTACGCCTCCCCCACCCACGACGGCGGCGGCAACCAGCGCAACGTCAGCGCTAGCTGGGGCTTCGGCGAGCTGGAGGAGGATCGCTTCAATGTCTTCGCGGTGGCCAACTACGACAAGCAGGAACGCCTCGGCGCCAAGGACCGCGGCTACACCTACAATTACCAGCCGGGACGCGGCCTCGACTACAGCTCCGGCACCGCCTTCCCCGGCAACTGGAGCCAGGGAGCCAACGCCAGCAATCCGCTGGCCGCCGGCGGTTGCAAGGGCGCCGACCTGATCCCGCGCAACAGCATCTGCCGGCAGAGCCTGTGGCGCTACCTCGACCTGGTGCCGGAAACCGAGAAGACCTCGGTGTTCAGCCGCGCCACCGGCAAGCTGGCCGACGAGCACAACGTCAGCCTGGAGTACTTCTGGTCGCGCAACGACAACGCTACCCAGGTCGGCCCAGGGACCCTCACCGGCCTGCAGATCGATCCCGGCACCGCCTTCTATCCCGGCAACGGCATCACTCCCGGTCCCGGCGGCTTCGTCCTCGACCCGAGCCGTCCGGTGGAGGTCAACTGGCGGCAGAGCGTGCTCGGGCCGCGCCTGCAATCCTCGCAGAACACCGGCCAGCGCCTGCTGCTCGGCTTCGACGGCCAGTTCGCCGGCTGGGACTACGATATCGGCGCCTCGTACAACCAGAACAAGGTGGTCGACCATATCCACAGCGGCTACGTCGATGATCGCGCCGCCGCCCTCGGCATCGCCAACGGGACGCTGAACCCGTTCGGGCCGCAGACCGACGCCGGCCTCGCCTACCTCGGCAGCCATGCCCTGAGCGGCGACTTCCGTACCTCGGTCGGCCGCGTCAAGGGCCTGGACGCCCGCGCCAGCCGGGAGATCGGCGACTGGTTCGGCGCCGGGCCGGCGGCCCTGGCGCTGGGTGGCGAATTCCGCAAGGAAGCGTTCCACCAGGACATCCAGGACTTCGCCGGCAACGTGCAGAGCCTCGGCGTCGATCCCGCCGCCACGGTCAGCGGCGAGCGCAACCTGAAGGCGCAGTACGCCGAACTCAACGTGCCGGTGCTGGACAGCCTGGAACTCAGCGCGGCGATCCGCCACGACAAGTACAGCGACTTCGGCAGCACTACCAACCCGAAATATTCGTTCCGCTTCCAGCCGTTCCGCCAGTTGGTCCTGCGCGGCGCCTACAGCGAAGGTTTCCGCGCGCCGTCGCTGTACGAACTGTACAACCCGACCTTCACCACCTATACCAGCGCCAACTACGACGACCCGCGCCTGTGCGCCGGCGGCCAGCCGAGCCAGGGCGGCATCGCCAACCGCGACTGCGCCCAGCAGTTCTACAACGCCACCGGCGGCAACACCGACCTGCGACCGGAAACCGCGCGCAACGTTACCCTGGGCCTGGTCTACCAGCCGCTGCGCGACCTTTCCGTCGGCCTGGACTTCTGGTGGATCAGGATCGCCAACCAGATCGCCGAGTTTCCCGAAGCGGCGATCTTCGCCGACCCGCAGGCCTACGCCGGACGCATCGTGCGCAAGGCCGACGGCTCGATCGATCACGTCGTCACCGGACTGGCCAACCTCGGCAAGGTAAAGACCAGCGGCGTCGACCTGAGCCTCGATTATCGTTTCCCGGCCAGCCGCTACGGGCAGTTCGGGCTCGACCTGCAAGGCACCTACGTGTCCCGCTACGACTTCCAGCAGCAGATCGGCGGCCAGTACCTGGACAACGTCGGCGACTTCCAGGGCGTCGGCGTGATCGCCCGCTGGAAGCACGTCGCCAACGCCACCTGGAGCCGCGACGCCTGGCAGGCCACCCTGAGCAACCGCTACACCAGCGGCTACAACGACTACGATCGCGCCAGCCACGGCAGGGTCGGCTCGTGGAACCTCTGGGACCTGGCCGGCAGCTACCGCCTCAGCCACGCGCTGGGGCTGACCCTCGGGGTGAAGAACCTGTTCGACCGCGAACCGCCGTTCAGCAACCAGACCTACACCTTCCAGAGCGGCTACGACCCGCGCTACACCGATCCCTACGGGCGCATCCTGTTCGGCCGCCTCAGCTACAGCTTCTGATGCCGGCGCGGGCGCCCGGCCGGTATGGCCGGCAAGCCCGTCGACGGCTGTCCAGCTACCAGATCCGGTAGCCCTGCCAGATTTCGCAGGCGACCAGATCTGGCAGGTTGTTGGGCCCCCGGCGCCATGCAACCTATTACGCCTCTCGCCCCCCACCCGTTCGCGCAAGAGGACACCGCATGATCATTCTCGGGATCACCAACAACGACCTGGCCGGCGCCTGCCTGGTGCGCGACGGCACGATCGTCGCCGCCGCCAGCGAGGAGCGCTTCACCCGCCAGAAGGACCACAAGGCCTGGCCGAGCCGCTCCATCGACTATGTGCTCGGCGAGGCCGGCATCGACCTGGCCGACATCGACCGCATCGCCTACGGCTGGAACGCCGGGTTCGACGCCGGGCGGCACCTCGACCTCTACCTGGACCGGGTCCTCGAGGAAGCCCGCGAGCGTCCCGAGGGCCTGCCGCACCTGCGCAAGCGGATCGCCGACGAGATGGCCAACGACAAGGCCAAGCGCGGCGAATTCGATGCCTTCGTCCGCGCCAACGGCCTGCGCGGCAAGGTCGAGTACATCGACCATCACGAATGCCACGCCCTCGGCGCATTCGTCTGCTCGCCGTTCGACGAGGCGCTGACCCTCACCTGCGACGGCCGCGGCGACTTCCAGTCGCTCACCGTCACCCACTACCGCGCCGACGGCGGCGAGACGGTCCTGCAACGCGAGACCAGCGTCGACAGCCTGGGCTACTTCTACGGGCGCATCACCCGCCTGCTCGGCTTCAAGCCGAACCGCCACGAAGGCAAGATCACCGGCCTGGCGGCGTTCGGCGACGCGGAAAAGCTGCTGCCGCTGATGAACGACATGATCCGCCTGGAGAACGGCCGCCTGCGCGCCCGCTGCGGCGAACTGTACCTGCCCTCCTACGACGGCTACAGCGATCCGCTGCTGCAACGCTGCGCGGCGGAACGCCCGGCGGATGTCGCCGCCGCCGCGCAACGGCACTCCGAAGACCTGCTGGTGGCCATCGCCCGGGAGCACGTGGCGCGCACCGGTTGTGCCAACCTGTGCCTGGCCGGCGGGGTGTTCGGCAACGTCAAGCTGAACCAGCGCCTGCGCGAGATCCCCGGGGTCCGCGATGTCTACGTGCTGCCCTGCATGGGCGACGGCGGCCTGGCCCTGGCCGCGGCGGTGGCGGTGGCCTATCGCGAGAACGGTACGCGCTTCCCGGCGCCGAGCATGGCCCTCGGGCCGGACGCGCGCAGCGCCGCGCAGAATGCCGAGCTGATCGCCAGCCAGTACCCGCAGCTGGCCTACAGCCGGCCAGCCAACCTGATCGAGACGCTGGTCGAAGCGCTGCGGGAAAACCAGGTGCTGGGCATGTTCAAGGGCCGCATGGAGTTCGGTCCGCGCGCCTTGTGCAACCGCAGCATCGTCTACCATCCCGGCGATGCCAGCGCCAACGACTGGCTCAACCAGCGCATGGAACGCACCGAGTTCATGCCATTCGCCCCGGTCACCGCGGTCGAGCACGCCGAGGGCTGCTACATCGGCTGGCGCGAAGACCAGGTGGCGGCCGACTACATGACCATGACCTACGACTGCCATGCGGATTTCCGCGCGCGCTGCCCGGCGGTGGTGCATGTCGACGGCACCGCCCGGCCGCAGATCATCCGGCCGCAGGCCGATCCGTTCATGCACGCCCTGCTGCATGCCTGGCATGCCCGCAGCGGCCAGCCGGCGCTGATCAACACCTCCTTCAACCGCCACGAGGAACCGATCGTCTGCGCCCCGCAGGACGCCCTCGGCGCGCTGGAGGACGGCATGGTCGACCTGGTGGTGCTGGGCGAGTCCCTGCTGGTCTGGCGCAAGGGCGAGAACGCCTTCGCCAGGGCGCGCTTCGAGTGAGGCGCAAACCGCAGCGAACCGGCACGGCGACGCGTGAACCGGCATGTACCTGATCTTTTCCGGCTACTTCGCCGCCGAGGGGCTGATCTATCCGTTCTGGCCGACCTGGCTGGCCAGCCTGGGCTTCGGCGCCAGCCAGATCGGCCTGTTGATCGCCGCGGCCTACTGGCCGCAGGTGATCGCCGGGGTGGCGCTGACCTACGTGGCCGACTGGCGCATCGACCAGTTGCGCCTGGCGACCCTGCTGGCGGCCCTGGCCGGCGCCTGCGCCCTGCTGTTCCAGCTGGCCGAGGGCCTGCCGCTGTTCATCGCCCTGAGCGTGCTCTACGGCGCGTTCTGGACCAGCGTGCTGCCGCTCACCGAATCCTACCTGCTCAAGCGCGACAAAGCCGCCCTGCAGAACTACGGGCGGGTACGCGCAGTCGGTTCGCTGGCCTTCATCCTCACCGCGACCCTGGGCGGCCTGCTGCTCGGTCGGTTCGGCCAGCAACTGGTGCCCGCCCTGGTCGGCCTGACGATGCTGCTCACCGCCCTCGCCTGCCTGTTCCTCCGTCGCCGCAGCCTGCGCCGTCCGGACTCGCCGCTGCCGGGCGCCAGGCGCCGTCCCGACCTGCGCGGGATCCTCCGGCAACGCCCCCTGCTGCTGGCCATCGCCGCGGCGGGAATGATCCAGCTGAGCCACTCGCTGTACTTCACCACCGCCTCGCTGGGCTGGCAGGCGCTGGGCTACTCGTCGTTCTCGGTCGGCGCCTTCTGGGGCCTGGCGGTGATCGCCGAGATCAGCTTCTTCGCCGTCTCCAACCGCATCCTGGACCGCCACCCGGCGCTCCAGGTGATGCTCTTCTCCAGCCTTTGCGCGGCGCTGCGCTGGGGCCTGCTGGCCGGCAGCGAACATCTCGCCGCGATCCTCCTCGGCCAGTGCTTGCACGCCCTCAGCTTCGCCGCCTACCACGCCGCGGTGATGCGCTACATCCGCGACCACGCGCCGGAAAGCGCGCGGGTACTGACCCAGGGAATCTACTACTCTCTGGCGGTAGCGCTGCCCATGGGCCTCGCCAGTCCGGCCGCCGGCTGGCTGTACGAAGGCCTGCCGCAGTGGTCCTATCTGATCATGGCGCTGTTCGCCCTCGGCGGCGCGGTCCTGGTCTGGCTTGCCCTACAGAGTGCCCGAGATGCATCGACTAGCGTTTTCAGCCGTTCTGTTTGACATGGACGGCGTCCTGATCAGCTCCCGCGAAGCCATCGCCGCGGCCTGGAGCCGGGTTGCCGGCGAACAGGGCGTGGCGCTCGGCCCGGACTGCCTGCGCGACCACGTGCACGGTCGTCCGGGCGGCTACACCCTGGACTATCTGTTCGGCCACCTGCCGATGGAGCGCCGGCGGATCCTCAAGCAACGGGTCGATGCGCTGGAGGAAGGCGCCGACTGTCCCCTGCTGCCCGGCGTCGCCGCGGTGATCCGCCAGCTGCGTTGGCTGGACGTGCCCTTGGCGCTGGTCACCAGCAGTTGGCCGGCACGCATCGACCACGTGCTGCGCCAGCACGACCTGCAGGCGGCGTTCCGCACCCTGGTCAGCCGCGACGACGTGGTCCACGGCAAGCCGGCTCCGGATGGCTATCGCCTGGCCGCGGCCAGGCTCGGCGTGGCACCGTCGCGCTGCCTGGTGTTCGAAGACTCCCTCAGCGGCGTGCAGGCCGCCTGCGCCGCCGGCGCGACCTGCGTGGTGATCGGCGAGGAGAGCGGCCTGCTCGCCGCCGGCGCGCGCTGGTCGGTCCGGGATTTCCGCGAGCTGCGGATCGTCCGCGAAGACGACCGGCTGTACTGCCAGCATCGGCACCCCGCCACGACCGGCAGCGAGAGGAGCGTTGGCGTCCCATGAGCCCGACCCTGCAAGATGCCCGGCTGCTCTGGGACTTCCTCGGCCAGGGCCGCTGCCATGTGCCCTGCGAACTGCTGGTGGTATGCGGCTCCTACGACCTGCGGGTCTGCGACCACGCCTGCGAACTGCTCGAACGCGGCCTCGCCGAACGCCTGCTGTTCACCGGCAACACCGGGCACTGGACGCGCCATCTCTGGGTCGAGCCGGAAGCCGAGCTGTTCGCCCGCCACGCCAGGGCACGCGGGGTAAGCGACAGCCTCATCGTGATCGAGCCGCGGGCGACCAACTTCGCCGAGAACATCGCCTTCGCCCGCGAGCTGTTCCCCGACCTGCGCCGCGCGACCTTCGTCACCAAGCCCAACTCGATCCGCCGCGTGGCGCTGACCCTGCCGGTCCGCTGGCCGGGGCTGGAGGGACACGTGGATGCGCCCGACTACGCATTTCCCGACGGCATCTCGAACCTGGTCGGCGTACTCGGGGTGATCGACGAGATGGTTGGCGACCTCGACCGCATCATGCGTTACCCGGCGCTGGGCTTCCAGGTCGCCTGCCCGATCCCGGCGCAGGTCATGGACGCCTGGGAACGCCTGGTGGCGCGGGGTTTCGACCGCCACCTGGTGAACCCGCCGCGCTGAGCTGACAGCTCTGTAATCTTCCCCACAGCTTGCCGACAGGCGCGCGCCGCTAGGGTGTCCGCATCGCCGCACCGCCCTGGCGGGGCCGCGACCTCCCGGCTGCGCAGGCTCGCGCAGTCCGTCCTGCCACCTGCGTGGAAACCAGCGGATGCACAGAACTTCGCGACGCACCTTCGTCAAAGGCCTCGCCGCCACCGGTCTGCTCGGCGGACTGGGTCTCTGGCGCGCCCCGGCCTGGGCCCTGGCCGGGCCGGGCCAGCAGAACCTGCTCGCCGGCGACAGTTTCGACCTGTTCATCGGCGAGACCCCGGTGAACCTCAGCGGCTCGCCGGCCACCGCCATGACCATCAACGGTTCGCTGCCCGGCCCGACCCTGCGCTGGCGCGAAGGCGACAACGTGACCCTGCGGGTGCGCAACCGCCTCGCCGAGGACACCTCGATCCACTGGCACGGCATCATCCTGCCGGCCAACATGGATGGCGTGCCGGGCCTCAGCTTCGAAGGCATCGCTCCCGGCGGTCTCTACGAATACCGCTTCAAGGTCCGGCAGAACGGCACCTACTGGTACCACAGCCACTCGGGGCTACAGGAGCAGGCCGGGGTCTACGGCGCCCTGGTGATCGACGCCCGCGAGCCGGAACCGTTCAGCTACGACCGCGACTACGTGGTGCTGCTCAGCGACTGGTCGGACGAGAAGCCGCAGCGCATCCTCGCCAAGCTGAAGAAGCAGTCCGACTACTACAACTTCCACAAGCGCACCGTCGGCGACTTCATCGACGACGTCAGCGCCAACGGCTGGGCCGCGACCTTGGCCGACCGCAAGATGTGGGCCGAGATGAAGATGAGTCCCACCGATCTCGCCGACGTCAGCGGCTACACCTATACCTACCTGCTCAACGGACAGCCGCCGGACGGCAACTGGACCGGCCTGTTCCGCCCCGGCGAAAAGCTCCGCCTGCGCTTCGTCAACGCCTCGGCGATGAGCTATTTCGACGTCCGCATTCCCGGCCTGAAGATGACCGTGGTGGCCGCCGACGGACAGCACGTCGAGCCGGTCAGCGTCGACGAGTTGCGCATCGCCGTGGCCGAGACCTACGACGTGATCGTCGAGCCGGGCGGCGAGCGCGCCTATACCCTCTTCGCCCAGTCCATGGACCGCAGCGGCTACGCCCGCGGCACCCTGGCGCTGGCCGAAGGGCTTAGCGCGCCGGTGCCGACGCCCGATCCGCGCCCGCTGATCGGCATGGACGACATGGGCATGGGCGGCATGGACCACGGCGCCATGGGGCATGGCGCGGCGACGAGGCCCGCCAGCGAGATGGACCATTCGAAGATGTCGGGCATGGACATGAACGGCATGGACCACTCCAAGATGGCCGGCATGGACATGAACGGCATGGACCATTCCAGGATGGGCATGGGCGCCATGCCGATGCAGTCCCATCCGGCTTCGGAGGACGGCAACCCGCTGGTCGACATGCAGACCATGACGCCGACACCGAAGCTCGCCGACCCCGGCCTCGGCCTGCGCGACAACGGGCGGCGGGTGCTGACCTACGCCGACCTGCGCAGCCGCTTCGCCGACCCGGACGGCCGCGAGCCGGGGCGCACCATCGAGCTGCACCTGACCGGGCACATGGAGAAGTTCGCCTGGTCCTTCGACGGCATCAAGTTCTCCGACGCCGAGCCGCTGCGCCTGACCTACGGCGAGCGCCTGCGGATCGTCCTGGTCAACGACACCATGATGACCCACCCGATCCACCTGCACGGCATGTGGAGCGACCTGGAGGACGAGCAAGGCAACTTCCTGGTGCGCAAGCACACCATCGACATGCCGCCGGGCACCCGCCGCAGCTACCGGGTCACCGCCGACGCCCTGGGGCGCTGGGCCTACCACTGCCACCTGCTGTTCCACATGGAGATGGGCATGTTCCGCGAAGTGCGGGTAGACGAAGGAGACAACGCATGAGCCGCCAGCCGAAACCCGCCCGCCTGGCCGGCGGTGCCCTCGCCCTGGGTCTGCTGCTGGGCCTGCCGAATCCCGTCGAGGCCGCGCAGGACAATGGCATGGAGCACTCGGCCATGGACCACGGCGCGATGCCTGGCATGGACCACGGCCAGAGGACCCCCGCCCCGGCGAAACCCATGGACCACCAGGGGATGGGGCATGGCCGGATGCCGGGGATGGACCACGGCGCCGCATCGCCCACCCCGGCACAGCCCATGGAGCACCAGGGAATGGACCATGGCCGGATGCCGGGGATGAGCCACGCTGCGCGGCAACCTCCGGCGCAGGCCGCGCCCAGCCAGAGCCGTACGCCGATCCCGGTGCCGACCGAGGCCGACCGCCGTGCCGCCTTTCCGCCGCTGGAGGGGCACAAGGTGCACGACAGCGCGCTGAACAGCTTCTTCCTGCTCGACCAGTTGGAATACCAGGACGCCGACGACGGCAGCGCGCTGGCCTGGGACGCCAGCGGCTGGATCGGCGGCGACATCAACCGCCTGTGGCTGCGCAGCGAAGGCGAACGGCTCGACGGCAAGACCGAGGACGCCGAGGTCCAGGCGCTGTTCGGGCACGCCATCGGTCCCTGGTGGGACCTGGTCGCCGGCGTGCGCCAGGATTTCAAGCCCGGCTCGCCGCAGACCTGGGCGGCGTTCGGCGTGCAGGGCCTGGCGCTCTACGACTTCGAGGCGGAAGTCACCGCCTTCCTCGGCGAGAACGGCCAGAGCGCGCTGCGCCTGGAGGGCGAGTACGACATCCTGTTGACCAACCGGCTGATCCTCCAGCCCAGCGCCGAGGTCAACCTGTACGGCAGGAACGATCCCGCCCGCGGCATCGGTTCGGGCCTTGCCGATAGCGAGCTGGGCCTGCGCCTGCGCTACGAGATCCGTCGCGAGTTCGCGCCCTACATCGGGGTGACCTGGAACCGCTCCTACGGCAACAGCGCCGACCTGGCCCGCGCCGAGGGCGAGGACGACGACGAGGCGCGCTTCGTCGCCGGTATCCGCATGTGGTTCTGAACGCGATCGCGGCCAGCCGCTAGCGGTAGCCGTCGAGCAACGGCGAATCGTCGATGAGGTCGCAGCGTTCCAGCGCTGGCAGGTTGCACGGCCGGTAGTCGGGGCATTCGTCCAGCCGCCGCTGCACCGAACGGTGCAGCTTGACCCGGGTTTCCTGCCCGACCGGTTCCAGCGGCCGCGAGCGCGGCCGGCCACGCGACCAGCGCCAGGCGCGGTTGCCGCTGCGGCGGTCCCAGACCAGCAGCGGCAGCCACTCGGCCAGGCGCCAGGGCCGGGTCATCACCGGCAGGATCGGCGCGGTCGGGTCCGGGCCCTGCTTCGAACGTGCGCGCAACTGGTCGCGGCTGCGCGCCGGGTCGACATGCAGGCCGGCCTCCAGCGCCTCGCCGAGCATCCAGGTAAAGGCCACCAGGGCCAGCCGCGAGTCCTTCGGCGCATAGCCACCGCCGACATCGGAGTGCATGCCGGGGAACCACACCTGCAACACGTCGGACTTGCGGTCCTTCTCGCCGAACCAGAGGTTCTGCCGGAAGAAGCAGCGGCATTCGTCGATGGCCAGGGCCTGGCGGACCACGTCGACCATTTCGTTGTTCGAGGAATACGGCACGGTCAGCGGGTCGTAGACCCAGCCCACCGAGGTCACGGTGTCGAACAGGCCGAGGAAGTGCACCTTCACCTGCCGGCCGAAGACCTTGCGGAAGCGCCCCAGCAGGCCGAAGTCCGGCCCGCGGCGACGCGTGCCGGCCCGCTTGTCTTCGTCGCGGGGCGGCATGCGGGTGGTGAGCAGGGTCCAGGCGTAGTCGAAGAGGTGCGGCTGGTGCGCATCGATCAGGCCCACCGCACGCAGCATCGCGGCCAGCACGCGCACCGCGTAGGCGCCACGGGAAAAGCCGAAGAGGAATATCTGGTCGCCGGGCCGGTAGTGCTCGGCGAGGAAGCGATAGGCGCCCTCGACGTTGCGCTTGAGCCCCCAGCCGAAGGCCAGGCCAGCGATCCGCGAGGGAAACTTCTGCCACTCGAACAGGGTTTCCTTCAGGCCGAAGGTGCCGACGCCCTGGTCGTAGTAGGCCAGCACCCTGCGCGGATCGCGCGACAGCGAACGGTACAGGCGCACCACGTTGGTCGGCTGGTCGCCGAAGCGGTTCGAGGTTCCGTCGATGCAGACCACCAACTGGCGCGGCGCGTCGTTGTCCTGGGCGCTGCCGGCAGGCGGCAAGGCGGAATCGGGGGAGAGATCGTCCATTGGGCTCACGCAGGCAAAGCCTGACTTCCGTCGGCGGTGGATGGGAATGGCGACGCATGATACCCAACCTGGATGATCCGCCAAGCGCGCATTGCCGGGAAATGACGGCAAAGACGAAAAACCCCTGGAGCCGCAGGGCGGATAACCGCTTCGCGGTTATCCGCAGCCCCTGGCTTCGGCGAGGGCGGGTCGAGCCGGCCGCTCAGCCTGCCCTGGATACCCCGAGGAACGGCTGCCACGCCGGCGCGCCACTATCCGCCGCGGCCTTGAGGGCGGCCACCGCCGCGTCGACGTCGGCCTCGCGGGTGTAGCGACCGAGGCTCAGGCGCACGCTGCGGCCGGCGCTGGCGGCGTCGTGGCCGAGGGCGAGAAGCACGTGGGACGGCGCCGGCCGCGCCGAGTTGCAGGCCGAGGTGCTGGACACCGCCAGGCTGGACTCCAGCGCCTGGGGGACGAAGGCCGGGTTGTCGAAGGTCAGGTTCAGGGTATGCGCGATGCGTGCGTCGGCGCTGCCGTTCAAGTGCCAGCCGTCGATCTGCGCCAGCCCCTCCAGCAGACGCCGCTGGAGTCCGGCGATGCGCCTGCCCTCCTCCTCGAAAAGCTCGCCGGCGAGGGCGAAGGCCTCGCCCATGCCGACGATCTGGTGGGTCGCCAGGGTCCCGGAGCGCAGGCCCTGCTCGTGTCCGCCGCCGTGGATCTGCGCCTTCAGCCGGCGCTCGGCGCGCGGCCCGACGTACAACGCGCCGATGCCCTTGGGCCCGTAGGTCTTGTGTGCGGAGAACGACATCAGGTCCACCGCCAGGCGGCCCAGGTCGATCACCACCTTGCCGCTGGCCTGCGCCGCGTCGACGTGGAACAGCGCACCGCGCTCGCGCACCCGTTCGCCGATGGCGGCGATGTCGGTCAGGGTGCCGAGTTCGTTGTTGACCCGCATCAGCGACACCAGGCGGGTATCGGCGCGCCAGGCCGCCTCCACCTGTTCCGGCCGGATCAGGCCATCGGCGCCGGGCGCCAGCCAGGTCACGCTCCAGCCGTCATCGGCGAGTTGCTGCACGGTGTCCAGCACCGCCTTGTGCTCCAGGCGACTGGTGATCAGGTGGCCGGGCGTGTCCAGCACCTGGGCCACGCCCTTGAGGGCCAGGTTGTTGGATTCGGTGGCGCCGGAAGTCCAGACGATCTGCCCGGCGCTGGCGCCGACCAGCGCGGCCACCTGCTCCCTGGCCCGCTCCACCGCCCGCCGCGCCTGGCGGCCGTAAGCATGGGAGTTCGACGCGGGATTGCCAAAACACGCCTGGTAGCCGAGACACTCCACCATGGCCCGGATCACGCGCTCGTCCACGGGCGTGGTGGCGGCGTAATCGAAGTACAACGGTAACGAACTCATCGCATTCCCCCAATCGATCGAACGGCCCCGGAAGCCGACATGGCTCCTTGTCCCTGACGGGCCCGCAGGCCGATCTTAAGAAAAGCGCCGGGGCGTCTGGAAAGAACCTTTCGGAACATCCTTAGAGTCTGCATGGTTTCCCGCCTCAGATTCCCAGCCCGGCCACCCGCAGGTGCTCTTCCAGGCGCAGCGCGGGTATCGCTCCGAGCAACTCGCGGGTATAGGGGTGGCGCGGCTGGCTGAACAGCGCCGCGGCGCTGCCCTGCTCCACCACCCGGCCGTCCTTGAGTACCAGGATGTCGTGGGCCAGGGCGCGTACCACGGCCAGGTCGTGGCTGATGAACAGGTAGCTCAGCCCGTGGCGACGCTGCAACCGACGCAGCAGCTCGACCACCTGGCACTGCACGCTGCGGTCGAGCGCCGAGGTCGGTTCGTCGAGCAGGATCAGCGCCGGCTTCAGCACCAGCGCGCGGGCGATGGCGATGCGCTGGCGCTGGCCGCCGGAAAACTCGTGGGGATAGCGTTCCAGGCAAGGCTCGTCGAGACCGACCTCGCGCAGCGCCTCCAGCACCCGCGCGCGGCGTTCGCCGGCATCGCCGATGCCATGGATACGCAGGCCTTCGCCGACGATCTGTTCCACGCTCAGGCGCGGGTTGAGGCTGCCGTAGGGGTCCTGGAACACCGCCTGGAACTGCCGGCGCAATGGCAACAGGCGCTTGCCGTGCAGCCGGTCGAGGCGCTCGCCCTGGAACAGGATCTGCCCTTCGGCCGGCAACAGGCGCAGCAGCGCCTGGCCGAGGGAGGACTTGCCCGAACCGCTTTCGCCGACGATCCCCAGGGTGCTGCCACGGCGCAGCCGCAGGCTGACCTCGTGCACCGCGCGCAGTCCCGCGCGCCGGCGCAGCCAGCCGCCGGGCGCGGCATAGTCGAGGCTCAGCGCGCGCACCTCCAGGCAGGTCTCGCGGCACGCCACCGGCTCCGCCAGGCCACCCGGCTCGGCCTCGATCAGCAGCCGCGTGTAGGGATGCCGGGGCGAACGGAACAGCGTCTCGCAGGCGTTCTCCTCGACGATCCGGCCATCGCGCATCACGCAGACCCGGTCGGCGACCCGACGCACCAGGTTGAGGTCGTGGCTGATCAGCAGGATCGCCATGCCCAGCCGTCGCTGCAAGCTTTGCAGCAGCTCCAGGAGGCGTTTCTGCACGGTAACGTCGAGAGCCGTGGTCGGTTCGTCGGCGATCAGCAGTTGCGGCTCGCAGGCCAGCGCCATGGCCAGCATCACCCGCTGCCGCTGGCCGCCGGAGAGCTGGTGCGGATAGGCCTCGAACAGACGTCGCGGCTGTTCCAGGCCGGCCAGTTCGAGCAGTTCCAGCACCCGCTCGCGCAGCGCGGCGCCACGCAGGCGACGATGCAGGCGCAGGCCCTCGCCGACCTGGCGGCCGATGCGCTGCAACGGATTGAGCGAGGTCATCGGCTCCTGGAATACCATGCCGATGCGCTGCCCGCGAATCGCCAGCAATGCCTGCGGCGACAGCGCGAGCAGTTCCTCGCCGTCCAGGCGCACGCTGCCGCCCAGGCGCGCCGCGCCCGGCAGCAGGCGCAGCAGGGCGTGGGCGGTCTGCGACTTACCGGAGCCGGACTCGCCAACCAGGGCCAGGGTCTCGCCGGCGCGCAGGCTGAAGTCGATCCCCTTCACGACCTGCGTGTCGCCATAGGCGACGCTCAGGTTTTCCACTCGCAACAGTTCCCGGTTCATCTCATGTCCTCGGATCGAAGGCGTCGCGCACCGCTTCGCCGATGAACACCAGCAAGCTGAGCAAGGTCGCCAGGACCACGAACACGGTCAGCCCGAGCCAGGGCGCCTGGAGGTTGTCGCGGCCCTGCCCGACCAGTTCGCCAAGGCTCGGCGAGCCGGGCGGCAGGCCGAAACCGAGGAAGTCCAGGGCGGTCAGGGTGGTCACCGCGCCACAGAGCAGGAACGGCAGGAAGGTCAGGGTCGCGACCATGGCGTTGGGCAGGATGTGCCGGAACATCACCCCGGCGTCGCCGAGGCCGAGGGTCCGCGCCGCCTTGACGTACTCCAGGTGACGACCGCGAAGGAACTCGGCGCGAACCACGTCGACCAGGCTGGTCCAGGAGAACAGCAGCATGATCGCCAGCAGCCAGCCGACCCCGGGCTGCACCAGGCTGGCGAGGATGATCAACAGGTAAAGCATCGGCAGACCCGACCAGACCTCGATGAAGCGCTGGCCGAACAGGTCGATCCAGCCGCCGTAGTAGCCCTGCACCGCGCCGGCGCAGATTCCCAGCAACGACGAGGCCAGGGTCAGGCCGAGGGCGAAGAGGATCGACAGGCGCAGGCCGTAGATCACCCGCGCGAGCACGTCGCGGCCCTGGTCGTCGGTGCCCAGCCAGTTCTCCGCCGAGGGCGGCGCCGGCGCCGGGCGCGCGTAGTTGATGCTGCGGGCGTCGAAGCGGATCGGCGGCCACAGCGCCCAGCCGTCGCGGGCGATGCGTTCGCTCATGAAGCGGCCGCGGTAGTCCGGCGGGAACGGCAGCTCGCCGCCGAAGGCGGTTTCCGGATAGTCCCGCAGCACCGGCAGGAACCATTGGCCACGGTATTCCAGCAGCAGCGGGCGGTCGTTGGCGATCAGCTCGGCGAACAGGCAGGCGACGAACAGCGCGAGGAACAGCCGCAGCGCCAGGCGCCCGCGGCGATTGGCGCGGAACGCGGCGAGGCGGCGGCGGTTCAGCGGGGAAAGGACGATGGCCATCTCACTGTTTCCTCGCGGCGAAGTCGATGCGCGGGTCGACCAGGCTGTAGGCCAGGTCGCCGGCCAGCTTCACCAGCAACCCGAGCAGGGTGAAGATGAACAGGCTGCCGAACACCACCGGGTAGTCGCGGCCGAGCGCCGCTTCGTAGCCCATCAGGCCGAGGCCGTCGAGGGAGAACAGCACCTCGATCAGCAGCGACCCGGTGAAGAACACCGAGACCAGCGCCGCCGGCAGCCCGGCCACCACCAGCAACATGGCGTTGCGGAACACGTGGCCGTAGAGCACCCGGCGCTCGCCGAGGCCCTTGGCGCGGGCGGTGGCGACGTACTGCCTGGATATCTCGTCGAGGAAGCTGTTCTTGGTCAGCAGGGTCAGGCTGGCGAAGCCGCCGACCACCAGCGAACCCACCGGCAACGCCAGGTGCCAGAGGTAATCGGCGAAGCGCGCCAGCGCGCCGAGGCGCTCGGCGCCCTCGGAAGCCAGGCCGCGCAGGGGGAACCAGTCCAGGTAGCTGCCGCCGGCGAACAGCACGATCAGGACGATGGCGAAGAGGAAGCCGGGCACCGCATAGCCGACCACCACCAGCGCGCTGCTCCACAGGTCGAAGGCGCTGCCGTGGCGCACCGCCTTGGCCACCCCCAGGGGAATCGACACCAGGTAGGTGATCAGTGTCGCCCACAAGCCCAGGGACAGCGAGACCGGCAGCTTCTCGGCGATCAGGTCGACGACCCGCGCGTCGCGGTAGAAGCTCTCGCCGAAATCCAGCCGGGCGTAGCTCGACAGCATCAGCCAGAGCCGTTGCAGCGGCGGCTTGTCGAAGCCGTACTGGCGCTCCAGGGCGGCCACCAGCTGCGGATCGATGCCGGTCTCGCCGTGGCGCTGCGCTTCCAGAGCGCCATGCCCACCCTCCCCGCCACGCCCCAGCGGGCCACCGCCGTCGACGCCCTGCAGGCGCGCGATGGCCTGATCCACCGGCCCGCCGGGTGCGGCCTGGACGATGGCGAAGTTGATCAGCAGGATGCCCAGCAGGGTCGGCAGGATCAGCGCCAGGCGGCGCAACAGGTAGCCGCCCATGTCACTGCGCCTCCCGGCTCGGCGCGGCCCGCTCGCGGACTTCCCACCAGGTGTTCAGCCCCAGGCTGTAGCGCGGCGCCTGCGGCGGTCGGCCGAAGCGATTCCAGCTGGCGATCCAGACCTCGTCGGAATACCAGGTCGGGATCAGGTAGTAGCCCCATTGCAGCACCCGGTCGAGGGCGCGCACGGCGGTTTCCAGGGCGGCCCGCGAGTCGGCCTCGACCACCGCCTGCACCAGCCGGTCGATGGCCGGGTCCTTCAGGCCGATGCGGTTGTAGCCGCCGGGATCGGCGTAGCTGGAGGAATGCCAGAAGCTGTACTGCTCGTTGCCCGGCGAATTGGACTGGGAGAAACTCGAAACGATCATGTCGTAGTCCCGCGCACGTATGCGCTCGATGTATTGCGAAGCGTCCACCTGGCGCAGGCGCATATCGATGCCGATCCGCGCCAGGTTGCGCTGGAACGGCAGCAGCGCGCGCTCCAGGCCCTTGCCCTGGAGCAGGAGTTCGAAGCGCAGCGGCCGTCCGGCGGTATCCAGCAGGCGTCCGTCGACGGCATGCCAGCCGGCCTCGCCGAGCAGGCGGTAGGCCTGCACCAGGCGCTCATGGATATCGCCGCTGCCGTCGTTCACCGGCGGAGCGTAGGCCTGGCCGAAGACCTCCTCGGGGATCTGCCCGCGCAGCGGCTCCAGCAAGGCCAGCTCGTCGGCGCCGGGCAGGCCGCGAGCGGCCATCTCCGAGTTGTCGAAATAGCTGCGCAGGCGCTTGTAGCGACCGCCGAAGAGCTGTCGGTTGGTCCATTCGAAGTCGAACAGCAGGCTCAGCGCCTGGCGTACCCGGCGGTCCTCGAACAGCGGCCGGCGCAGGTTGAACACCAGGCCCTGGAGGCTGGCCGGGTACGGGTAGGGAAAGCTCTCCTGGCGCAACCGGCCATCGCGCAGGGCCGGCGAGTCGTAGCCGCTGCTCCAGGCCTTGACGCTGGTCTCGACATTGATGTCGGCCTGCCCGGCCTTGAACGCCTGCAAGGCCACGCCGCTGTCGCGGTAGTAGTCGAAACGGATCCGCTCGAAGTTGTACAGGCCACGCCCGACCGGCAGGTCGCGAGCCCACCAGTCGGGGTTGCGCCGGTAGCTCACCGAACGCCCCGCCTCGGCCTTCTCCAGCCGGTAAGGTCCGCTGCCCAGCGGCGGCTGCATGCTGCTGCGGTTGAAGTCGCGTCCCTGCCACCAATGCCTGGGCAGCACGTAGAGCTGGGCCAGCACCAGCGGCAGTTCGCGGTTGCCGGCATGACGGAAGTCGAAGCGGATGCGCAGGCGGTCCTCCACCACCGGCTCGAGGACCTCCTTGTAGTAGGCGCGCCAGAACGGGCTGCCCTGCTCGACCAGGCTATCGAAGGAAAACTTCACGTCCTCGGCGGTGACCGCCACGCCGTCGCTGAAGCGCGCCCGCGGATCGATATGGAAACGCACCCAGCTGTTGTCCGGGGCTTTCTCGATGTAGCGCGCCAGGTAGCCGTATTCGGTGAACGGCTCGTCCAGCGACTGGAAGCCGAGGGTTTCGTAGATCAGCGCGGCCTGGGTCATGCTGATCGGCGTGCCGCGGTTGGCGAAGGGGTTCAGCGTGTCGAAGCTGCCGCTTTCCATCCGCCGCAGGCTGCCGCCCTTGGGCGCCTGCGGGTCGACGAAGTCGAAGTGCTGGAAACCCGGCGGGTATTTCGCCGGCTCGTCGTAGAGCGTGATGGCATGGCGCGGCTCGCTGCGGGCCAGGCTGGCGAGCAGGCAGCAGGCGAAGACCAGGATGCGTCCGGGCATGGCTCAACCACCGAAGTGATAGCTGAAGTCCAGCCACCATTGGCGGCCCATGGCGTCGTAGTTGCCGGTGGGATAGTACGGCCAGCCATCGGAGTCGTCCTCCTTGATCTGGTCGAGCAGGTTGTTCACCGTCAGGCCGACGCTGGCGCGTTCGTTGAGCCGGTAGCGGGCGCTGGCGTTGAACACCGTCCACGGGCTCAGGCGCCCGCTGCCAGCGGCGTTGGTAACGCTGCCGTAGCGCACCGCGAAGAGCGTCGAGGTGAACTGTGCGTAGTCCCAGGTCAGGCTGGCGTTGAGTTTGCTGCGCCAGTCGTGGGAGTCGAGGCTGTCGCGCTGGTTCTCGCTGGGGTAGTCGTCGGACTGCTGGTAATCGTGGGACAACACCAGGGTGTAGCCGAGGGTCGAGGAGAAGGCGCCGTAGTCACCGGCGCCCCAGCGGATGTTGCTGCGCAGGTCGATGCCGCTGGTGCGCTCCTTGGCCGCGTTGATGGCATTGACGTAGACCTTGTTCAGGCGATTCGGATCGACGCTGGCGTCGCCGGCGTTGCGCTCGACCCGCGCCAGGGTGTCGCGGCACTGCGCCGAGTCCGGATCGAGCCCGCCGCTACGGCAGGCCGCCTCGTCGCGCAGCAGTTTGTCCGGGTCGAGGGTGGTCAGCAGGTCGTCGATCTGGATGTGGTAGTAGTCGGCGGAAAAGTCGAACCTGCTCGACGGCGACCAGACGAAGCCGTAGCCCCAGTAGCGCCCGCGCTCGGACTTCAGGTCGGGCGTGCCGCTCTGCACGTAGTCGACCCGGCCGTTCTTGCAAGCGCCGTCGACGCCTTTCTCGCAACCGTAGTAGTCCTTCTGCGCCGGGTAGTAGCCGTTGGCGTCGGCCTGGTAGATGTAGTTCAGGTCCGGCGCGCGGAAGCTGGTGCCGTAGCTGCCGCGGAGCAGCAGGCTGGTCAGCGGGCGCCACTCCAGCCCCAGGTTGTAGGTGGTCTGCTCCTCGGTGCGACCGCTGAACCTGTACTGGTCCCAGCGGCCGGCGGCGGACGCCAGCAGCGTGTCGTGCAGCGGGATGCTGAATTCGCCGCCGGCGGCGTAACGGTCGCGCGAGCCGCCGGAGCTGCTGGCCTTGGAGACGTTGTAGAGGGAGCCGTCGTTGTATTGCGAATCGGGGCGGATCCTGTAGCCCTGCTTGCCCACCTCCAGCACGCCGGCGAAGGCCACCGGGCCGGCCGGCAGGTCGAACAGCTCGCCGTTGCCGGTGAAGCTGTAGGTCTGCGAGTAGGACTCGCTGTGCTGGGTCACGTTGCGCCGCAGGCTGCGCCACTCTTCCTCGCTCAGCGGACGTCCGAGGCGCGCCGGATCGGGATCGTAGACCGGGTAGCCGTCGCGTTCGCCGAGCTTGCGGCCCAGGTACAGGTCGAGGATCCCGGCCGCCGGGGTGTAGCGGGTGGTACGGTCGCTGCGGTACTCGGAGCGGGTCGCGGCCAGTTCGTATTCCCAGGAGGTATTGGCGACGCGGTCGCTGTAGCCGAGGGTGCCGGTCCAGGACACCTCGCGCCACTTGCTGTTGTTGCTGCTCTTGCCGCCGATCTCCTCGGGCGAGAACAGCCGGTACCAGCGCTCCAGGTCGCCGCTGGAGGCATTGATGAAGTCCGGCGAGGTGAAGGACGGCCCGCGGGTGTTGTTCTGCAGGTGGTCGAAGCCGAACAGCAGGTCGGCGAACAGCTTGCCGCTGTCGCTCAGGTGCCAGGTGCCGCCGGCGTAGCCGTCGTAGTTTTCCTTCTTGGTCTGCAGGGTCCAGTAGTTGTTGTAGTACTGGTCGGTCATGCAGCGATAGCCACCCCTGGCGCCCGGCACCGGCGCCACGTTGCCGCCGAACAGGCCGCCGAGGCCGGCGCAGGAGGCGTCGCCGAGGTAGCGTCCGCTCTGCGGGTTCAGCCGGTAGCCGACGTTGTTGCCGTCCGGGTAGCTGTCCATGAAACCGCGCTGGTTGGCCCAGACCGGCTGGCGCTGCTCGACCTGCAGGCCGAACAGGCCTTCGAAGTCGCCCGTCGCACCGCCGCCGACCAGTTGCAGGCGCTGGTTGTCGCCGCCGCCGCGCTCGGTGGTGCCGGCGCGCAGGTTGACGTCGACGCCATCGAATTTCTTCTTCAGGACGATATTGACCACCCCGGCGATGGCATCCGAGCCATAGATCGCCGAGGCGCCGCCGCTGAGGATCTCGATGCGGTCGATCATGACCGCCGGGATGTTCGCCAGGTTGGTGAAGTTCACCGAGCCGCCATAGGCGGTCGGGTAGTCGGCGACGCGCCGGCCGTTGATCAGCACCAGCGTGTGGTTGGGGCCGAGATCGCGCAGGTTGAGGGCGTTGGCCGCCGGCTGCCAGGTGTTGCCGTAGTCCTCGCCCTGGGTCATGCCGGTGTTCTGGGTCTGCGTCTGCAAGGCCTCGAAGACGTTGCGGTAGCCGCGGTTCTGGATTTCCTCGCTGCTGATCACCGTGACCGGCGACGGTCCTTCCTGCTGGGCGCGGGGAATCCGCGAGCCGGTCACCACCACCCGCTCCAGGGTCTGCTCCGCGTTCGCCGCCAGCGGCTGCACCTTCGCCGCCGGTACGGCCGCGCGCAGCGGCGCGGCGGAAATCACCGCGCCGCGCTCGGAACGGCGGAACTGCAGGCCGCTACCGCGCAGGGCCTGTTCCAGGGCCTGGTCGACACTCAGCGGACCGCGCACCGCCGGCGCCTGCCGGCCGCGCACCAACGCCTGCTCGAAGGAGATCAGCAAGCCGCTCTGCCGCGAGATGCCTAGCAGCACCTGGTCCAGCGGGCCGGCGGCGACGTCGAAGGTGAGCGCCTTGGCGGCGAGCGCGGGCGTCTCCGCACGAGCCTCCGGCGGCGCGGCGTAGGCCGCCGCGAGCAGCGCGGCCAGGGCCAGGCTGGAAGGCAGGCGTGTGGATGGAGCATGGTGCGGCATCGTTCGGTTCCCCCCGAAAACATGGTTTCCAGGGGATGAGCGATGAGCGCGGGAGATTTGCAGGGCCAGCTTGGAACGCTTTGTTCTGAGCTTATAAACGCAGGCGAACAGGCGTATCGGCGGATAACGCCTCCGGCGTTATTCGCCCTACCCGACAATCTTCCCCAGCTCCGCTACCGGCCTTGCCCCGCGTAGGGCGAATAGCCGCTTGCGGCTATCCGCCGGTCCGAACACGGCGTTATCCGCCCTGCCGCCCTCGGGTCAGTACGTCAGCGCCCCGCACCAGTGCGCGCTCTTCAGTTCCTCGTAGAGCGCGCCGATCTTCAGCGAGCACTGCCGCGACGGCGGGTAGATCAGCGACACCGGGCACAGCGGCGGTTCGAAGGGCTGGAGGATGCGTACCAGTCGACGCCGGCGGATCGCCTCCTCGGCCATGAAGCCCATCACCTGGACGATGCCCTGGCCGACCAGCGCCGCGTCGACCAGCGCGTCGGCCACGTCCAGCACCAGGTCGCCGCGCACCGCCAGGCTCAGCGGCTGGCCGTCGCGCTGGAACTGCCATTCCAGCAGCTTGCCGGTGTGCAGGTCGCGCACCGTCGGGCAGTTATGCCCGGCGAGTTGCTCCAGGCGCTCCGGCGTGCCGTGACTGCGCAGGTATTCCGGCGACGCCACCGTGACCCAACGCAACGCCGCCAACGGCCGGGCGATCAGGCGCACGTCGCCGACCCGGCCGAGACGCACGGCGGCGTCGAAGCCTTCCTCGGTGAGGTCGACCAGGCGATCGGTCATCGCCGCCTCGATCTGCAACTGAGGGTAGCGCCGGGTCAGTTCGCGCAGCGCCGGCATGATCACGATCCGCCCGAGCGCCTGCGGGGTGGTGATCTTCAGCGGGCCGCTCGGCGCGCACTGGCGGTCCACCAGCAACTTCTCGACTTCCTCCAGCTCCGCCAGCAAGGGTGCGCAGCGCTCGTAGAACAGCTGGCCGTCCGGGGTCAGGCTGACGCTGCGGGTGGTGCGGTGCAGCAGACGCACGCCGAGTTCGGCTTCCAGCCGGCCGATGGCGCGCGACAGGCCGGACTGGGTCAGACCGAGGGAAACGGCGGCCTGGGTGAAGCTACGGGTCTCGGCCACGCGGGCGAGCAACTTGACGGCATTCAGGTCCATGGCGATCTCATCGATGATTATTTTCATCAGTGAAAGGACGGAGAGGCTATTTATCACGATTCCAGCATGAGAAACACTGGCCGCGCCCAACCCAGACCAGGAGTCCCGCCGTGACGGACCGTGCCGCCCCTTCCAACTGGATGCTCGCCCTGCTCGCCTGCGCGCAGTTGATCATCGCCCTCGACGCCACCATCGTGTTCGTCGCCCTGCCGGAAATCAGCCGGGCGCTGGATTTCTCGGCGCAACGCCTGCAATGGGTGGTGAGCGCCTATACGGTGGCCTTCGGCGGCTTCCTCCTGCTCGGCGGGCGCGCCACCGACCTGCTCGGCCGGCGCCGCATGTACGTCCTCGGACAAAGCCTGTACGCCCTCGCCTCCCTCGCGGGCGGCCTGGCCCAGAGCGAGTTGCCGTTGATCCTCGCCCGCGCCGTGCAGGGCCTGGGTGGCGCGCTGCTGTTCCCGGCGACCCTGGCGCTGATCGGCAATCACTTCGCCGAGGGCCCGGCGCGCAATCGTGCCCTGGCGATCTGGAGCATCGCCTCGGCGTTCGGCCTGGCCCTCGGTTCGGCGCTCGGCGGCGCGCTCACCGAGCTGTTCGGCTGGGCCTCGATCTTCCTGGTCAACGTGCCGCTGGCCGGCGCCGCGGCGCTGCTCGCCCTGCGCCTGATCCCGGCCGACGCCCGGCGCCAGCGCGGCCGGCGCTTCGACCTGGCCGGCGCGCTGACGGTCACCGCCGGCGCCACCCTGCTGGTCTTCGCCCTGGTCCAGGGCCCCGAGTCGGGCTGGGATGCGCCCTCGGTACGTTTCGGACTTTACCTTTCCGTCCCGCTGCTGCTGGCGTTCCTCGCCATCGAACACTACAGCCGCGACCCGCTGATGCCGCTGCGCCTGCTGGGCAACCGCAACCTGCAGGTGGCGATGCTGCTGACCGCGATCTTCATGAGCAGCTACGGCGTGCAGTACTACTTCCTGGCCATCTACTTCCAGTCGGTGTACGGCTACAGCGTGTTGCAGACCGGCCTGGCGTTCCTCCCGGCAACTCTGCTCTGCACCCTCGGCATCCGCGTCGCCGAGCGCCTGCTGGCCCGCCACGGGGCACGCGCGACGCTGGTCGCCGGCCTGCTGCTGGGCGCGCTCGGGCTCAGCCTGCTGGCAGCGTGCCTACCGCTGGGGCGCGGCTTCCTGGCGCTGCTGCCGGCCATCGTGATCCTCAGCGTCGGCCAGGGCATGACCTGGACCGCCATGTGGGTCAGCGCCGCCAGCGGCGTCGATCCCGCCGAACAGGGCGTCGCCTCGGGGATGGCCTCGATGACCCAGCAGATCGGCGGCGCGCTCGGCCTGGCCCTGCTGGTGGCGCTGGCCAACACCCAGGTGCGCGGCGCCGATGCCGCCAGCCTGCTGGCCAGCCAGGCGCGCGGCATCGAATGGGTGACCGCGCTCAGCGCCCTGCTCGCCCTGTTCGGCGCCGCCCTGGCCCTGCGCCTGCGCCGCGAGGAGCCCGCGGCGTTGCAGCCGAGTCGCGGCTGATCCCGCTCAGGCGTCGCCCAGCTCGGCGCCGAGCTCCAGCGCCAGGGCCTGGAAGGCCAGGCGCGCGGCACCGGGGTGGCTGCCCTGGCGCCAGAACAGCGCTACCTGGCGGGTCGGCAGCGCCGGCCGCAGCGCCACGCAGCGCAACCCGGCCTGCTGGCGCGCCACCGCCTCCGGCAGGATGCTGGCCAGCCGTCCGCGGCGAACCACGTCGACGATGGCGCTGATCGAGTTCGCCTCCAGCGCCACCCGCGCCGTCACCCCTTGCTGGCGCAGGTAAGCGTCGATGTGCCGGCGCGTGGCGAAGTCGTCGCGCAACAACGCCAACGGCAACTCCGCCAGCGCTGCGGCGGCCAGCGGCGCGTCCGCCGCCGGGTGTTCCGCCCCCAGCACCAGGCCCAGGCGCTCCAGGTAGAGCGGCTGGCTGTCGATCTCCACTGAACCCGGCTCGCTGAAGGCCACGCCAAGGTCCAGGCGATCGTCGATCAGCGCCGCCTCCAGGGCGTCCTGGGGCAACTCCTCGAGGCTCAACTCGATGCCCGGATAGCGCTGATTGAACGGATCCACCAGGGCGCCCACCAGATAGCAGGTGAAGGTCGGCGTCATGCCCAGGCGCAGGCGGCCGCGACTGAGGTCGCGCACCTCGTGGATCGCCCGCTGCGCCGCTTCCAGCTCGCGCAAGGCACGCCGCGCATGAAGCAGGTACAGCTCGCCGGCATCGGTGGGACGCACGCTCCTGCCGGAGCGGTCGAGCAATTGCACGCGCAGTTGCTCTTCCAGTTGCCGCACCTGCTGCGACAGGGTCGGTTGCGAAACGTGCAGCGCCTCGGCGGCGCGGGTGAAGTTGCGATGCTCGACGACAGCGAGCAGGTAGCGCAGGTGGCGAAGCAGCATGGAAACATCCAACTATAGGCCAGACCAATGATTGGAATAATAAACCGGTCTTGGACCCTATGGCTCAATCCGCGCATCCTGGCCCCACCATTCGACGGCCAGGAGCCCAGCGCCATGCGTGACATCATCGACGGCTTTCTCCGCTTCCAGCGCGACGCCTACCCGGCGCGCTCGCAACTGTTCAAGTCCCTGGCCACCCGGCAAGCCCCCAAGGCGCTGTTCATCGCCTGCTCGGACAGCCGGGTGGTCCCCGAGCTGCTGACCCAGCGCGAGCCCGGCGAACTCTTCGTGATCCGTAATGCCGGCAACATCGTCCCCGGCTACGGGCCGCAGCCCGGCGGGGTCAGCGCCTCGGTGGAATACGCGGTGGCGGTGCTCGGGGTCGGCGACATCGTGGTCTGCGGCCACTCGGACTGCGGCGCGATGGGCGCCATCGCGTCCTGCGCCTGTCTCGACCAGTTGCCGGCGGTGGCCGGCTGGTTGCACCACGCCGAGGCCGCACGGGCGATGAACAGCGCCCACGAACACGCCTCCGAGGCGGCGCGGCTGGACGCCCTGGTGCGGCACAACGTGATCGCCCAACTGGCCAACCTGCGCACCCACCCCTGCGTCGCCCGCGCCCTGGAACAGGGTCGGCTGAACCTGCACGGCTGGGTCTACGACATCGAAAGCGGCCGCATCGACGCCCTCGACGGCGCCAGCCGGCGCTTCGTCTCCCTCGCCGAGCATCCCGAAGTGCGCGCGGTAGGCGGCGCACCCGGGCAGGCGGTCGCCTGAATCCCTTCCCTCACAACCACCCGCAAGGAGAGTCATCCCATGCAACACAGCCAAGTGTCCCCCAACGCGCGCCAGCAACTGGCCGAGACCGTGGTCCTGAACAAGGCCCGCCTGGGCCTGTCCTGGCAGGATCTGGCCGACGGCACCGGTCTCGCCCTGACCTTCGTCACCGCCGCCCTGCTCGGCCAGCATGCCCTGCCAGAGGCGGCGGCGCGCAAGGTCGCCGCCCAACTCGGCCTGGACGACGACGCGGTGCTCCTGCTGCAAAGCATCCCGCTGCGCGGCAGCATTCCCGGCGGCATTCCCAGCGACCCGACCATCTATCGCTTCTACGAGATGCTGCAAGTCTACGGCAGCACCCTGAAGGCGCTGGTCCACGAACAGTTCGGCGACGGCATCATCAGCGCGATCAACTTCAAGCTGGACATCAAGAAGGTCGAGGACCCGGAAGGCGGCTCGCGGGCGGTGATCACCCTCGACGGCAAGTACCTGCCGACCAAGCCGTTCTGAAGCGTCGCGCCGCCCGGCTCGCCGCCGGGCGCGCGCCTCAGCGGCTGGCGATGCTGACCCAGTAGGGCCCGTGGTAGTCGAGCCGGATCGGCAGGCTCTGCTCCAGCAATGCCAGCGCCACGCCGCTGTCGTCCAGCGGGTAGATGCCACTGACGCGCAGCGCCGCCGCGTCGTCGGCGACGCTGATGATGCCGCGGCGATAGGCGCGCAACGCTTCCAGCACCTCCCCCAGCGGGCGGTCGCGGACCTCCAGCCGGCCATCCAGCCAGGCGCTCTCGCCGCCTTCGGCAGGACCTCGGGCGAGAATCGCCGAGGCGTCGAAACGCGCGCTCTGGCCGCGATCCAGCAGGCATTGCCGTCCGTCGGCCGTGGTGATCCGCACCCGCGACTCGAGCACCACCACTCGCGAGCTGGCGCCGTCATCGCTGACCTGGAAGCGGGTTCCCTGCGCCTCGACCTGGCCGCGCCCGGTGTCGACGACGAACGGCCGCGCCGGATCCCGTGCCACGTCAACCAGCAGGCGCCCCTCGCGTAAGCGCAGGCGACGCCGGTAGCCATCGAATTCGGGGCGTACCCGGCTGCGCGCGTCCAGCACCAGTTGGCTGCCATCCTCCAGGCGGAAACTCTGGCGTTGTCCGGTGCCGGTATACAGGTCGCCGGGCCAGGGGAAGCCGACGATGCCGATCCGCCCCAGCGCCAGCGTCGCCACGCCGAACGCCGCCAGGGCGAGGCTGCGCTGGAGAAACCGGCGACGGGCGGACGGCGCCTCGAGCGCGCCGATCAATTGCTCGGCGCGCAAGCCGTGCAAGGGCTCGTCGCGAAACGACTGCAAGCCCAGGCTGAGCCGGTCGAACACCGCACCGTGCTCGGCGTCGGCCTGGCGCCACTGCTGGAACGCCAGGCGCTCCTCGGCGCCGGCATGGCCGGATTGCAGCAGCGCCATCCACTGCGCCGCTTCGTCGAGGATGCGTTCGCGCCTTCCCTGGCTCATTCGGCAAGCACCTGGTAGCACTGCTTGAAGCCCTCGACCATGTACTGGTGGATGCGGCTGACGGAAACCTCCAGCAAGCCGGCGATCTCCACGTAGGTCAGTCCGCCGATCTGGCTATGGATGAAGGCGGCGCGGGCCTTCGGCGACAGCCCGGCGAGCATGCGCTCCAGGCGCAGCAGGGTTTCCACCACCTGGGCCTGCTCCTCGGCGGACGGCGCGAGGGCCTCCGGAAGCCCGGCCAGGCTTTCCAGGTAGGCGCGTTCCAGGTCCTGGCGCCGCCAGCCGTCGTACATCAACCGGCGGGCGATGGTGGTGAGCAGCGCGCGCGGCTCGCGGATGCTTGCCGGGTCCGGCAGGGCGAGGACCTTGAGGAAGGTTTCCGAGGCGATGTCCTCGGCGCTGTGGGGGCAGCCGAGGTAGCGCCGCAGGCGCCCGCTCAGCCAGGAATAGTCGTTCTGGAACATCAGGCCGACGAGGCGATTGCGTGTCTGATCCATGCCCATTCCGCACTCTCGTGCTACGGGCCTGCGCCACCGGGCGTCGGGGTGGCAGGCGAAACCTTGATCGGCGGGAGGCGGCGCCGACGTCGGATTGCACGTGTCCCTCCCGCAAACAGCGATGGCAGGCCGCCGGGCCTGCGCGGAAGGCAATATGCCGCAGAAGCCCGAACGCAAAAAAGAATATTAATTAAGGTGTACTTAACTTTTTGGCATTAGAAGATCGCCATCCCGCGACGACTGTCGTCATTCCTTACGAAATGGCAACGCCGCGATCCGCGGAAAGCGGCATACTCGTCAGCTTGTTTCGCCGCGTCGACAACGCCCGTACCAATGTCCGCCTCGCTCCCCAACGACATCCCGCCTGACGAAGCCCTGCCCCTGGTCCTGGCCGGCCCCCTGCTGCGCCGCGCAGAGCCCGAGCGCCTGGTGTTCTGGCTGGCCACGTCATGCCCGACGGCCATCGAGCTGGTCCTCGCCAGCGAAGGCGAGGCAGAGCGTCGGATCCGCCTCGCGGAAGGAACCCACTCGGCCATCCGCATCGGCACCCATGCCTGGCTGCATCTGCTGGATGTCGCGCTCGACCCGCCGTTGCCCTGCGCCCGCCTGGTCGACTACGACCTGCGCCTGGCCGCCGACGGCCGGGAGCCCGCGGGAATCGCCGAATGGGCGCCGCATCTGCTCTACCCCGGTCGCCAGCGCGCCAGCCTGGTGCTCAAGCCACGTCTCGACCAGTTGCTCCACGGCTCCTGCCGCAAGCCGCATCACCCGGCGGCCGATGGCCTGCTGCAGGTCGACCGGCTGCTGGAGGAAAACCTGCTGCAGGCCGAAAGCCGCCCGGCGTTGCTGATGATGAGCGGCGACCAGGTCTACGCCGACGACGTCGCCGGGCCGATGCTGGTGGCCATCCATGGGCTGATCCGCCGCCTCGGCCTGTACGGCGAACACCTGGAAGGCGCGCTGGTGGACGACAGCGAGGCGCTCTACGCACACCCGGCCACCTACTACCGGCGCGAGGACCTGCTGCCCGCCTTCAAGTCCAACGAAGCCCTGCGCGAGCGCTTCTTCGGCGGGGTGAAGAAGCCGATCTTCACCTCGGCCAACGCCCACAACCATCTGGTCGGCCTGGCCGAGGTGCTGGCGATGTACCTGCTGGTCTGGTCGCCGGCGCCCTGGCGCCTGGTCAGGCTGGAACCGCCGCCGGGGCTGGATGCGCGGCACGCGCAGCGCTTCGCCGACGAGCGCCGGCACATCGAAGCCTTCCGCGATGGCCTGCCCGGCGTGGCGCGGGCACTGGCGCATATCTCGTCGCTGATGATCTTCGACGACCACGACATCACCGACGACTGGAACCTTTCCGCGCGCTGGGAGCTGACCGCCTACGGCCATCCGTTCTCCCGGCGGATCATCGGCAACGCCCTGCTCGCCTACCTGCTCTGCCAGGGCTGGGGCAACGACCCGCAGCATTGCGGCGAATGGCTGGCGCCGGTCGCGGCCCTGATGGAGGGTGCCGCGGCAGACGGCCGGCTGCCCTGCGCCGAGCAGGACCGCCTGCTCGATGCCCTGCTCGACTTCCAGCACTGGCACTACCGGTTGCCTGGCAGCCCGACCCTGATCGTCCTCGACACGCGCACCCGCCGCTGGCGCAGCGAGCGCAACCTGGGCCGGCCCTCCGGGCTGATGGACTGGGAGGCGCTGAGTGAACTCCAGCAGGACCTGCTCGGCGAAAAGGCGGCGATCATCGTGTCGCCGGCGCCGATGTTCGGGGTCAAGCTGATCGAGGGCGTGCAGAAGCTCTTCAGCTGGATCGGCCAGCCGCTGCTGGTCGATGCGGAAAACTGGATGGCCCATCGCGGCGCGGCCTCGGTGATGATGAACATCTTCCGCCACTCGCGCACGCCGGGTAACTACCTGATCCTTTCCGGCGACGTGCATTACTCCTTCGTCTACGACATCCGGATTCGCCACCGCGAGCGCGGGCCCCGGCTCTGGCAGATCACCAGCAGCGGGATCAAGAACGAATTCCCGCGACGCCTGCTGGACTGGTTCGACCGCCTCAACCGCTGGCTCTATGCGCCCTGGTCGCCGCTGAACTGGCTGACCCAGCGGCGCAGCCTGGAAATCCGCCCGCGCGTTCCGCAGCACAGCCAGGCCGGCGAGCGCCTGTGGAACAGCGCCGGGATCGGCCAGGTATTCATTGGCGAGGACGGCCGTCCGCGCGCGGTGTTGCAGGTCAATGCCGATGGCTCGCCGGCGACCGCCTTCGAGCGACATCGCGACGTCGAAGACGAACGAGCGGACCAGTCGCCGGTCGCGCCGGGTCGCTGAGACGCCAGAACAAGGGGGACGGGCGGACGCCGCGCCGCGTCATCCGCCCGCCCGGTTTCAGAACGGCCGCTCCTGCACGTCCAGGGTCGCCGCCAGCGCTTGCCAGAGCACCTCGGCGAAGACCCGCTGGGCGTCGCCGGACAGGTACGCCTGCATGGCAGCTTCATCGCTCCACTCGCTGTGCAACAGCCACAGGTCGGCGTCCCCGTCCGCCTGGCGCAGTTCGTAGCGCAGGCAACCGGGCGCGGCCTGGCCCGCCTGCGCCAGCTCTTGCAGGCGCAGGCCGAGGCGGTGCGACTGGCCGCTGCGGGCGCGAATGCTGACCAGGTGACTGGCCCGATTGAACGCTGGCATGCTCTCTGCCTCCTCGACATGGATTCGCCGCTGCGCAAGCGGCACCAGGAGTGGAAGGGCCGGCGGCGCCGAGACGCCGGCCGGCCGCTGTGGGGTGTAAGGGTGACGCATGTGCCCTGCCTCCGATTACCAGTTGCCGGGATGGGTCCGCGCCAGCGTGCCGCCCGCGGCGGGGCCGGCAGGCGAACGGGAAGGCGTGTCGGGGACCAGAGCGCCGTCGCGCGACCGCGAACGGGAGGCGCCCGGCGCGCGCTCCGGCGGCACGCCGCCCGATGACAGTCTGGCCTGTTGATTTGACATAGGTGTGTCCCCCTGCAGGTATTTCCCATCGGCATGACGGAGATTCCGCCATGCCAGCCAGATTAGGGGGACGGCGCGGGGAATCGGTAGACGGATACTGTCGGGTTCTTGCCTGAAACTGCCGCGTTCCGGTTTTTTCTCATCCGCTTGCGCCCGGTGAAACGAGCTGGCTTGCCTGTTCCTGGCGAATGCTTGCCTGATCCTGCCATCGCGCAGCGCGATGGATGCCTGTCGCCGCGACGCGCGCTAGTCTTGGGAAGGTTTCCCCCGCGAGTCCCCGCATGAGCGAAAACACCCCGCTTCTTTCCGTCGATCTCCCCGCCGAATTGCGCCAGCGCCAGAGCGAACTGGCGCAGTCGCTGCTCAGGCATTGCCCCCGCGACGGTATCTACGGCACCGCCGTCGAACCCCTCGCCCTGATCCGCGCCGACGGCCCCACCCTGCCGGCGCGCGGCATGCACAAACCTGCCCTGTGCATCATCGCCCAGGGCCGCAAGGAGGTGCAGTTGGCCGAGGAACGCTATATCTACGATCCGTTGCACTACCTGGTGGTCTCGGTCACCCTGCCGCTGGCCGGCCAGGTGATCGACGCCTCGCCGGACGCGCCCTACCTCTGCGTCCGGCTGGATATCGACCCGGCGGAAATCACCCAGTTGATCTCCGACGCCGGGCCCATGGAAGTGGCCAGCCGGCGCGGCGACCGCGGCCTCTACGTCGACCGTATCGACGCCAGCCTGCTGGATGCGGTGCTGCGCCTGATCCATCTGCTGGACAGCCCGCGCGACATCCCGATGCTGGCGCCGCTGATCCTCCGCGAGATTTTCTACCGGCTGCTGCGCAGCGGCCAGGGCCAGCGCCTGCACGAGATCGCCATCGCCGACAGCCAGGCCCACCGCATCACCCGCGCCATCGACTGGATCAACCAGAACTACGGGAAGCCGCTGCGCATCGAGCAACTGGCCCAGGTGGTCAACCTCAGCCCCTCGACCCTGCACCACCGCTTCAAGGCCGTGACCGCGATGAGCCCGTTGCAGTACCAGAAGCAGTTGCGCTTGCAGGAAGCACGCCGGCTGATCTTCAGCGAGGGCCTGGAAGTGGCCGCCGCCGGCTACCGGGTCGGCTACGAAAGCCCGTCGCAGTTCAGCCGCGAGTACAGCCGGCTGTTCGGCGCCCCGCCGCTGCGCGACCTGGCGCGGGCGCGCAACACCGCCTAGGGGAACGCGGCAGCGGCCGCGACGGTCAATCGGGAAGCGGCGGGATACCTTCGTCGCCCCGACCGACCTTGCGCAACCGTACCCGCCATGACCCGAGCCCTGCCCCTGCTCCTGCTTGCCCTGTCCCTTCCCGCCGCGGCGACGGACAGCGAGTCGTTCGCCCGCCGCTACCTGGCCTATGCCCATGCCGTCGGCCAGCACAGCGAACGACTTTGGCCCGGCTGGCGGATGGCCGACAAGGCCTTCCTCTACAGCGATGGCCGCAGTACCTGGGTCGCCGATGCCGAAGGCCGCGCGCAGCGCACCACGGCGGCGGGCGACAGCGACCCGGATCTCGACCTGAGCTATGCCTTTCCGCGTTACCGGGGCCGTCCGGCGGTGCTGCTGCAGATCAGCGCCGCGCACCTGCGGAGCAATACCGGCAATAGCGAGACGCTGGCCGCCATCGGCCCGCACGAAGCCTTCCATCGCTACGCCCAGGAAGACTGGCCGGGCCTGCGCAAGCCCGGTGGCTATCGCGGCGACCTGGCCACGCTCGACCCGCGCCCGCGGGAATACCGCTATGCCCTGTTCCAGTCGCTGCTCCAGGCCCTGCGCACGCCCGGGCAGCGCGACAGCTACCTGAGCGACGCCCAGGGCTGGCTGCGCCGCTGGCGCGAAGCTGCTCCCGAGGAAAGCCGGCTGGCGGCGCAGGTCGATCTCAGCGAAGGCACCGCGCGCTACATCGAGATGGCCGCCGCCGCGCGCTACCGCACCGATTTCGCCGAGGATCCGCAACGCTATCGGCAGGCGCTGCGGGAGTACGCGCTGGCCTTCTACGATGCCAACGAGATCGGCGTCGGCGTCGACAGCGAAGCCTACGAGATCGGCGCGCTGGCCGGAGTGCTGCTGGACCTGCGCGACGACGACGCGGACTGGAAGGAGGCCGCGATAGCCGGCACCTGGCCGCTGGACTACCTGCTGCGCGACCAGCCTCCGGCCTGGAGCGAACTTCCCGACGACGCGCGGGCGCGCGGCGAGCGCTACCGGCGTGAGATGGGCGCCACCCGCCAGCGCCTGGTCGAGTTGCAGGAGGCCTTCGCCGACCCACGGCGACCGCTGCTGGTGATCCCGCAACCGCGCCGCACCATCGGCTTCACCACGGCGGCCAGCAAGGTGCGCGGGGGCTTTTACGTTCTTGCCGACGGGCCGTTCCGCCAGGCCTACCTCGGCGCGCGCTGGAATGTCGGCGAGCTGACCCTGGACGGCGTCGACTACCTGGAGGGCGACGCCGAGGCGTACTGCCCGGGCTACGGCCGTTCGGCACTGATTCCATTGCGCGGAGGCGCTTGGCGCGAGGGCACGCTGGCGCCGGAAGAACCCGGCCTGCGCGGCCGCCTGGCGACTGCTCGCAGCCTCGTCGACGGGCGGACCCTTTATTGCGCAGCGGAGAATGCTCCTTGAGGACCGACAACGGCGCTACAATGCCCGCTCGCCGCCGCAACCCCGCCGAGGGCTCGCCATGAAGTTCCTGCTGATCGGGCTGATCCGCTTCTACCAGTACGCAATCAGCCCGCTGATCGGTCCCCGCTGCCGCTTCTACCCCAGTTGCTCGCACTACACCCTGGAAGCCATCCGCGTACATGGCGCGCTGCGAGGCGGCTACCTCGGCGCGCGCCGGCTGCTGCGCTGCCACCCCTGGCACCCGGGCGGCTACGACCCGGTTCCGGAGCGCCAGGAACAGGCGTGCGCCTGCCACAGAACGGCGAAGCCCGGCGAATGAAGCCGGCGAAAAGATCGCAACGGCGACATCCCGCACATAACCGGACCCGCCGGTCGACATGCGGAATTGATAAAACCTATCATTCAGGGTCCATCTCCCCGGCTATCGCCCGGCGCCCCCTTGCGCCCGACTACGCCGGGGAGTTCCGCTCAAACGTTTCATCCTGAGGCTCCGATGCCCCGTCATCCCTTCTCCCCTTCCTTCCTCGCCGCCAGCGTCTTCTGCGCCGCCACCCCGGCCCTCGCCGCGCTGCAACCGATCGCCGAGGCGCCGCTGGCCGGCGAAACCGAGTTCCGCTGCCAGTTCAACGCCGACAACAGCACCGATTGCGTGAGCACCTACAGCTTCACCATCCTCAAGCCGAGCGGCCGCGAGATGCTCTCGCGCATCGATCGCAGCTACGCGGAGACCGATAGCCTGATCGTGGAGAAGGCCGAGCTGACCCAGCCCGGCGGCAAGCCGGTGCCGCTGGACCAGTCGCAGATCGATACGCGCACCGCGCCGAACCCGGACCAGGGCTTCCTGCGCGAACGCCAGACCTCCCTGGCGTTCCCCAACCTGCGCGTCGGCACCCGCATCAGCTACACCCTGCGCGAGCACTTCACCGCCAAGCCGCTGAGCACCCAGTTCCACTACATCCTCAGCCGCCCGCCGATGCCGGTGCGCGACGACCGCTTCGTCGCCGAGTTCAAGGCCGAGCGGCCGATCTTCGTGCGCAGCGAGCTGATGGACGCCTATCGCATCGAACAGAGCGCCGACAAGAAGACCCTCAAGGTCAGCCTGAAAAAGCCGCAATACACCAACTACATCAACGAAGCCGGCAACGCCTACCTGCGCCATACCCCGCGCCTGGAGCTGGGCAGTTCGCTGGACCTGCAGGACAACTTCGGCCCGTTCGCCGCGCGCTACAACGAGATCCTCGCCGCGGAGCTGCCCAAGGGCGCCGCGGCGGCCGTCGCCGCGGTGAAGGGCAAGCCGGCCCGCGAGCAGGTCGCCGGCCTGATGCAGTACATCAACGACACCTACCGCTACCTGGGCGACTGGCGCGCCAGCGAGCGCGGCTACGTGCCCTTCTCCCTGGCGGAGATCGAGCGCAATGGCTACGGCGACTGCAAGGACCTGGCGATCCTCCTCGCCGCCATGCTCAAGGCCGCCGGGATCAAGGCCGAACCGACCCTGGTCAGCCGCGGCGACGTGGTCTGGGACCTGCTGGTGCCCGGCATGTACGCGCCGAACCATGCCATCGTCCGCGCCGAGGTGGACGGCAAGACCTGGTGGCTGGACCCGACCAACCCGGTGTTCGCTCCCGGCCGCACCATGCCCGACATCCAGCAGCGCTGGGCGCTGGTGCTGGGCGCCGACGGCAAGGTGCGGCGCGACGAGATTCCCCTGGAAGCGCCCGGCGACACCCTGCGCGTGACCCGCAGCGAGCATTACACCCATGACGGCGAAGCCCGGGTCGAGTCGCGCGTGGAGCTTTCCAATGCGCCGCTGATGCAGCTCAGCGTCGCCGATCGCCAACGCGGCCGCACCAGCACCGACCAGGACCTGTGCCGCAACTTCGCCAAGGAAGGCAGCGACTGCGTGCTGGAGCGCGACGACAGCCAGTTCGTGCTGCCGCCCAGCTATACGATCAGTGCCAGGCTTACCGACCGCCGCGCCCTCGACCGGCTCGGCGGAGAGTATTTCTACAACCGCCAGGACCTGGCCAGCCAGTGGGACGCGTTCGCCAAGTACCGCAGCGAAGGCCAGTTGGCCGAGCTGTACCTGGGCGAACCGCAGATCACCTCCTACGACATCAGCCTGTCCGGCGGCAAGACCGACGAGCCGGCGCACAGTTGCGAGATCCGCAGCCCCTGGTTCGACATCGACCTGCAGGCCGAACCGGCCAAGGACGGCGGCTACCACTATCGCTACCGGGAAGTGCAGAAGACCAGTTGGCTCAACCACGACGAGATCAACAGCGCCGAGTTCGGCAAGCTGATCGAGCAGAGCCGCGGTTGCGTCGAGCAACTGCGCCTGGTGGTCAAGCTGGACAAGCGTCCCTGAGCGACGCGCGCCCGCTCCGGCGGGCGCGTCCAGCCGCACAGCGGGCGATTCTTCTACTCGCCCGCGCAGCCCTCCAGGCCGAGCGCCTGCTCATAGAAACGCGCCATGCGCTCCGGGTCGGCGACGTACGCCAGCATTCCGCTGGCGAGCCTGTCGCCTACACCTGCCAATCGAGCCGCAGCCCGGATTCGAACATACGCCTCTCCCCGCTCAGCGGGTCGTCGAAGCGCAGCCCCCTGGCCAGCAGCTTGAGCGGCCGCCGGTAATCGTCGGGGCTGTCCTCGGCGTCCAGCAGCTCGGGATAGAACCCGTCGTTCTGGATACCCGCGCCGAGTGCCGCGAGGTGCACGCGCAGCTGGTGCTTCTTGCCGGTCACCGGATACAGCCGGTAGCGCCACCAGCGGCCGTTGCGCTCGGCGACCTCGATGCGCGTCTCGCTGTTCGGCTCGCCCTCGCCTTCGCGCATGCGGAAGAACGGCTCGCCGGGCACCAGGCGGGTCCTGCGCAGCAACGGGAAGTCCAGTCGCGGCAAGGCCGGAGCGATCGCTTCGTAGTACTTGTCGATACGCCGCTCGCGGAACAGCGCCTGGTAGCGCCCGCGGCTGCCGGGATTGGTCGAGAACAGCACCAGCCCGGCGGTATGCCGGTCGATCCGATGCAGCGGCACCAGGTCGCGATTGCCGGTGCTGCGGGCCAGCCGCGCCAGGAGCGTCTGCTCGACATAGCCGCCGGCCGGCATCACCGGCAGGAAGTGCGGCTTGTCCGCCACCAGCAGATGCTCGTCGCGGTACAGGATGCGCGCCTCGAAAGGGATCGGCGCCTCCGCCGGCAACTCGCGGAAGTAGTGCACACGCAGGCCTTCGCGATACGCCGCCTGCGGGCCCAGCGCACGCCCCTCGGCGTCCAGCACCCGGCCCCGCTGCATGCGCGCCAGCCAGGTGTCGCGGTCGATGGCCGGGAAACGCGCGCAGAGACAATCGAGCACGGTGCTCCAGGGGCCGGCCGGCAGATGCAGGGTGCTGGCGCGGAGACTGGCGTCGGGCAAGGAAGGAGACGACATGCGGCAACTCGGGAAGGACGGGCGAACATTAGGCCGCAGCGCGGCGCACAGGTCAAAGCGCGCCGGAGCGAAACGAAGAAACCGCCCGAGGGCGGTTTCTTCCGTGATCCAGGGATCGAATCAGGCGGCGCTCGCCTTGCGCTCCTCCGCCAGGCAGGCGGCGGCGGTGAACAGCACGTCGGTCGAGGAGTTCAGCGCCGTCTCCGCGGAGTCCTGGAGAATCGCGATGATGAAGCCTACCGCTACCACCTGCATCGCCACCTCGCTGGGAATCCCGAACAGGCTGCAGGCCAGCGGGATCAACAGCAGCGAGCCGCCGGCCACGCCGGATGCGCCGCAGGCGCAGACCGACGCCACCACGCTGAGCAGGATCGCGGTCGGTACGTCCACGGCGATGCCCAGGGTATGCACCGCTGCCAGGGTCAGCACGGTGATGGTGATCGCTGCGCCGGCCATGTTGATGGTCGCGCCCAGCGGGATCGATACCGAATAGGTGTCTTCGTGCAGGCCCAGGCGCTCGCAGAGCTGCAGGTTGACCGGGATATTGGCTGCCGAGCTGCGGGTGAAGAACGCGGTCATGCCGCTTTCGCGCAGGCAGGTCAGCACCAGCGGATAGGGATTGCGGCGGATCTTCAGGAACACGATCAGCGGGTTGACCACGAAGGCCACGAACAGCATGCAGCCGAGCAGCACCACCAGCAGGTGGGCGTAGCCTTTCAGGGCCTCGACGCCGGACTCGGCGAAGGTCGAGGCGACCAGGCCGAAGATGCCCAGCGGGGCGAAGCGGATCACCACCTTGACGATCAGCGAGACGCCGTTGGACAGCTCGGAGAGCAGGTTGCGGGTGGTATCGCTGGCGTGGCGGAAGGCGATGCCGAGGCCGATGGCCCAGGCCAGGATGCCGATGAAGTTGGCCGAGATCAGGGCGTTGACCGGGTTGTCCACCACGCTCAGCAGCAGGGACTGGAGCACCTCGGCGATGCCGCCCGGAGGCGACATCTCGCCCGGATGGCTGGCCAGCACCAGGCTCGAGGGGAAGGCGAAGCTGGCGATCACCGCCACCACCGCGGCGCTGAAGGTGCCGACCAGGTACAGCAGCAGGATCGGCCGGATATGGGTCTGCTGGCCTTGCCTGTGGTTGGCGATGGATGCCATCACCAGGACGAACACCAGTACCGGCGCGACGGCCTTCAGCGCGGAAACGAAGACCTTGCCGATGAAGCCGACCTTGAGCGCGGCGGCCGGGAAGAAGCTGGCGAGCAGCAGGCCGGCGATCAGGCCGACGATGATCTGGCCCACCAGGCTGGTACGCGTCAGCAGATGAAGCAGGGGACGTTCAGGGTATGTCATGCAGATTTCTACTCTTATAGGTGTGTCGAAGGCCGGCCCAGGCAGCTTCCATGCCGAACGACCCTGTGCCGTTCCGCCCCCGCGAAGGGATGGTTCGAGCGAGCCGGGTAGTCTAGGGAAGGACGCGCAGCACCACAGGAAACACCGACCAGCGGATACCGGGCTCCCCCGCCACGGCCATCGAACCGGATCGGGACGGCGTGGATTCTAGCCGTGTCTGCGCTTTTTGGGGGCGTCCAATTCTGTCTGGATTCGGACATGTCGTCGCAGGTGCATTGCCAGCCGGGAGGCCGGAAACCCCTGTGAAAAGGAGGGAAAACGCGGAATTCGCTGTCTGCAGATAGCCAAAGCCCGCCGTGAGGCGGGCTTCAGATGGGGGGCTAGTCCGTTAGCCATGGGTCCATGATTGACCCGTCACCGTGAAAATTTCGTGAAGATTACCAAACTTTTTCCTTCACTTTTTCGCTGAATCCATTCACCGCTCGCCTCACTGGGTCGGGCTCAGTTCGCTCTCCTGGAAGCGCGGCGGCGGACGGCTGAAGCTGCGGGTCAGGTAGAACAGGTAGCCGAAGCCCAGCCCGGCCCAGATCAGCCCCATCACCAGCGAGGTGCTTTCCAGGTTGAGCCAGAGCACCGCGACGATGGCCGCGCCGAGCAGCGGCAGGACCAGGTAGTGGAAATGCTCCTTGAGGCTGCGGTTGCGCCCGCCGCGCACATAGAAATGCACGATCACCGAGAGATTGACGAAGGTGAAGGCCACCAGGGCGCCGAAATTGATCAGCGCGGTCGCCGTCACCAGGTCGAAGGAGATCGCCGAAAGCGCCACCATGCCCACGATCAGCACGTTGATCGACGGCGTGCGCCATTTCGGATGGACGAAGCCGAAGATCCGCTCCGGCAGCACGTTGTCCCGCCCCATCACGTACAGCAGGCGCGACACGCTGGCCTGGGAGGCCAGGCCAGACGCCAGGGTATTGATGAAGGTGGCGCAGAGGAAGATCGACTGGAACAGCTTACCGCCGACGTACAGGGCGATTTCCGGCAACGCCGCGTCGGGTTCCTTGAAGCGTACGTTGGTCGGGAAATAGGACTGCAGGAAATACGACACGGTGATGAAGATCACCCCGCCGTACAGCGCGGTGAGGAAGATCGCCCGCGGGATCACCTTGGCGGCGTCGCGGGTTTCCTCGGACAGCGTGGTCACCGCGTCGAAACCGAGGAAGGAAAAGCAGAGGATCGTCGCCCCCGCCACCATCGCCGAGAGATGCGCGTGCTCGGAGAAGAACGGCTGGGTACTGAGCACCGCGGCGGTCCCCTCCCCGTTGTTCAGGCCATGGATCACCAGGCCGATGAAGACCACGATGATCGCCAGCTGGACCAGCACGAAGACGGTGTTGAAATTGGCGACCAGGTTCACGCTCTTGATGTTGATGAGGGTCATGATCAGCACGAACATCACCACCCAGACCCATGGCGCGACCTCGGGGAACAGTGCGGTCAGGTAGATCTTCGCCAGCAGCGCGTTGATCATCGGCAGGAACAGGTAGTCCAGCAGCGACGACCAGCCGACCATGAAGCCGACATGGGGATTGATCGCCCGTTGCGCGTAGGTATAGGCCGAGCCTGCGGTGGGGAACTGGCGGACCAGTTTGCCGTAGCTGATCGCGGTGAACAGCACGCCGGCGAGGGCCAGCAGGTAGGCGGTGGGCACGTGTCCCTGGGAAATCCCGGAAACGATGCCGAAGGTGTCGAAGACGGTCATCGGGGTCAGGTAGGCCAACCCGATCATGACGATCTGCCACAGCTTGAGGGACTTGCGAAGCTGGGTTCGTTCTGCGGTGGGGGGAGGATTCGACATGGGTATGCTTGCCTCGATTTCTTCTTTTTCTAATGCACAGCAAAGGAAGGCGGACGGGCGGAAACCGCAGGCTTGCCGCCGTCTACCTTCAGCAAGGGTGGGAACCTCGACGGAAGAACGGGCGGGCGGCGCCGGACCGGAGCCGCCCGCCCATGCTCACACGGTGTGCAGGTACCAGTTGTACTCGAGGTCGGAGATCGAGTACTCGAACTCCTCCAGCTCGCTTTCCTTGCAGGCGACGAAGATGTCGATGTACTTCGGATCGATGTACTTCGCCAGGATCTCGCTGTCGTCCAGTTCGCGCAGGGCGTCGCGCAGGTTGTTCGGCAGGCTCGGCTCCAACTGCTCGTAGGAGTTGCCTTCGATCGGGGCACCCGGCTCGACCTTGTTGGTCAGCCCGTGGTGCACCCCGGCAAGCACCGAGGCCAGCAGCAGGTAGGGGTTGGCGTCGGCGCCGGCGACGCGATGTTCCAGGCGTACCGCGTCCGGGCTGCCGGTGGGCACGCGCAGGGCCACGGTGCGGTTGTCCAGGCCCCAGCTCGGCGCGTTCGGCACGTAGAACTGCGAACCGAAGCGGCGGTAGGAGTTGACGTTCGGGCAGAGGAAGGCCATGGAGGCCGGCAGGGTCTCGAGCACGCCGCCGATCGCATGGCGCAATGCGGCGTTCTGCTCGGGATCCTCGCTGGTGAAGATGTTGTTGCCGTGCTTGTCGAGCAGCGAGATGTGTACGTGCAGTCCGTTCCCGGCCTGGCCCGGATAGGGCTTGGCCATGAAGGTGGTGTCCATCTCGTGGTCGTAGGCGATGTTCTTGATCAGGCGCTTGAGCAGCACCGCATAGTCGCAGGCCTTCATCGGGTCGGCGACGTGATGCAGGTTGACCTCGAACTGCGCCGGTGCGGATTCGGCGACGATGGCGTCGGCCGGGATGCCCTGGGCGCGGGCGCCGTCGATGATGTCCTGGAGGCACTCGACGTATTCGTCGAGGTCGTCGATGGAGTACACCTGCACCGACTGCGGACGCTTGCCGGAGATCGGCGAGCGCGGAGGCTGCGGCCGGCCGTTCACGTTCTCCTGGTCGATCAGGTAGAACTCCAGCTCGAAGGCGGCGACGATGGTCAGTTCCATCTCGGTGAACCTAGCCACCACCTGGCGCAGGACTTCGCGGGGGTCGGCGAAGAAGGGATCACCTTCCAGCTCATGCATGGTCATCAGCAGTTGCGCGGTCGGGCGCTTCTGCCAGGGTTCCATGGAGAGGGTGCCGGGGATCGGGTAGCAGATCCGGTCGGCGTCGCCGATGTCGAGACCCAGGCCGGTACTCTCTACGGTGGAGCCGGTGATATCGAGGGCGAACAGGGAAGCGGGAAGGTTGATACCTTTTTCGAAGACTTTGGGCAGACTGTTGCGTTCGATTCGCTTGCCGCGAACCACGCCATTCATGTCTGAAATCAGAAGGTCGACGAACTGGACCTCGGGATGTTCCTGAAGGAACAGGCTCGGCTCAGTGAGCTGAACGGCACGCAGGGGTACCGACATGATGCAACACCTTTTTTGTTAAAAATTTCAATCATGCGGGGGCTGGAGCCAGAGTCAATCGGAAAGCCAATTTGTTGTCAATAGCCCTCTCGTCGCCCTCTCGTCGCCCTCGCGGACGGCGGAATGGCCGTAGACAGGGCCTTCCAGAGCATCAAGAAAGCGGCCAAAGCCAGGCCAGGCAAGGTGTTCAACCTGGTGCAGCAGATATTTTACAGGCTCCGTTGTACGAAAAATTGAACAAGGCTAAGCTGTGCCAACCCTACAACAGCAATAAACCGGGTGTTCCATGTCCTACCAGCCGTCCCTCGGCGCCAAGTTCCGCGGCCACAAGATCGGTCAGCATCCGCGTTAGCTCCGCTCCGGTTCTTCTCTCCCTCGATTCTTCGCAGCGCCCTCGAGCGGCCCTCGCTCGTCCGCCGCCTGTCCTGCCCGTCCTCCTTATATAAGGAAGGACACCGGCCGCTTTCGCCTGCGTGGATAACGGATACGAAGAGCAAGATCGTTCAAGCCAACCCGATGCGCCTGCTGGCATGCTGGACCGACGTTCACCACCGCCATGCCCCCATGACTGCCCACGACCTGCCCCGCCAAGCCTTTCTCCGCGGCGCCGTCGCCATCCTCCCATTGTCCCTGGCCGTCGCGCCCTGGGGGCTGCTGGCGGGATCGATGGCCATCGAAGCCAACCTGACCCCGGCCGAGGGCCAGGGCCTGTCCGCCATCGTCTTCGCCGGCGCCGCCCAGTTGGTGGCGATCGGCATGCTCAAGGGCGGTGCCGGGTTCTTTTCGATCATCTTCACCACCCTCCTCCTGACCTCGCAGCACCTGCTCTACGGCATGAGCTTGCGGCCGGTCCTGTCGCCTCTGCCGGGACGCTGGCGGATCGGCCTGGGCTTCCTGCTCACCGACGAGTTCTTCGCCCTCGCCAGCCAGCACGACCGGCGCAACTTCAACCGCTGGTACGCCCTCGGCGTCGGCCTGACCTTCTATATCGCCTGGAACCTGTTCACCCTCGCCGGCATCCTGCTTGGCCGCAGCATTCCCGGTCTCGAACACCTGGGCCTGGATTTCTCCATCGCCGCCACCTTCATCGCGCTGGTCGCGCCACTGGTGCGCAACGTACCGACGCTGGTCTGCGTGGCCACCTCGCTGTTCTGCTCGGTGCTGTTCAGCCACTGGCAATGGAGTTCGGCACTGGTCCTCGCCGGCCTCGCCGGGATGGCCGCCGGTTTCGTCTGCAACAAGCTGTATCGGGAGGCGCCATGGTCTGGGCAGTGATCTTCGGGATGGGCGCGATCGTCTTCCTCAACCGCTACCTGTTCCTCGAACCACGCCTGCCGATCCGCCTCGGCAGCAACCTGCGGCAGTTCCTCGGTTTCGCCGTGCCCGGCATGCTCACCGCGATCTGCGGCCCGATCGTGTTCATGCCAGAGGGCCGCATCGACCTCGGCTACGACAATCCCTACCTGGTCAGCGGCGCAGTCACCGTGGCGCTGGTGCTCTATACCCGCAATACCCTGGCAAGCATGCTGCTGGGCATGGCGTTCTTCTTCCTGTTCAAGTGGTGGCTGATTTGATCGATGTCAGTCGCTGACGGCATGACCTCGGCAGGCGGCCTTGCAGGGTTCATGCAAACTCGCGGCGGGCGGCTGTATGGCCCACCAGATGCTCCGGAGCAGCCGCTATCCAGCTGACAGCCAGGCTACTATCGATGCAGTACCTGATAGCAACCAGCTCCCTTCTATCTAGCCTGGATAAACACGCGTAAACCTGGCGCCCGCCCAGGCAAAGCAATTAACGGGGGAGCACTTTAGAAAATCACCCGAAAATAATGACGATAGTCACAGTGAACGCCATCCTCCCGCTCGACGGCTTTCACCTTGAACTGCTTTGCCCCCAACAACTCCAAGACACGAACCAGTTGATCATGGCTGAATATCTGTGTATGCCCGATTGCTGGAACTCCGCGAGAGTCAGTCACCAACAGTAGCTCACCGCCCGTCCTCAACCTGCCCACACAGTCAATCAGGAACTGGATCCAGTCGGCCGTATGGTCAAGCACATTTGAGCAAACGACGAAATCGAACGCACTCTCTATATCGGCAACACCATCCCTTACATAACAAGAAGAACCTCTTTCCCCGAGAATCGAGAATGGAAGATTCTCTGCATACAGCCCCATCAATGAGTCCTGGGCAGTCACTGTCACGCCTTCGACCTTCTCGAAAAAGCCGATCGGCCCACTACCTACTTCCAAAACCTTACCTTCAAAACCTTCGTAGCGATAATGCGAGGAGCCGTACGTGAACCCCATCTTCCCAAGAAACCACATTGCATCCTTATGCCGGGCCTCTTGTAGTTCCTCGACAGACAGATGGCGATAGGGCCATTTATCCTTCCAGAAAGAAAGCTCGTACTCCTGGGAATGCATCCACTGCTCCGGATCTGCGGACGCAACGCTACGTATGTCAGGAGCAGTTTCAACCCTACGGGACAACGACGAGAATTCGCCTGCTTCACTGCCAAGTTCTTCGTCGCATGCTAGAGGAGTGCCATTCGAACGACGGCGTTCCCAGAAACCGGATAAAAACTTCACCCTAAAAACCTCCCTGCTCATTGATACCCTTGCCCCATCGGACTGAAAGATAAAAGCCGAAACTTGCCGACAACCAAACAACAACTCGCCCTCTATCTCAGCGCCCCAGCAACAACCTTCCCTTCAGGAAGCAGCCAGACAGCACGGAGCGAGGAAAAACTAACAAAGAAAATTTATAAATAATGTAAGAACAATCCTTTTTGCTAGAGGAAATAGTTACATAGACATAATTGAGGAGAAGATGGAGAAACGAGCGGAAAACCGCGCTCTCCGATCCGCCTAGAGGAGATCCGTTGCGATGACGCTCCAGGCCCCTTCCCTTCCAGATGAAGCGCTGAAAGGGGCCTCCCCCGGAACGAAGAACGAGGGTTCATGCTCCACGGGAATGAACTCGCGAAGAAAGGTCGCTTGGCGCTGACGCGCTTTGGGCCGAAGATCGGGGCAACCACAACGTGCGCAGCGAGGCCCTCATGTCCGACTCCCTTCCCCAGCGCAACGGCGGGCAGATCCTGGTGGAGGCGTTGCGGCGCAATGCCGTCGATACCGTCTACTGCATCCCCGGGGAAAGCTACCTGCCGGTGCTCGACGCGCTGCACGACGCCGACGACATCCGCACCATCGTCACCCGCCATGAGGGTGCCGCCTCGAACATGGCCGATGCCTACGGCAAGCTGACCGGCCGACCAGGCATCTGCTTCGTCACCCGCGGCCCCGGTGCCACCCATGCGGCGAATGGCGTGCACACGGCACAGCAGGACTCGACGCCGATGATCCTGTTCGTCGGCCAGGTGGAAAGCGCCTTCAAGGGCCGCGAGGCGTTCCAGGAAGTCGACTACGTGCAGATGTTCTCGGGACTGGCCAAGTGGGCCGTGGAAATCGACCGTATCGAACGCATCCCGGAGATCGTCGGCCGCGCCTTCAGCGTCGCCACCTCGGGCCGACCGGGCCCGGTCGTGGTCGCCCTGCCCGAGGAAATCCTCTTCGGTTCCGCGCAGGTCGCCGATGCGCCGGTGCCAAGGGTGCTTCCGGGGCGGCCGGGCGCCACGGCGATGGCGGAACTGCGCGAACTGCTGGCGAACGCCAGGCGCCCCCTGCTGGTACTTGGCGGCAGCGGCTGGGACGGCGCCGCCAGGAAACGGCTAGGCGCCTTCGTCGAGGCCAATGGCCTGCCGGTGGCCACCTCGTTCCGTCGCCAGGACCTGTTCGACAACCGCGACCCGCACTACGCCGGGCAACTGGGCTTCGGCGCGGCGCCGGCGCTATTGGAGCGGCTGCGCCAGGCCGACCTGCTGCTGGTGGTCGGGGCGCGCCTGGGCGAAACGCCGAGCGCCGGCTACAGCCTGGTGCGTAGTCCGACCCCCGCGCAGACGCTGGTCCACGTGCATCCGGACAGCGCGGAACTGAACCGCGTCTACCTGGCGCGACTGCCGATCCAGGCCACCCCGTGTGCCTTCGCCGAGGCCCTGGCCGACCTCGCGCCGTTGCCCTCGAGCACCTGGCAGGACTGGCGCGAAGCCGCCCATGCCGATTACCTGGCCTACTCGACCCCGGCCGCGAGCGACCCCGCCATCCAGGGCGTCGACCTGGCGTCCGTGGTCGCGTACCTCAGCGAAAACCTGCCGGACGACGCGGTGATCGCCAACGGTGCCGGCAACTATGCCGTCTGGGTGCATCGTTTCTACCGCTATCGCCAGGCCCGCACGCAGTTGGCGCCGACCAACGGCGCCATGGGCTACGGCCTGCCCGCCGCGATCGCCGCCAGCCTGCGCGATCCGCAGCGCAGCGTGGTGTGCTTCGCCGGCGACGGCTGTTTCATGATGTATCCGCAGGAGCTGGCGACCGCCGCGCAGTTCGGCGCGACGCCGGTGGTGATCGTGGTCAACAACGGCATGCTCGGCACCATCCGCATGCATCAGGAACGCGAATATCCCGGGCGGGTATCCGCCACCCGCCTGGCCAACCCCGACTTCGTCGCCCTGGCGCGAGCCTTCGGCGCCCACGCCGAACGAGTGGAGTGCAGCGCCGACTTCCCCGCCGCGTTCCGCCGCGCCCGCGAAAGCGGACGCCCGGCGCTGCTGGAGCTGCTGACCGACCCGCGCCAGATCACGCCGCAGGCGCGCCTCGCCTGAGGCATCCTCAACCGGCGCGGAAGGCGATCCAGGCCTGGTAGCCCACGGCCTGGAAATAGCGGCTGGGCAGGACGAAGCCGGTGTCTTCCAGCAGTTCGCCGAGGCGCTGCTCGGACAGCGGATCGAAATCCTCGCGCAAGCGTTGCAGCATGCCGTCACTGTCCTCCGGGGAAAGCCCGGCCAAGCGGCAGGCCTCGGCCTGCACCGGGCGTTCGAAGGCGTCCCGGGCTTCCATCAGGTTGGCCAGCAGCAACGGTGCCGCTGGCGCCAGACGCTCGGCGACCGCCTCGAGGAAGCGCCGCTTGGCCTGGTCGCCGCGCAGGAAATGCAGCACCAGCAGGACCAGCGCCGCATCGCAAGGCGGCGCTGGCGGTAGCCCGGCGACGTCGCCGCAATGCAGCTCGATCCGCTCCAGCAGGCCGAGCCTGGCGCAGCGCTGGCGGGCCAGGGCGAGCATGTCGGCCGACAGGTCCGCCGCGACGAAGCGCCAGCCCGGACGCAACCCGGCCAGCTCCGCCAGCTCGCCGCCGGCGCCGCAGCCGACGCTGAGCAGGCGCGCCCGTTCCGGCAGACGGGCCAGCAACTGCGCGCGACTGAGCAGGTGCAGCAACTCGTAGCCCGGCAACAGGCGGTCGATCCGCGTCTCGTAGCCGTCCGCCTGTTTCCCGACGAAGCGGCCCATCAGTCGAACACCTTACCCAGGCGCCAATAGCCCATCAGGGTCAGATGACGCTTGTCGATACCGCGCTCCTGCACCAGGTAGCGCCGGATCGCCATCACCGCCGCCGACTCGCCGGCGACCCAGGCGTAGAAACTGCCGCTCTCGGGGCTCGCCAGTTCCCAGAGGATCTCCTCGTCGATATCGATGTCCTCCAGTTCCTGGGCCGCACCACCCGCCACCTCGCGCTCCGGCAGCCGCGCCTGGCGCGCCGCCTCGATCATCCGCTCGCCGTTGCGCGAATGGATGCCGGCCTGGTGGCGCGGCAGCCAGTGCAGGCGCGCACCGGGAATCGCCGGCAGGTCGAGGATGTCGGCTTCTCCCGGCACTTCGAGAAAGGCCTCGACCACCGGCGGCTCGGCTTCGCCGGCCAGCTCCTCGAGAATTCCCGCCACCGCGGGCAAGGCGGTTTCGTCGGCGATCAGCAGGATATGGCGGACGCCAGCCGGCGGCTTCCATTCGTAGCCGCCGGGGTCATCGCCGTATTGCCGGTTGGGCGCGGCCAGTTGCAGGCGGTCGCCGATCCGCGCGTGGGTCGCCCAGGCCGAGGCCGGGCCGTTCTCGCCGTGGAGGACGAACTCCACGTCGACCTCCTCCTGCTCGGCGCGCAGCGCACGGATGGTGTAGGTACGCATCGGCGGCCGGCGAGCCGGCTCGACGCTGCGATAGGCCTGGTACCACTCGCTGCCGCCGGGCAGGTTGGGCGGCTGGCCGCTGGCATCGGGGAAGAAGATCTTGATCCGCTGGTCGGCGGCCAGGGTCTTCATCTCGGCGACCTCCGGGCCGCCGAAGACGAAGCGGGTCAGCGCCGGGCTGAGTTGCTCGCGGCGCTTGAGTTCGACATTGAACAGACGATAGGCGGGTTGCGACATGACGATGGTCTCCTGGTGACCGGCGCCCAGCGGCGCCGGCGGATGCATGCATCAGGCAACTCTAGCAAACAATGCGAATGATTAGCATTTGCTATTTGTGCAATCGTCGACTGCGTCGAAAGCACGACTGCCGCTCAGGCCTCGCAAGGCTCCAGCAGCTCGCAAGCGCTCTCCCCTACTCGCCTGACCGCCTGCTCGATGGCCGGGGTCGGCAACGCCGCGTAGTTCATCCGCAGGCAGTTCCGGTACTTGCCGGAAGCGGAGAAGATGCAGCCCACCGCGACTTGTACGCCGCGGTTGCGCAAGGCCTTGTCCAGGCGCAGGGTGTCGAACGCCTCGTCCAGTTCGACCCAGAGCAGGAAACCGCCCTGGGGCCGGCTGGCGCGGGTGCCCTCCGGGAAATAGCGCGCCACCCAGTCGATCATCAGGTCACGTCCGCGCTGGTACTGGGCGCGCATACGCCGCAAGTGCGGCTCGTAGTGGCCGTTGCCGATGAATTCGGCGATCGCCAGTTGCGGTTGCAAGGCGCTGGCGCCGGTACTGATGTACTTCATGTGCAGCACGCGGTCGGCGTAGCGCCCGGGTACCATCCAGCCGATCCGCAGGCCCGGCGCCAGGACCTTGGAGAACGACCCGCAGAGCAGCACCCGGCCATCGTCGTCATACGACTTGATGGTGCGCGGGCGCGGATAGGTGTAGGCCAGGTCGCCGTAGACATCGTCCTCGATGATCGCCACGTCGTAGCGCTGGGCCAGGGCCAGCAGCGCCCGCTTGCGCGACTCGGGCATGATGTAGCCGAGCGGGTTGTTGCAGTTCGGGGTCACCTGGATGGCCTTGATCGGCCACTGTTCCAGCGCCAGTTCGAGGGCTTCCAGGCTGATGCCGTTGACCGGATCGGTGGGGATCTCCAGGGCCTTCATGCCGAGGCCTTTCAGCGATTGCATGGCGCCATGGAAGCTCGGCGACTCCACCGCGACGATGTCGCCCGGTTCGCACACCGCGCGGATGCTCACCGACAGGGCCTCGTGGCAGCCGGTGGTGATCACCACGTCGCTGGCGGTGGCCCGACAGCCGGAGTCCACCAACAGGCGGGCGACTTCCTCGCGCAGCAACGGCGAGCCGTGGATCCCGTCGTAGGCCAGCGCACGGGCGTCGGCGTGGCGGTTGAGCCGGGCCAGGCTGCGGGTCAGCGGTTTCAGCGAAGGGCTGGAGATGTCCGGCATGCCGCGACCGAGCTGGACCACGTCCGGTCGCGGCACCGTGCTGACCAGGGCCAGCACCTGCTCCCATTGCGAGATTTCCACCGGCCGCTGGGCCAGGCGGGCGATCGCCGGCAGCGGCGGCATCTGTCGCGCGGCCGGGACGAAATAGCCGGACTTCGGCCGTGGTTCGGCCAGCCCGCGATCTTCCAGCAGCCTGTATGCCTGTTGCACGGTGCTCAGGCTGACACCGTGCTCGATGCTCATGGCCCGCACCGAGGGCAACCGGTCGCCCGGACGGTAGAGGCCCTGTTCGATGCGCGAACCGAGGGTCTCGGCGAGTTGCAGATAAAGGGTCATGAACGGGACTCCAGGGTGATCGAAAGCGGGACCGGTACAGATGGTGGCGAAATCCACCATTCAGGCCGGGGAGCGCTTGATCTGTATGCAGTCAACCCACCTTTTCTGGACCTGTACGGAACAGCGCGCGATGGCCATTCTATCTCCGTCGTCCAGCCGATCAATATGGAGTACGCAGCATGACGCGACTCAGTGCGAAATCCGAGCGCCGCCAACGCCTCGATGGCCCCTTCCCACTCGCCGCGATGGACACCCTGGCGCAGGCCCTGCGTCGCGGCTATCGCCTGGCCCGGCAACGCCAGCTGACCCGGCGCGCGCTGCTGGACCTGGAGGCGGCGGAGCTGAAGGATATCGGCCTGAGCGCCGAGCAGGCCCGCGAGGAAGCCTCGCTGGCGTTCTGGCAGGCGGGAAGGTCCGGCGGGAGAAAGGCATGATCCGCTGTCGCAACTGTGGCGAACGCCCAGCCAGCGAAGGGCATATCTGTATGGTCTGCAAGCGCCGATCCGACCTCGACCCATACAAGGCGCTGATCGCCATGGCCCTGCTGGTCTACTGCGGCGTCAGCCTGGCGGCCTACCTCAAGCCGCATATGCCGTCACCGCCGCCTACCGCCGGCAGCAGCGTCCAGCCCGCCGAGGAGCTGGCCCAGCGCGCCCGCCAGGCCACCCTGGAACAGCGCGGCATCTGAAGAACGCATGCTCGGGAGGGGAGGCAGTTTGAGCCCCTCCTTCTTTTATATGCATATGGCCGCCAGCGCGTGGCTCATTGCGCCGGATACTCCAGCGCCGCCGCGATTCGCCGATGCTGCTCGACCACCCACTCCCGCCGTACCGCCCCCCAGTCGCGGATGACATAGCCGCCCTGGTGGTTGCGCGCGCCCTCCCGCTGCTCGAACTCGCAGACGATGTCCAGTTCCTCCAGCGCGGCGATGGTGTCCTGGGCGGTACGCCGGGGCATGCCGGTGGCGGCCATGATCTCCGGCACGCTGGCGATGCCGCTGTCGATCAGGTAGGCGACGTAGAGGCGGCGGTAGAAGCTGGACTTGGTCTTGCTGATGGTCATGGGCAGGCGTTCTCCGGGAAGGCTCAGGGAGCGAGCAGGGGCAAGGTAGTGGTGGATTTGATTTCCGACAAGGCGACGATGGAGTTCACTTCCTGGATGCCCGGCACCGCCGACAGCTTCTCGAAGAAAAAGCGTTCGTAGGATTCGATATCGCGGGTGACGATACGCAGCATGAAGTCCACCGCGCCCATCAGTACGTGGCACTCCAGCACCTCGGGAAACTGGTGCATCGCCTCGGCGAAGTCGGTGAGGTTCTTGCGCCCATGGGCGTTGAGCTTGATCTGGGCGAATACCTGGGTATTCAGGCCGATCTTCTTGCGGTCGAGCAGGGTCACCTGCTTGCGGATCACCCCCTCCTCCTTCAGGCGTTGGATGCGCCGCCAGCAGGGCGATTGGGAAAGTCCGATGCGCTCGGCGATCTCGGCGGTGGAAAGCGAGGATTCCTCCTGCAGCAAAGCGAGAATACGCTGATCGTACATATCCAGCGGAATGGACATAAATATTCCCTACAAAGAAAAACATAGGGATCAAGTATGCACGGATAGCGCAAAATCACGCAAAAACAGGAGAAAAAATCCGGCACGTCTCTGGGAGAATTTCTCTCGTCGAAACACTGCCTGGAGCGTCACATGTCAACCCTCGCCCCCCTTTTCCTGGCCAAACACCCTGACGGCGAAGAACGCCAGGTGATCCGCCCGAACGTCTGGGAAACCTCCTGCGCAGATACCGAGACCCTGTCGATCTTCCATATCGAGGGCATGGCCGACCCGGACCTGCTGTGCCGGGTGCTCAACCTGTTCGCCGTGCAGTCCTTCACCCCGGAGCGGGTTCGTGCCGACCGCGAGGACCACAAGATCCGCCTGCTGCTGACCTTCCCCGGCCTCAGCCAGCACCGCGCCAGCGTGATCGCGGAGAAACTGCGCTCGCTGGTCACCGTGCTCGCCGTCCGCCTGGAGTTCTCTCCCCATGCCGGCAAGGTCCGTCCCAGCGTCAGCGAGCCGCTGCTGGCCAGCGTCGTCTGAGCCCCTCGGGGCGGCGCGGCGGCCGCCCTGTCCACTCAGCGTCATCGGCTGGCCTTCTGGCGTTAGCCGGTCGCCCAGCCCATGGCTACAGTGCAGGTTCGCCAGGCAGCCAGAAGACTGCCGTGTGTTCCCCGATCCTGCAGAGCGTGCCCATGTCCCGACCGCGTTTCCTTCCGGATAACTTCACCCTGGCGCTGATCGCCACCGTCCTTCTCGCCACTTTCCTGCCCTGCAGCGGCCAGACCGCCGTGGTCTTCGAATGGGTGACCAACATCGGCATCGGCCTGCTGTTCTTCCTCCACGGCGCCAAGCTGTCGCGCCAGGCGATCGTCGCCGGCATGACCCACTGGCGCCTGCACCTGCTGGTATTCGCCTGCACCTTCGTGATGTTCCCGCTGCTCGGCCTGGCGCTGAAACCGGCGCTGTCGCCGATGGTCACCCCGGAGCTGTACCTCGGCATCCTGTTCCTCTGCGCCCTGCCGGCCACGGTGCAATCCTCCATCGCCTTCACCTCGCTGGCTCGCGGCAACGTGCCGGCAGCGGTATGCAGCGCTTCCGTGTCGAGCCTGCTCGGCGTATTCCTTACCCCGCTGCTGGTCAAGCTGCTGCTCGGCGCCGAAGGCGAGACCGGCAACGCGCTGGACGCCATCGGCAAGATCACCCTGCAACTGCTGGTACCCTTCATCGCCGGCCAGGTCCTGCGGCGCTGGATCGGCGCCTGGGTGGAGCGCAACAAGCCGGTGCTGCGCTATGTCGACCAGGGCTCGATCCTGCTGGTGGTCTACACCGCCTTCAGCGCCGCGGTGATCCAGGGCCTGTGGCACGAAGTACCCTGGCTGGCGCTGCTCGGCCTGACCGTCGCCTGCTGCGTGATCCTCGCCCTGGCCCTGGTGCTGACCACGGTGCTGGCGCGACGCCTGGGCTTCAGCAAGGAAGACGAGATCACCATCGTCTTCTGCGGTTCGAAGAAGAGCCTGGCCACCGGCGTGCCCATGGCCAAGGTGCTGTTCGCCACCAGTGCGGTGGGACCGATGGTGTTGCCGCTGATGCTGTTCCACCAGATCCAGCTGATGGTCTGCGCGGTGCTCGCGCAACGCTACGCCAGGCGCCGCGATGACGCAGCGGCGGCGCTGGCCGAGGCCCCCTCGCGCTGAGCACGAAAATGAAAGAAGCCGGCCCAGGGGCCGGCTTCTTCGTTCAGACGCGGCTCAGCGCGTCGGCGTGCGCAGGGTGACGAACTCTTCCGCCGCGGTCGGGTGGATGCCGATGGTTTCGTCGAACGCCTGCTTGGTCGCCCCGGCCTTCATCGCCACCGCGATACCCTGGAGGATCTCGCCGGCCTCGGCGCCGACCATGTGGCAGCCCAGCACCCTGTCGTCGTGGGCATCCACGACCAGCTTCATCAGGGTCTTTTCCTGGTCGTCGGTAAGGGTCAGCTTCATCGGCCGGAAGCGGCTCTCGAAGATCTTCACCTTGTGCCCGGCGCTCAGCGCCTCCTCCTCGGTCAGGCCGACGGTGCCGATGTTGGGCAGGCTGAACACCGCGGTGGGAATCAACTTGTAGTCCACCGGACGGTACTCCTCCGGCTTGAACAGCCGCCGCGCCACCGCCATGCCCTCGGCCAGCGCCACGGGGGTCAACTGGACGCGACCGATCACGTCGCCCAGGGCGAGGATCGACGGCTCGCTGGTCTGGTAATGCTCGTCGACCGCGATGAAGCCCTTGTCGGTCAGCTTCACTCCGGTGTTTTCCAGGCCAAGGTCATCCAGCATCGGCCGCCGCCCGGTGGCATAGAACACGCAGTCCGCCTCCAGCACCCGGCCGTCCTTGAGGGTCGCGGCCAGGCTGCCATCGGCCTGTTTGTCGATGCGGGCGATGTCGCTGTTGAACTGCAGGTCCAGGCCCTTCTTGCCCAATTCGTCGCGCAGGTGTTCGCGGACGCTGCGGTCGAAGCCGCGCAGGAACAGGTCGCGACGGTAGAGCAAGGTGGTCTCGGCGCCGAGCCCGTTGAAGATCGAGGCGAACTCGACGGCGATGTAGCCGCCGCCGACCACCAGCACGCGGCGCGGCAGGCGCTCGAGGAAGAACGCTTCGTTGGAGGTGATCGCGTGTTCCTTGCCGGGAATGTCCGGCACCTGCGGCCAGCCACCGGTGGCGATGAGAATGTGCTTGGCGCTGAAACGCTGGCCGTCCACCTCGACGTTGTGCGCATCGAGCAGACGGGCGTGACCTTCGAGCAAAGTCACCCCGCTGTTCACCAGCAGGTTGCGGTAGATGCCGTTGAGCCGCTGGATCTCGCGGTTCTTGTTGCCGATCAGGGTCGCCCAGTCGAACTGCGCCTCGCCGGCGCTCCAGCCATAGGCCCGGGCCTGCTCGAAGTCCTCGCTGAAATGCGCGCCATAGACCAGCAGCTTCTTCGGCACGCAGCCGACGTTGACGCAGGTGCCACCCAGGTAGCGACTCTCCGCCACCGCGACACGGGCACCGAAGCCGGCGGCGAAGCGGGCGGCGCGTACGCCCCCGGAGCCGGCGCCGATGACGAACAGATCGAAATCGAAAGACATGTTCCTACTCCTGGATCAGATGCGCTCCAGCATAACCCATTCGCCAGCGACGGCTCCCGCCGGATCGACGCAGAAACCGACTGCAACGGCTCAGCGTGGGTCGCCTTTGCGGCGCGCATCCTCCAGGCGGATCCGGCCCACCACCGCGGCATGGGCGTACTGGGGAATCGGCTGGTAGCACCAGAGTTCCGCCCCGGCGCCGCCGGCCAACCCGGCCATGGCGATATAGGTACGGATTTCGTAGCCGCCCTGTCCGGCGTCGCGGTAGATCTCCTCGTCGGTGTACGCCAGCAGGCGCTCACGGTCGTTACGCATCCAGTGCCGGAGGAACTCGCGGTCCCAGGCTTCGTTGATGGCGCCCGAGTCGGGCGTGCAGGGCCAGTGCGACAGGCCGCCGGTGGAGAGCACCGCCACCCGCTCCGGCATCCACTCGCAGACCTGGCGCAAGGCCTGGCCGAAGGCGTAGACGCGGTGCAACGGCGCCATCGGCTGGCACTGGCAATTGATGTTGACCGGGATCACCGGCAGGCGATTGTGCGGACACAGCAGGTGCAGGGGCACCATGATTCCGTGGTCGAACTTCCACTCCTCGCAGTAGCTGATGTCGACGTGCTGCATCAGGCCGTCGATCAGGCGCCGCGACAGGTCCTTGTGTCCCGGCACTCGGCGCCGGGGAATCCGCAGCCACTCCGAGTCCTCGATGGGGCCCTCGTAGTAATCGGCCATGCCGAGCGCGAAGGACGGCATGTTGTCCATGAAGAAATTGGCGAAGTGCTCGGCGGCGACGATCACCAGCACGTCCGGGCGGGCGGCCTCCAATGCCAGGCGCAGGCGCTCGTAGGCGGCCTCCATCTGTTCGCGATGCCCGGGGTCGGCCATTTCCCGGCGTGCGGTGATGCCGGGCCCGTGTCCGCAGGAGGCGGCGAAAACCAGACTCATGACGCACCTCCCCGACAGGCGTAGAGTCCTGCGCGAACCGCGCCATAGCGCGCGAGTCCCTGGTCCATGGCACGAATGTAGGCCGGCCAGTCGTAGCCGTTGCTGGCGGCGAAGTGCATCAACAACTGGCCATTCACACCGAGCACGTACAACAGCCCCACGTCCGGAGCGGCCAGGGCGAGCCGCTCCTCGTCCGAAAGGTCGAAGCGGGCGATGAAGTCATCCCGCCGCTGCTGGTAGTCGAGCAGCGCCTGGGGATCGCGATTGGCGTGATAGATGGCTTTCTGCAGGTAGTAGAGGCTCATGCGTCGACCTCCAGGAAGTCCGGTAGGTCGTAACGGCGTACCTCCCGTTCCCGGCGAATCGCGGCATGCACGCTGGGCCGCTGCCACAGGCGCTCGGCCAGCGCCCGATAGCGAGGCAGGCTCGGGAGCAGCGCGGAGTCCACCCGCTCATCCTGGCTCCACAGGTAGAACACCAGGAGATACGGATCCACCGCGCTGAACGCTTCGCCGAGCGCATAGGGCTTTCCTTCGAGGCTCCGCTCTACCCTCAGCAGCGCTTCGTGCAACAGCGCCTGCCCCCTGGCGCGCACTGCCCGAGCCGCGTCCTCCTGGTCCCCGGCGTAGTGCTGCGGGCGGAAGATCGCGCGGTAGGCGCCATGCAGGGAGCCGGAGGCAGCGTTCAGCCATTCCTGGGCGACGGCTCGCTGCAAGGTGCCGACCGGCGGCAACAGCCCCCGTTGCGGAACCAGGTCGGCGATGTAGGCGAGGATCGCCGGCGACTCGGTGACGATCGTCTGGCCTACCCGCAGGGCCGGTACGGTACCCTTGGGGTTCAGGCGCAGGTATTCGGGGCTGCGGTTGTCGCCGGCGCGGATGTTCACCGCTACCGGCGCAAAGGCCAGTCCGCTCTCCTCCAGGAGGATATGGGAAGCCAGGGAGCAGGCTTTCGGACTGTAGAAGAGCGTCAGGTCGGGCTGGGCCATATTGTTCTACCTCGGTGGCGTCCAGAGTGGGCGGGTGCTAACGTCGGAAACGATCATAGGAACAAGCCCACTGGAAATCTGTCCTCGGTTTTGAGGACATCTTCCCTCGGAGACCGCCGCCCATGCGCATCTGGGAATCCCGTTCGAACGGCGACCCGCTGAGCCTTCCCCCGCGCCTGCTGACCGCCCTGCTCGGCGCGGTGACGGACGACGAGCGACCGCGCCTGCCGCAGGCGATGCTCGACCTCGCCCGGCATGAGGTCGACGTGATCAATTGCGCCCTGTTCCTCCTCCCCGACGCCCACGGCAGGCCGCAGTTCCTGAGTCACGCGCAGGTGGTCGAGCCGAGTACGGTGCAGGGCGCCGGCCAGGCCTACACGGACGGTTTCTATCGACGCGACCTGGCCCTGCAGAGTGCCCTGAGGCGGCGCGCTCGAGGCAACCTGCTGCTGCTCCAGGGGGTAGACGACATTCCCGACCGCGCCTATCGCAGCGCCTGCTACGAAGAAGTGAACACGGCCCAACGGTTTTCCGTGATCCGCCCGCTCGACGGCCAAGCGCACCTGATGCTGAGTTTCTACCGCTCCGCACGCAGCGCCCCGCTCGGCGCTGCCGAAGTGCGCTACCTCGGCGCGCTGGCGGAGGTCCTGATCGAGGCCGGGGTCCAGCACTGCCGGGCGCGGCCGACCGCCCTGAGCAACGCCGCAGGCGCGCTTCGCCGCCTTCAGGACGAGGCCGGGGTGCGCCTCAGCCGGCGGGAAAACGAGATCCTCGACTGCCTGCTGCGCGGCATGACCCAGGAAGCCAGCGCAAAGGCACTCGGCATCGCCCCCACTTCGGTGGTCACCTATCGCAACCGGGCCTTCGGCAAGCTCGGCGTGGCGTCGCGGCAAGACTTCTTCGCTCGCCTGCTGGAACAGCGCCCCAACGCCTGAACGACATCCCGACGCCATCCCGCGAGGAGATCTTCACGATGTCCGCCACCCTCACCCACCTCGCGCTGCACGTCCCCGACCTCGACGCCTGCATCGCCTTCTACGAAACCTTCTGCGGCATGCGGGTGATCCACCGGCGCCCCGGCAAAGGCTCACAGATCGTCTGGATGGCCGAACCCGGCCAGGAACAGCGCTTCATCTTCGTCATCATGCCCGGCGGCCAGCCGCGCAACCTGGCCAGCGACGACTACAGCCACTTCGGCTTCGCCCTCTCCAGCCGCGCTGCGGTAGACGATCTGGCGCGCCGCGCCGAGGCCGCCGGCTGCCTGGTCTGGGCGCCGCGCGACGAGCCCTATCCGGTCGGCTACTACTGCGGCCTGCGCGATCCCGCGGGCAACTACGTGGAGTTCAGCTACGGCCAGCCGCTGGGCCCGGGTTCCGAGGCGCTGCCGATTCCCTGACCGGGCGCGGAGGCGCCGCGTGGCCCAGGCCAGGCTGGCGGGGTTATTCGCCCGACGCCAACAACGCCACGCCCGCCGACAGCTCAGGTAGGGCGGATACCCCATGGCCGTTCGCCCCATACGAAAAACGCCGCGCCCCCATCGGGGGCGCGGCGTTCTTCATCGGGAACGGCGAGGCTCAGTGAGCCTTGCCGGTCTTGTAGAGGTTTTCGTAGCAGAAGTTGGTCGCCTCGATGTAACCCTCGGCGCTGCCGCAGTCGAAACGCTTGCCCTTGAACTTGTAGGCCAGCACGCAGCCGTCCTGGGCCTGCTTCATCAGGGCATCGGTGATCTGGATCTCGCCGCCCTTGCCCGGTTCGGTCTGCTCGATCAGGTCGAAGATGTCCGGGGTCAGGATGTAGCGGCCGATGATCGCCAGGTTCGACGGCGCCTCTTCCGGCTTCGGCTTCTCGACCATGGTGTTCACCCGGAAGATATCGTCGCGGATCATCTCGCCGGCGATCACGCCGTACTTGTTGGTCTCTTCCGGCGGCACTTCCTGGATCGCCACGATGGAGCAGCGGAACTGGTTGTACAGCTTGACCATCTGCTTCAGCACGCTGTCGCCTTCGAGGTTCAGGCACAGGTCGTCGGCCAGGACCACGGCGAACGGCTCGTCGCCGATCAGCGGACGACCGGTGAGGATGGCGTGGCCGAGGCCCTTCATCTCCACCTGGCGGGTGTAGGCGAAGGTGCACTCGTCGATCAGCCGACGGATGCCGACCAGGTACTTTTCCTTGTCGGTGTTGCGGATCTGGTGTTCCAGCTCGTAGCTGATGTCGAAGTGGTCTTCCAGCGAACGCTTGCCGCGGCCGGTGACGATGCCGATCTCGGAAAGGCCGGCTTCCAGCGCCTCCTCCACCGCGTACTGGATCAGCGGCTTGTTCACCACCGGCAGCATTTCCTTGGGCATGGCCTTGGTGGCCGGGAGGAAACGAGTGCCGTAACCGGCGGCCGGGAAAAGACATTTCTTGATCATGAGAATCCTTCGACATGGACGAAGTATGCGGATGGCGCGCAGTCTAATCAGGCTGCGCTCGCCTTACAATGCCCGGCCCTTGGACGTCCTATGCCCTGGTAGATGAAGCCCAGTTCCGCCATCCGCGCCGGTGCGTAGAGATTCCGACCGTCGACCAACAGGGGAGTTCGCATGGATCCACGGATTTTCTGGAAGTCCGGCTGGCGGAACTGTTTCCACTCGGTCACCAGCACCAGGGCATCGGCGCCCTCGACGGCCGCGTAGGGCGAGTCGTGGAGCGTCAACTGGGCGCACGCCAGCGCGTCCGGATAGCGTGCCGCGACCCCGGCGTTGGCCACCGGGTCATGGGCCCTGACCCGCACCCCGTGGCGCAGCAGTGCCTCCAGCAGGACCAGGCTCGGCGCCTCGCGCAGGTCGTCGGTACCCGGCTTGAAGGCCAGCCCCCAGAGCGCCACCGTGCGCCCTTGCCAGCGTCCCTGGAACAGTTCGCCGAGGGTCTCGAAGAGCAGTTCCTTCTGCCGCGCGTTGCGCGCTTCCACCGCACGCAGTATCTGGCTGTCGAAGCCCTGTTGCTCGGCGCTGCGGATCAGCGCGCGGACGTCCTTGGGAAAGCACGAGCCGCCGTAGCCGCAGCCGGCGTAGATGAAATGGGTGCCGATGCGCTTGTCGCTGCCCATGCCGCGGCGCACGTCCTCGATGTCGACGCCGGTGAGGGCGCACAGCCCGGCCATCTCGTTCATGAAGGAAATCTTGGTGGCGAGGAAGGCATTGGCCGCGTACTTGCTGAACTCGGCCTCGCGGCGCCCCATCAGCAGGACCCGTTCGTGATTGCGCAGGAACGGCGCGTAGAGCTGGCGCAGGGTTTCCCCGGCCTGCGCCTCGGCGCTGCCGATGATGACCCGGTCCGGGCGCCTGAAGTCGTCCACCGCCGAGCCTTCCTTGAGGAACTCCGGATTGCTCGCCACCGCCACCCGGAAGCGCTTGCGCCGGCGCGCCAGGCCCAGGCGGATGATCTCTTCGACCCGTTCGGCGGTGCCCACCGGCACGGTCGACTTGTTGACCACGATGCAGGCCTGGCGCAGTTGCGCGCCAAGTTGCTCGGCGACCGCCATCACGTGGCTGAGGTCAGCCGAGCCGTCCTCGCCGCACGGCGTGCCGACGGCGATGAACACCACCTCGGCGTCGGCCAGGCCTTCCGCCAGGCTGGCGGTGAAGGTCAGGCGGGCGGCGTCCAGCTGATCGCGCAGGATGCTTTCCAGGCCCGGTTCGTAGATCGGCATCTCGCCGCGTCTCAGCCGCGCGACCCGCTCGCGGTCGCGCTCCACGCAGCGCACCTGGTTGCCCATCTCGGCGAAACAGGCCGCCGTCACCAGTCCCACATAGCCCGCACCAATCACGCATAGCCGCATGGCGTCGTCCTCCGCTGGCCTCGCCCTCTCTCTGCGGACGATTGCAGCCAAGCGCGGTGGCAGGCGCGTGACGCTGGCGTGAAGCTACCGTGACAGAACCCGCGCGGATGCCCGGGGTCCACCCAAGGTAGGCGGAAAAAACAGGAGGCTCCCATGTCCATCGAAATCGATTCGGAACAAGGCATCTGCAGCGTGGAGATCGAAGGCAGCCGGCATCGCGCGCCGGTCGACAGCCTGCGCATCGGTACCGACGCCGAGGCGCGCCTGTCAGTGCTCTACATCGACGGCAAGCGCCTGCACATCAGCGAGGAAGACGCCCAGCGGCTGGTGGTCGCCGGCGCCGAGGACCAGCGCAGGCACCTGATGGCGGACGATTGACGCCCTCAGGCGTCCGCCAGCAACAGGTAGGGAGAACTGCGCAGGCTGTCGAGGCCGGCGCGGAACATGCGTTCGGCGCGGTTCCAGGGATCGTCGCGCAGGCGCTCGGTCCAGGCCAGGGTGCCGCAGATGCCGTCCCAGAGCGATTGCAGATAGATGCTGGCCAGCTCGACGTCCAGCCGCGCCGGCAGTTCGCCGCGCTCCACCGCCCGGCGGATCTGCCGTCGGCCGAAGCGTTGCCCCTGCTTCTCGAGCAGCTCGCGGCGGCGCAGCAGCGGCTCGTTCTCGTCGCTGCGTTCGCACTTGAGGTAGAGGATCTCCAGCACCCGCTGCACCGAACCGGGTTCGCAGCACTGGCGGAGAAAGCCCATGCCGGCGCGCAGGAGGATGTCCAGCGCCGGCACCCTGGCGTTTTCGTCGGGTACCTCGATCTGGCCGAAGGCGCGGTCGCACATCGCCAGGCAGACCTCGATCTTGTTCTTGTAGTGGCCGTAGACCGCACCGCGAGAAACCCCGGCGGCGTCCGCCAGGTCGGCCATGGCAGTGGTGCCCACGCCCTTTTCCAGGAAAACCCGCTCGGCGGCATCGAGTATGCCATCGCGGGTTTTCTGGGATTCCTCTTTGGTTTTCCTGGCCACTGAACGTCCTCACAAGGGAAAGGCGCCGCAGATCATAAGGATATGTTACAGAAACGCCAATTAATTAATCACTCATGATTGATTATATGCTACTGTCGCGCCGCTCGTGAGTTGCGGTGCCCCTTCCCGGGCAAGCTCGCGAGTTCACGAATCGAGGGACATCCATGCACATCCAATGGACCGGCTCGCTGCGCGGGCTGCTGGCGGCCCTGGTCGCCCTATTCCTGCTGGGCTGCGAAGAAGCAGCGGACACCGGGAAGACTGCGGAGGCCCCCGCCGAGGTCGGCGTGATCGTCGCCAGGCCGGCGCCCATCGGCATCACCAGCGAGCTGCCCGGACGCCTGGAAGCGTACCGCCAGGCCGAGGTGCGGGCGCGCGTCGCCGGCATCGTCACCCGTCGCCTGTACGAGGAAGGCCAGGACGTCCGCGCCGGCACCGTGCTGTTCCAGATCGACCCGGCGCCCTTGAAGGCGGCCCTGGACATCAGCCGCGGCGCCCTGGCCCGGGCCGAGGCCAGCCACGCGGCGGCGGCCGACAAGCTCAAGCGCTACGCCGACCTGATCAAGGACCGCGCCATCAGCGAACGCGAGTACACCGAAGCGCAGACCGACGCGCGCCAGGCCCTGGCGCAGATCGCCTCGGCCAAGGCCGAACTGGAGCAGGCCCGCCTGCGCCTGGGCTACGCCACGGTCACCGCGCCGATCGACGGCCGCGCGCGGCGCGCGCTGGTCACCGAAGGCGCGCTGGTCGGCGAGGACTCGCCGACACCGCTGACCCGCGTCGAGCAGATCGATCCGATCTACGTGAACTTCTCCCAGCCGGCCGGCGAAGTCGCCGCCATGCAGCGGGCGATCCGCGAAGGCCAGGTGAAGGGCGTCGCCGACAAGGACATCGCCGTGCGCCTGGTCCTGGCCGACGGCAGCGAGTACCCGCTGGCCGGCGAGCTGCTGTTCTCCGACCTGGCGGTCGACCCCGGCACCGACACCATCGCCATGCGTGCCCTGTTCCGTAATCCGCATCGCGAATTGCTGCCCGGCGGCTACGTGCAGGTGCGCCTGCAGCGCGCGGTGAACCCGCAGGCGATCACCGTCCCGCGCGACGCGCTGATCCGTACCGCCCAGTCCGCCGTGGTCAAGGTGGTCAACCCACAGGGCGTGGTGGAAGACGTGGAGGTCCGCGCCGACACCCTGCAGGGCCGCGACTGGATCATCAGCCGCGGGCTCAAGGGCGGCGAGCGGGTGATCGTCGAGAACGCCGCCCAGCATGCCGCCGGCTCCAGCGTCCAGGCGATGGTCCGCCAGCCGGCCAGCGCCGACGCCCCCTCACCGCTGGCCGCCTCGCCGGCGGGCCAGTGACGGAGAACGCTACGAATGGCTCGTTTCTTCATTGACCGGCCGGTCTTCGCCTGGGTGATCTCCCTGCTGATCGTGCTCGCCGGGGTCCTGGCGATCCGCTTCCTGCCGGTCGCCCAGTACCCGGACATCGCGCCGCCGGTGGTCAACGTCAGCGCCAGCTATCCCGGCGCCTCGGCCAAGGTGGTCGAGGAAGCGGTGACCGCGATCATCGAGCGCGAGATGAACGGCGCGCCCGGCCTGCTCTACACCAAGGCCACCAGCAGCACCGGCCAGGCTTCGCTGACCCTGACCTTCCGCCAGGGCGTGAACGCCGACCTCGCCGCGGTGGAAGTGCAGAACCGCCTGAAGATCGTCGAGTCGCGCCTGCCCGAGTCGGTGCGGCGCGACGGCATCTACGTGGAGAAGGCGGCGGACAGCATCCAGCTGATCGTCACCCTCACCTCCTCCAGCGGCCGCTACGACGCCATGGAGCTGGGCGAGATCGCCTCGTCCAACGTGTTGCAGGCGCTGCGCCGGGTGGAGGGCGTGGGCAAGGTCGAGACCTGGGGCGCCGAGTACGCCATGCGCATCTGGCCCGACCCGGCCAAGCTGACCTCGATGAACCTCAGCGCCAGCGACCTGGTCAACGCCGTGCGCCGGCACAACGCCCGCCTCACCGTGGGCGACATCGGCAACCTCGGGGTCCCCGACTCGGCGCCGATCAGCGCCACGGTGAAGGTCGACGACACCCTGGTGACGCCCGAGCAGTTCGGCGAGATTCCGCTGCGCATCCGCGCCGATGGCGGCGCGATCCGCCTGCGCGACGTGGCCCGCGTCGAGTTCGGCCAGAGCGAGTACGGCTTCGTCTCGCGGGTCAACCAGATGACCGCCACCGGCCTGGCGGTGAAGATGGCGCCCGGCTCCAACGCAGTGGCCACCGCCAAGCGCATCCGCGCCACCCTCGACGAACTGTCGCGCTACTTCCCGGAGGGCGTGAGCTACAACATCCCCTACGACACCTCGGCGTTCGTCGAGATCTCGATCAGGAAGGTGGTCAGCACCCTGCTCGAGGCGATGCTGCTGGTGTTCGCCGTGATGTACCTGTTCATGCAGAACTTCCGCGCCACCCTGATCCCGACGCTGGTGGTGCCGGTGGCCCTGCTCGGCACCTTCACGGTGATGCTCGGCCTGGGCTTCTCGATCAACGTGCTGACCATGTTCGGCATGGTCCTGGCGATCGGCATCCTGGTGGACGACGCGATCATCGTGGTGGAGAACGTCGAGCGGCTGATGGCCGAGGAAGGCCTGTCGCCGCACGACGCCACGGTCAAGGCGATGCGCCAGATCAGCGGTGCCATCGTCGGCATCACCGTGGTGCTGGTCTCGGTGTTCGTGCCGATGGCGTTCTTCAGCGGCGCGGTGGGCAACATCTACCGCCAGTTCGCGGTGACCCTGGCGGTCTCCATCGGCTTCTCGGCGTTCCTCGCGCTGTCGCTGACCCCGGCCCTGTGCGCCACCCTGCTGCGCCCGATCGACGCCGACCACCATGAGAAGCGCGGCTTCTTCGGCTGGTTCAACCGCGCCTTCCTGCGCCTGACCGGACGCTACCGCAACGCGGTGGCCGGCATCCTCGCCCGGCCGGTCCGCTGGATGCTGGTCTACGCCCTGGTCATCGGCGTGGTCGCCCTGCTCTTCGTGCGCCTGCCGCAGGCGTTCCTGCCGGAAGAGGACCAGGGCGACTTCATGATCATGGTGATGCAGCCCGAAGGCACGCCGATGGCGGAGACCATGGCCAACGTCGGCGATGTCGAGCGCTACCTGGCGGAGCACGAACCGGTGGCCTACGCCTATGCGGTCGGCGGCTTCAGCCTGTACGGCGACGGCACCAGCTCAGCGATGATCTTCGCCACCCTGAAGGACTGGTCGGAACGCCGGGAGGCCAGCCAGCACGTCGGCGCCATCGTCGAGCGCATCAACCAGCGCTTCGCCGGCCTGCCCAACCGTACAGTGTATGCGATGAACTCACCGCCGCTGCCGGACCTGGGCTCCACCAGCGGCTTCGACTTCCGCCTGCAGGACCGCGGCGGGGTCGGCTACGAGGCCCTGGTCAAGGCCCGCGACCAGTTGCTGGCGCGCGCCGCCGAGGACCCGCGCCTGGCCAACGTCATGTTCGCCGGCCAGGGCGAGGCGCCGCAGATCCGCCTGGACATCGACCGGCGCAAGGCGGAGACCCTCGGCGTGAGCATGGACGAGATCAACACCACCCTGGCGGTGATGTTCGGCTCGGACTACATCGGCGACTTCATGCACGGCAGCCAGGTGCGCAAGGTGGTGGTCCAGGCCGACGGCGCCAAGCGCCTGGGCATCGACGACATCGGCCGGCTTCACGTGCGCAACGAGCAGGGCGAGATGGTCCCGCTGGCGACGTTCGCCAAGGCCGCCTGGACCCTCGGCCCGCCGCAACTGACCCGCTACAACGGCTATCCCTCGTTCAACCTCGAGGGCCAGGCCGCGCCGGGCTACAGCAGCGGCGAAGCCATGCAGGCGATGGAGGAATTGATGCAGGGCCTGCCCGAGGGCATCGCCCACGAGTGGTCCGGCCAGTCCTTCGAAGAACGCCTGTCCGGCGCCCAGGCGCCGGCGCTGTTCGCCCTCTCGGTGCTGATCGTGTTCCTCGCCCTGGCCGCCCTCTACGAAAGCTGGTCGATCCCGCTGGCGGTGATCCTGGTGGTGCCGCTGGGCGTGCTCGGCGCACTGCTCGGGGTGAGCCTGCGCGGCCTGCCCAACGACATCTACTTCAAGGTCGGCCTGATCACCATCATCGGCCTCTCGGCGAAGAACGCCATCCTCATCATCGAGGTAGCCAAGGACCATTACCAGGAAGGCATGAGCCTGCTGCAGGCGACCCTGGAGGCCGCGCGCCTGCGCCTGCGACCGATCGTCATGACCTCGCTGGCGTTCGGTTTCGGCGTGGTCCCGCTGGCGCTCTCCAGCGGCGCCGGTTCCGGCGCCCAGGTCGCCATCGGCACCGGGGTGCTCGGCGGGATCGTCACCGCCACGGTACTCGCGGTGTTCCTGGTACCGCTGTTCTTCCTGGTGGTCGGGCGCCTGTTCCGGTTGCGCAAGGCGCCGCGCACCGGCACCTCGCCCCGGATCCCGACGGAGCAAGCCTGATGCCCCTAGCGAAACTCTCGCTCCCCACCCTGGCACTGTGCGTCGGGCTGCTCGGCGCCTGCCCGCCGACGCCTCGGCAGCCGCGCGCGGCCCCGATCGTTCCGGCCAACGGCCCCGACCTTCGGGGCAAGCTGGACGACTGGCAACAGCAGTTCACCGACCCGCTGCTGCGACAGATGATCGGCTACGCGCCGGCGCTATCCGGCGCGCAAGCCTGAATTCCGCCGTCCTTTTCCCGCCCTAGTCGGCCGCCGGCAGCGCTCGGCTGAAGCGGTAGAACAGGTTCGGCTCGCTGACCACGTACAGGCTGCCCCGGTCGTCCATCGCCAACCCTTCGGCCTGCGGCACGTCGTCCGTCAGGCCATGGTTGCCGCCACGCAGGGTCAGGCTGCCGAGCGGATCCCCGGCGCGATCCAGTTCGATGACCACCCGCGACTCGTCGGAAAGCACCAGCAGGTGATCGCTGGCCTTGTCGTAGTAGAGGCTCGACAGATCGGTGAGGAACAACCCGCGATCGCGCTGCGGGTCGCCGCCGACGCTCAGGTCGAGCGCCTCGCCGCGGTCGTTGAAGAAGCCGTTTACCTCGATGATGCCCACCGGCGCCTTTTCCCGGGCCACGAACAGGCGCTCGCGCAGCGGGTCGTAGGCCAACCCCTCGAAGCCCTTGTTGCGTTTGTTTGCACTGCCCAGGGAGAACTTCCGGGCGTTGCGCGGATCGTCGATGTCGATCACCCGGGTGTCGGCGTCGACATGGATCTCCACCAGGCGTTGGCGACGCTCCTCGGCGACCACGTAGACGCCGGGCCGGATGTACTCGATAGCCTCCGGATCCTGGAAACCGCGCAGGGGGATGCGTCGCAGCAATTCGCCGTCCAGCGACAGCTCGAGGAAATGCGGGTCCTGGTTGGTCACGCTGACCAGGCTGCGCCGGCTGGGGTCGAAGGACAGCGCCGAGACGTTGGACTCCGCACCCAGCACGCGGGCTTCGATATCGACCCGATAGTCGGCCAGGCGCAGGGCGTTCTCGCGCGCAACATCGCCGCCGTAGCGCTGCTCCAGCTTGAACCAGATGCGCTCGAACGCGCGCTGCTGCTGACCCGCCACCAGCAGCGCAAGCAACGCGGCGAGCAGGCAAGCCAGCAGCGTCCTGTAGGTCATCAGCCGACTCATCGTTACGACTCCTCCGAGAAACACAGTGTTCGGCGAAGCAGAACAGAGCCATCCGTGCCCTTTCATGAGGCGCCGATTAAATATTTCTGACAAGTATCTTTCACGGCTGTCATTTTTCCCCCGTTCCAGGCGTTGACAGGATTTCGGTGCAGCTTTACGTTAACGTAAAGGTAAACAAGCAGGTGCCTGCGCATGTCCACCACCTACACCATCTCCGATCTCGCCCGCGAACTGGACATCACCACCCGCGCCATCCGCTTCTACGAGGAGCAAGGCATGCTCTCCCCCGAGCGACGCGGCCAGGAACGCATCTATTCGCCGCGCGACAAGGTCAGCCTGAAGCTGATCCTGCGCGGCAAGCGCATCGGTTTTTCCCTCGCCGAATGCCGCGAACTGATCGAGCTCTACGACCCGGACCCGAGCAGCGGCAACCAGAAGCAGTTGAACACCATGCTGGAGAAGATCGCCGAGCGCCGCGCCCAGCTGGAACAACAGTTGCTGGACATCGAACAGATGCAGCTGGAACTGGATACTGCCGAGGAGCGCTGTCGAACTGCGCTGATTAAAAGCTATAACAAACAACCAGTTGCAACATAAACCTCATTCGAAGCTTTAAACCGGACAAGCACAATTACAGGTGAAAGCATGACCTATCCCAGCCTCAACTTCGCCCTCGGCGAAACCATCGACATGCTCCGCGACCAGGTCCGCGGCTTCGTCGCCGCCGAACTGCAGCCGCGCGCCGCGCAGATCGACCAGGACAACCAGTTCCCCATGGACATGTGGCGCAAGTTCGGCGAGATGGGCCTGCTCGGCATCACCGTCGACGAGGAGTACGGCGGTTCGGCGCTGGGCTACCTGGCACACGCCGTGGTCATGGAAGAGATCAGCCGGGCCTCGGCCTCGGTGGCGCTCTCCTATGGCGCGCATTCCAACCTCTGCGTCAACCAGATCAAGCGCAACGGCAACGCCGAACAGAAGGCCCGCTACCTGCCGGCCCTGGTGTCCGGCGAACACATCGGTGCGCTGGCGATGAGCGAACCCAACGCCGGCTCCGACGTGGTCTCGATGAAGCTGCGCGCGGACCGGGTCGGCGACCGCTTCGTTCTCAACGGCAGCAAGATGTGGATCACCAACGGTCCCGATGCCCATACCTATGTGATCTACGCCAAGACCGACGCGGACAAGGGCGCGCACGGGATCACCGCGTTCATCGTCGAGCGCGACTGGAAAGGCTTCAGCCGCGGGCCGAAGCTGGACAAGCTGGGCATGCGCGGCTCGAACACATGCGAACTGATCTTCCAGGACGTCGAGGTGCCCGAGGAGAACGTCCTCGGCGCGGTCAACGGTGGGGTCAAGGTACTGATGAGCGGCCTCGACTACGAGCGCGTGGTGCTTTCCGGCGGCCCGGTGGGAATCATGCAGGCGTGCATGGACGTGGTGGTGCCGTACATCCATGACCGCCGCCAGTTCGGCCAGAGCATCGGCGAATTCCAGCTGGTCCAGGGCAAGGTGGCCGACATGTACACCGCCCTCAACGCCAGCCGCGCCTACCTGTACGCCGTGGCCGCCGCCTGCGACCGCGGCGAGACGACCCGCAAGGACGCCGCCGGGGTGATCCTCTACAGCGCCGAGCGCGCCACCCAGATGGCCCTGGACGCGATCCAGATCCTCGGCGGCAACGGCTACATCAACGAGTTTCCCACCGGCCGCCTGTTGCGCGACGCCAAGCTCTACGAGATCGGCGCCGGCACCAGCGAGATCCGCCGCATGCTGATCGGCCGCGAGCTGTTCAACGAAACCCGCTGAAGCCTCGCTCTTTCCGGCCCTTTTCCGCCAGGGAGAGGGCATTCCATTGCATCGACAGGCGCATCGCCAGGTCGGGAGCGGGCGCCAACCGCTTCCGCCCGCCTCGACACGGAGCCACCGCCATGGCCATCCTGCACACCCAGATCAATCCACGCTCCGCCGAGTTCGCGGCCAACGCCGCGACCATGCTGGAACAGGTCAATGCCCTGCGCACCCTCCTCGGCCGCATCCACGAAGGCGGCGGTAGCGCCGCCCAGGCCCGGCACAGCGCGCGCGGCAAGCTGCTGGTGCGCGAACGCATCAACCGCCTGCTCGACCCCGGCTCGCCGTTCCTCGAGCTTTCCGCCCTCGCCGCCCACGAAGTCTACGGCGAAGAGGTCGCCGCCGCCGGCATCGTCGCCGGGATCGGCCGGGTCGAAGGGGTGGAATGCATGATCGTCGGCAACGATGCCACGGTGAAGGGCGGCACCTACTATCCGCTGACCGTGAAGAAGCACCTGCGGGCCCAGGCCATCGCCCTGGAGAACCGCCTGCCATGCATCTACCTGGTGGACTCCGGCGGCGCCAACCTGCCGCGCCAGGACGAGGTGTTCCCCGACCGCGAGCACTTCGGCCGGATCTTCTTCAACCAGGCCAACATGAGTGCCCGCGGCATCCCGCAGATCGCCGTGGTCATGGGCTCCTGCACCGCCGGCGGGGCCTACGTGCCGGCGATGTCCGACGAAACCGTGATGGTGCGCGAACAGGCCACCATCTTCCTCGCCGGGCCGCCGCTGGTGAAGGCCGCCACCGGCGAGGTGGTCAGCGCCGAGGAGCTTGGCGGCGCCGACGTGCACTGCAAGGTCTCCGGGGTCGCCGACCACTATGCCGAGGACGACGACCACGCCCTGGCCATCGCCCGCCGCTGCGTCGCCAACCTCAACTGGCGCAAGCAGGGCCAGCTGCAATGCCGTGCGCCGCGCGCACCGCTGTACCCCGCCGAGGAGCTGTACGGGGTGATTCCCGCCGATAGCAAGCAGCCCTACGACGTGCGCGAAGTGATCGCACGGCTGGTGGACGGCTCCGAGTTCGACGAGTTCAAGGCGCTGTTCGGCACCACCCTGGTCTGCGGCTTCGCCCACCTGCACGGCTATCCGATCGCCATCCTGGCCAACAACGGGATCCTCTTCGCCGAGGCCGCGCAGAAAGGCGCGCACTTCATCGAACTGGCCTGCCAGCGCGGCATCCCGCTGCTGTTCCTGCAGAACATCACCGGTTTCATGGTCGGCCAGAAGTACGAGGCTGGCGGCATCGCCAAGCACGGCGCCAAGCTGGTGACCGCGGTGGCCTGCGCGCGGGTGCCGAAGTTCACCGTGCTGATCGGCGGCAGCTTCGGCGCCGGCAACTACGGCATGTGCGGACGCGCCTACGACCCGCGCTTCCTGTGGATGTGGCCGAACGCGAGGATCGGCGTGATGGGCGGCGAACAGGCCGCCGGGGTGCTCGCCCAGGTCAAGCGCGAGCAGGCCGAGCGCGCCGGCCAGCAGCTCGGCGTCGAAGAGGAGGCGAAGATCAAGGCGCCGATCCTCGAGCAGTACGAGCACCAGGGCCATCCCTACTACTCCAGCGCGCGACTGTGGGACGACGGCGTGATCGATCCGGCGCAGACCCGCGAGGTGCTCGCGCTGGCGCTTTCCGCCGCCCTCAACGCCCCCATCGAGCCGACCGCCTTCGGCGTGTTCCGCATGTGACGAGCAGACCAGCATGAGCGAATTCCAGACCATCCAGCTTGAGATCGACCCGCGCGGCGTAGCCACCCTGTGGCTGGACCGGGCGGAAAAGAACAACGCCTTCAATGCCGTCGTGATCGATGAACTGCTGCAGGCCATCGACCGCGTCGGCAGCGACCCGCAGGTCCGCCTGCTGGTGCTGCGCGGCCGTGGCCGGCACTTCTGCGGCGGTGCCGACCTGGCCTGGATGCAGCAGTCGGTGGACCTCGACTACCAGGGCAACCTGGCCGACGCCCAGCGCATCGCCGAACTCATGACCCATCTCTACAACCTGCCCAAGCCGACCCTGGCGGTGGTCCAGGGCGCGGTGTTCGGCGGCGGGGTCGGCCTGGTCAGTTGCTGCGACATGGCCATCGGCAGCGACGAGGCGACCTTCTGCCTGTCCGAGGTGCGCATCGGCCTGATCCCGGCGACCATCGCCCCGTTCGTGGTCAAGGCCATCGGCCAGCGCGCCGCGCGACGCTATTCGCTGACCGCCGAGCGCTTCGACGGACGCCGCGCCAGCGAACTGGGCCTGCTCAGCGAAAGCTGTCCCGCCGCCGAACTGGAAAGCCAGGCCGAGGCCTGGATCGCCAACCTGCTGCAAAACAGCCCGCGCGCCCTGGTCGCCTGCAAGGCGCTCTACCATGAGGTCGAGGCCGCCGAGCTGAGCCCGGCGCTGCGCCGCTACACCGAGGCGGCCATCGCCCGCATCCGCATCAGCCCGGAAGGCCAGGAAGGCCTGCGCGCCTTCCTGGAGAAACGCACGCCCGCCTGGAGAAACGACGCATGAACCCGGACTACCGCAGCATCCAGCGCATCCTGGTCGCCAACCGCGGCGAGATCGCCTGCCGGGTGATGCGCAGCGCGCGCGCCCTCGGCATCGGCAGCGTCGCCGTGCACAGCGACATCGACCGCCACGCCCGCCACGTCGCCGAAGCCGACATCGCCGTCGACCTGGGCGGCGCCAAGCCCGCCGACAGCTACCTGCGCGGCGACAGGATCATCGCCGCCGCCCTCGCCAGCGGCGCCCAGGCGATCCATCCCGGCTACGGCTTCCTCTCGGAGAACGCCGACTTCGCCCGCGCCTGCGAGGAAGCCGGCCTGCTCTTCCTCGGACCGCCGGCGGCGGCCATCGACGCCATGGGCAGCAAGTCGGCGGCCAAGGCGCTGATGGAAGAAGCCGGCGTGCCGCTGGTGCCCGGCTACCACGGCGAAGCCCAGGACGCCGAGACCTTCCGCCGGGAAGCTGGAAGGATCGGCTACCCGGTGCTGCTCAAGGCCGCCGCTGGCGGCGGCGGCAAGGGCATGAAGGTGGTGGAGCACGAGGCCGAGCTGGCCGAGGCCCTTTCCTCCGCCCAGCGCGAGGCCAAGGCCGCCTTCGGCGACGCGCGGATGCTGGTGGAGAAATACCTGCTGAAGCCGCGCCACGTGGAGATCCAGGTATTCGCCGATCGCCATGGCCACTGCCTGTACCTCAACGAACGCGACTGTTCGATCCAGCGCCGCCACCAGAAGGTCGTCGAGGAAGCCCCCGCCCCCGGTCTCGGCGCGGAACTGCGCCGGGCCATGGGCGAGGCCGCGGTACGTGCGGCGCAGGCGATCGGCTACGTCGGCGCCGGTACCGTCGAATTCCTCCTCGACGAACGCGGCCAGTTCTTCTTCATGGAAATGAACACCCGCCTGCAGGTGGAACACCCGGTCACCGAGGCCATCACCGGCCTCGACCTGGTCGCCTGGCAGATCCGCGTCGCTCGCGGCGAGGCGCTGCCGCTGACACAGGAACAGGTGCCGCTGAACGGCCACGCCATCGAAGTGCGGCTCTACGCGGAAGACCCCGAGGGCGGTTTCCTCCCCGCCAGCGGCCGCCTGGCGCTGTACCGCGAAGCGGCCGCCGGCCCCGGCCGGCGGGTCGACAGCGGGGTACGCGAAGGCGACGAGGTCTCGCCGTTCTACGACCCGATGCTGGCCAAGCTGATCGCCTGGGGCGAAACCCGCGAGGAAGCCCGCCAGCGCCTGCTGGCGATGCTGGCGGAAACCTCGGTCGGCGGCCTGCGCACCAACCTGGCATTCCTCCGCCGCATCCTCGGCCATCCGGCGTTCGCCGCCGCCGAACTGGACACCGGTTTCATCGCGCGCCACCAAGACGACCTGCTGCCGGCGCCGCAAGCGCTGCCGGAGCATTTCTGGCAGGCCGCCGCCGATGCCTGGCTGCAGAGCGAAGCGGGCTACCGTCGCGACGACGACCCGTATTCGCCGTGGAGTCGCAACGACGGCTGGCGCAGCGCCCTGGCGCGGGAGTCCGACCTGATGCTGCGCTGCCGCGACGAACGCCGCTGCGTCCGCCTGCGCCACGCCAGCCCCAGCCAGTATCGCCTCGACGGCGACGACCTGGTCAGTCGGGTGGACGGTGTCACCCGTCGCTCGGCGGCGTTGCGCCGCGGACGCCAGTTGTTCCTCGAATGGGAGGGCGAACTGCTGGCCGTCGAAGCCGTCGACCCGATCGCCGAGGCCGAGGCCGCCCATGCCCACCAGGGCGGTTTGAGCGCGCCGATGAACGGCAGTATCGTGCGGGTCCTGGTCGAGCCCGGCCAGACGGTCGAAGCCGGCGCCACCCTGGTGGTGCTGGAGGCGATGAAGATGGAACACAGCATCCGCGCGCCCCACGCCGGGGTAGTGAAGGCGCTGTATTGCAGCGAGGGCGAACTGGTCGAGGAAGGCACGCCGCTGGTGGAGCTGGACGAGAACCAGGCCTGACAGCCAAGACGAGGAACAGCATGAACCTGCCGAAGAAGGTCCGCCTGGTGGAGGTCGGTCCGCGCGACGGACTGCAGAACGAGAAACAGCCGATCGAGGTGGCCGACAAGATCCGCCTGGTCGATGACCTGAGCGCCGCCGGCCTGGACTACATCGAAGTGGGCAGCTTCGTCTCGCCCAAGTGGGTGCCGCAGATGGCCGGCTCGGCCGAGGTGTTCGCCGGCATCCGCCAGCGTCCCGGCGTGACCTACGCGGCGCTGGCGCCGAACCTGAAAGGCTTCGAGGCGGCGCTGGAGTCGGGGGTGAAGGAAGTGGCGGTGTTCGCCGCCGCGTCGGAAGCCTTCTCCCAGCGCAACATCAACTGCTCGATCAAGGACAGCCTGGAGCGCTTCGTGCCGGTGCTGGAGGCGGCGCGCCAGCACCAGGTGCGGGTGCGCGGCTACATTTCCTGCGTGCTCGGCTGTCCCTACGACGGCGATGTCGATCCGCGCCAGGTCGCCTGGGTCGCCCGCGAACTGCAGCAGATGGGCTGCTACGAGGTGTCCCTGGGCGACACCATCGGCGTCGGCACCGCCGGCGCCACCCGCCGGCTGATCGAGGCGGTGGCCAGCGAGGTTCCCCGCGAACGCCTCGCCGGGCACTTCCACGACACCTACGGGCAGGCCCTGGCGAACATCTACGCCAGCCTGCTGGAAGGCATCGCGGTATTCGACAGCTCGGTGGCCGGCCTCGGCGGTTGTCCCTACGCCAAGGGCGCCACCGGCAACGTCGCCAGCGAAGACGTGCTCTACCTGCTGAACGGCCTGGAGATCCATACCGGGGTCGACATGCACGCCCTGGTCGACGCCGGCCAGCGCATCTGCGCGGTGCTCGGCAAGAGCAACGGGTCGCGAGCGGCGAAGGCGTTGCTGGCCAAGGCCTGAGAAGCGGCGGATAACCGCGAGCGGTTATCCGCCCTACCCGACATCACCCCCAGGCTCGAACACTGCGTCATCTACCCTGGGTGCCGTCATACCCCATCCGCCAACTGATAGCCCGAGTCGTCGCAAGCAGCCGTTCCGCCGCCGGCCCCTGCTCCTCGGCCTGGAAGATGCTCGCCGGGCCGACCACCGTGAGCACCGCCGCCACCCGCCCGCGGGCATCGAACACCGGCGCCGAGAGCGCTTCCACCCCAGGCATCAGCAGCCCATGGATCGCATGCAGGCCGCGCGCGCGGATGCCCTCCAGGAGCACCGCATAGGCCGCCGGGTCGGCCAGCGGATGGTCGGCGCGCCCGGCCAACTCTTCCTCGCGCAGCTCGGCCACCTCGCGTTCCGGCAGGAACGCGGCGAACACCAGGCCGGTGGACGAACCGAGCAGCGGCAGCACCGAGCCGACCTGGGTGACCACCGTCACCGCGCGCACCGCCTGTTCCACCTGTACCACGGTGGCGCCACGGTTGCCCCAGACGGCGAGGAAGCAGGTCTCGTTGAGCACGTCGCGCAGCTCGGCCAGCGGCGCGGCGGCGCTCTTCAGCACGTCCATGCTGTCCAGCGCCGCCAGGCCGACGCGCAGCGCCTCGCGCCCCAGCGAGTAATGGTTGGTGGAGGCGTCCTGGACCGCGAAGCCGCTGGCGATCAATGCCTGCAGGTAGCGATGGACCTTGCTCGCCGGCATCCCCACATGCTCCGCCAGGCGCGACAGCGAGGTCGCCGGGGAGAGTTCGGCGAGGGCCTTGAGGATATCGGTACCGACTTCGGCGGAGCGGACCTTCTGCTTGCCGGAGGTTTCGGCGGGACTGCTGTTCTTTTCCATGGACGCGGGTTCCTGCGGGCGGGGTCGACGTTATAGCTTGACGCTGCCATCCACTCAAATTACGTTATGCGTAATTGAATTACGATAAAAATAACGCAGCCAGCGTGCCAGGTCCCCGGCGGATCGGCGGCAAGCTGCCCCCACTCCCCGGAGGCCTCAGATGAACCTCGACTCCACTGCCCTCGCCTATCAATCGGGCTTCGGCAACGAATTCAGCAGCGAAGCGCTCCCCGGCGCCCTGCCGGTCGGCCAGAACTCCCCGCAGAAAGCGCCCTACGGCCTGTACGCCGAACTGCTCTCCGGCACCGCCTTCACCATGGCTCGCAGCGAGGCCCGGCGCACCTGGCTGTACCGCATCACGCCGTCGGCCAAGCATCCGCCGTTCCGCCGCCTGGAACGACAGATCGCCGGTGCCGAACTGGATGCGCCGACTCCCAACCGCCTGCGCTGGGACCCGCTGGCACTGCCCGAGCAGCCCACCGACTTCCTCGACGGCCTGCTGCGCATGGCCGCCAACGCGCCCGGCGACAAGCCCACCGGCGTGAGCATCTACCAGTACCTGGCCAACCGCTCGATGGAGCGTTGCTTCTACGACGCCGACGGCGAACTGCTGCTGGTCCCGCAATTGGGCCGTCTGCGCCTGTGCACCGAACTCGGCGCGCTGCAGGTCGAACCGCTGGAGATCGCGGTGATCCCGCGCGGGATGAAGTTCCGCGTCGAGCTGCTCGACGGCGAGGCACGCGGCTATATCGCCGAGAACCACGGCGCGCCGTTGCGCCTGCCCGACCTCGGCCCGATCGGCAGCAATGGCCTGGCCAATCCGCGCGACTTCCTGGCCCCGGTGGCGCGCTACGAAGACAGCCGCCAGCCGCTGCAACTGGTGCAGAAATACCTCGGCGAGCTGTGGGCCTGCGAGCTTGACCACTCGCCGCTGGACGTGGTCGCCTGGCACGGCAACAACGTGCCCTACAAGTACGACCTGCGCCGCTTCAACACCATCGGCACGGTCAGCTTCGACCACCCGGACCCGTCGATCTTCACCGTGCTGACCTCCCCCACCAGCGTCCATGGCCTGGCCAACATCGACTTCGTGATCTTCCCGCCGCGCTGGATGGTGGCCGAGAACACCTTCCGTCCGCCATGGTTCCACCGCAACCTGATGAACGAGTTCATGGGCCTGATCCAGGGCGCCTATGACGCCAAGGCCGGCGGCTTCGTGCCCGGCGGCGCCTCGCTGCACAGTTGCATGAGCGCCCACGGCCCGGACGCGGAAAGCTGCGACAAGGCCATCGCCGCCGACCTCAAGCCGCACAGGATCGACCAGACCATGGCCTTCATGTTCGAGACCAGCCAGGTCCTCCGGCCGAGCCGTGCCGCCCTCGAGACGCCGGCCCTGCAGAATGACTACGATGCCTGCTGGGCGTCGCTCGTATCCACCTTCAACCCGCAACGGAGATAACCCCATGAACCAGCCAACCCCCACTCGTAGCTGGGTCGCCTCCGCCAATGGGCATGCCGACTTTCCCCTGCAAAACCTGCCGCTGGGCATCTTCAGCCGTGCCGGCCTGAGCCCGCGTTGCGGCGTGGCCATCGGCGACTCGATCCTCGACCTGGACGCGGCGCTGGCCGCCGGCCTGTTCGAGGGGGCCGCCGGCGAAGCCGCCGAAGCCACCCGCGGCGGCGCGCTGAACGCCTTCTTCGCCCTCGGCAAACCGGCCCGCGTGGCGCTGCGCCAGCGCCTGCTGGAGCTGCTCGGCGAAGGCGCAGCGGAGCGCCCGGAGCTGCTCCATGCGGCCGCCGAGTGCCAAATGCACCTACCGGCCAGGATCGGCGACTACACCGACTTCTACGTCGGCATCCGCCATGCCGAGAACGTCGGCAAGCTGTTCCGCCCGGACAACCCGCTGCTGCCCAACTACAAGCACGTGCCCATCGGCTACCACGGCCGCGCCTCGACCGTGCGCGTCTCCGGCACCGAAGTGCGCCGGCCCAACGGCCAGACCCTGCCGGCCGGCGCCAGCGAGCCGGTGTTCGGTCCCTGTGCGCGTCTGGACTACGAACTGGAGCTAGGCATCTGGATCGGCCAGGGCAACGCCCTCGGCGAAGCCATCCCGGTTTCCCGCGCCGCCGAGCACATCGCCGGCTTCTGTCTGCTCAACGACTGGTCGGCGCGCGACATCCAGGCCTGGGAATACCAGCCGCTCGGCCCGTTCCTGTCGAAGAGCTTCATCACCAGCGTTTCGCCCTGGGTGGTCACCGCCGAAGCCCTGGAGCCGTTCCGCCGCGCCCAGCCAGCGCGCCCCGAAGGCGACCCGCGGCCGCTGCCGTATCTTTACGACGACAACGACCAGGCCCACGGCGCCTTCGACATCGAGCTGGAGGTCCTGCTGCTCACCGAGGGCCTGCGCGAGAAAGGCCTGCCGCCGCAGCGCCTGACCCTGAGCAACAGCCTGAGCATGTACTGGACGGTGGCGCAGATGGTCGCCCACCACAGCGTCAATGGCTGCCAGTTGCAGCCCGGCGACCTGTTCGGCTCCGGCACCCTGTCCGGCGCCGAGCCCGGCCAGTTCGGCTCGCTGCTGGAGATCACCGCTGGCGGCAAGCAGCCGGTGCAACTGGCCTCCGGCGAGACCCGGCGCTTCCTCGAGGACGGCGACGAGGTCATCCTCCGCGCCCGCTGCAAGCGCGAGGGACACGTCTCGATCGGTTTCGGCGAATGTCGCGGCAAAGTGCTCGCGGCCCATCCGGGGGCGCGCGGATGAAGCTCTATACCTACTACCGTTCCACCTCCTCCTACCGGGTGCGCATCGCCCTGGCGCTGAAGGGGCTGGACTACCAGTCGCTGCCGGTCAACCTGGTCCGCGACGGCGGCGAACACCGCCAACCCGCCTACCTGGCGCTCAACCCGCAGGGCCGCGTACCGGCCCTGCAGGTCGACGAGGGCGAGCTGCTGATCCAGTCGCCGGCGATCATCGAGTACCTCGAGGAGCGCTACCCGCACCCCGCCCTGCTCTCCAGCGATCCGCTGCGCCGCGCCCACGAGCGCGGAGTCGCGGCGCTGGTCGGCTGCGACATCCACCCGTTGCACAACGCCAGCGTGCTCAACCTGCTGCGCCAGTGGGGACACGACGAAGAGCAGGTCCGGCAGTGGATCGGCCACTGGGTCGGCCAGGGTCTCGCCGCCGTCGAGCAACTGATCGGCGACCAGGGTTGGTGCTTCGGCGACCGGCCAGGCCTGGCCGACGTCTACCTGGTCCCGCAGCTCTACGCCGCCGAGCGCTTCGGCGTGGCGCTGGACGCCTGGCCACGGATCCGCCGGGTCGCCGACCTGGCCGCCGCCCATCCGGCGTTCCGCCAGGCCCATCCGGCCAACCAGCCGGACACCCCGGCCGCCTGAGGAACCGCAGAGTCCCGCTCCTGAAGATAAAGGGGGGCGTCCGCCGGACGCCCCATCACCAATAAGAACCTCAGGTACCTTGCGATGCACAACCAGATCGCCAGCTTTCGCGCGGCGCTCGACGCGCGCCCCGTGTCCCGCTACCAGTGGCTGTTGCTGCTGCTCCTCGCCCTGTTGCTGGTCACCGATGGCTACGATGCCCAGGTGCTCGGCTACGTGGTGCCGACCCTGGCCCAGGAATGGGGCCTGGACAAGGCCGCGTTCGGCCCGGTGTTCAGCGCCAACCTGTTCGGCCTGACCGTCGGTTCGCTGCTGGTGACGCCGCTGGCGGACCGCTTCGGCATCCGCCGGGTGCTGCTCTGCTGCGTGCTGATCTACGCCAGCCTGACCGTCCTGATGGTCTTCGCCGGTTCCCTGGAAAGCCTGATGCTGGCGCGCTTCGTCTGCGGCATCGGAATGGGCGGGGCGATGCCCAGCGCCATGGCGCTGATGGCCGAGTATTCGCCACCGCGCCTGCGTACCCTGATGGTCACCCTGGCGGCCTGCGGTTTCTCCTTCGGCGGCGCCGCCGGCGGTTTCGTCGCCGCCGCCTTCATGGACGGCTTCGGCTGGCAGGCGGTGTTCCTCGCCGGCGGCGTCACCCCGTTGCTGCTGTTCCCCTTCCTCCTCCTGTTCCTCCCGGAGTCGCTGCCGCGCCTGCTCCGCGACGCACCACCCTATGCCCGCCTGCGCCAGCTCAGCGAGCGTATGGCGCCGGGCTGGCAGCCGCCGCCGGCACAGGCCGACGCCGAGCCGGCGGCGAGCCTGACCGTGCTGGAGCTGTTCCGCCACGGTTACGCGCGGCCGACCCTGCTGCTCTGGGCGACCTTCTTCGTCAGCCTGATCCTGCTCTACTTCATGGTCAGCTGGCTGCCCTCGCTGCTCCAGGAAAGCGGCCTGACACGCAATGCGGCGAACCTGGCGACCTCGATGTTCCTCTTCGCCGGCACCCTCGGCGCGATGCTCCTGGCCTGGCTCGCCGACCGCCTGCGCAGCAAGGTCCGCCTGCTGGCGGCGATTCTCGCCGGCGCCGCGCTGTTCACCCTGCTCCTCGGCCTCAACCACGACCAGCCGCGCTGGCTGCTGGCGTTCGTCTTCGCCGCCGGCTTCTGCATCATCGGCGGGCAGTTGACCCTGAACGCCTTCGCCAGCAACTTCTACCCGGCCCAGGTACGCGCCACCGGCACCGGCTGGGCGCTGGGCGTGGGCCGCTTCGGTTCGATCCTCGGCCCACTGTTCGGCAGCCTGCTGCTGGGCATGCACATATCCGTGGAGAACATCTTCATGCTTGCGGCGATTCCCGCCGGGCTCGCCGCGCTACTGATCCTCCAGGTCCGCTCGCCCGCCGCCCAGGCGCAGCGGGAAAGCGCCGCCGCGCTGGCCGTCGAGGAATCCTGAGCCTTCACCGCGAGCGGCTTCCCGGCTACAGTGGCGGGCCGTTTCGCCGTCCGCCGCAGGAGCCGCCGATGAACGACGCCGACAGCCTCCAGGATTACCAACGCGTACGCCAGCAGGCGATCCGTTCGCTGTTCGAGATCGTCGAAGGCTCCAGCGAAGGCACGGTGATCGTCGACCGCGAGGCCCGCATCGTCTGGATCAACCAGCGCTACGCCCAGCGTTTCGGCCTCGCCGACCCGGCGCAGGCCATCGGCCGGCCCTGCGAAAGCGTGATCCCCGGTAGCCTGCTGCGCGAGGTGGTAGGCAGCGGCAAGCCGATCCTGCTGGACATGATGGATAGCGCGAAGGACCCGCTGGTGGTGATGCGCCTGCCGATCCACGACGACGCCGGCGAAGTGATCGGCGCCATCGGCTTCGCCCTGCTCGACGAACTGCGTTCGCTGTCGCCGCTGGTGACCCGCTACCTGAGCATGCAGCGCGAACTGGCCTCGACCCGCTCGCAATTGCAGGCGCGCCAGGCCAAGTACAGCTTCAGCCACTTCGTCGGTACCAGTCCGGCCAGCCTGGAAGTCAAGCGCCGCGCCCGTCGTGGCGCGGCCAGCGAAGCGCCGGTGCTGTTGCTCGGCGAGACCGGCACCGGCAAGGAACTGCTCGCCCACGCCATCCACAGCGCTTCGCCGCGGGCGCACAAGGCCTTCGTCAGCGTGAACGCCGCGGCGATCCCGGAAAGCCTGCTGGAGGCCGAATTCTTCGGTACCGCCCCGGGGGCCTTCACCGGTGCCGAGCGCAAGGGCCGGCCAGGCAAGTTGCAGGTGGCCCAGGGCGGCACGTTGTTCCTCGACGAGATCGGCGACATGCCGCTGGCCTTGCAAGGCAAGCTGTTGCGCGTGCTACAGGAGAAAGAGTTCGAAGCGGTGGGTTCCAACGAAGTGATCCGCAGCGACATCCGCCTGGTCGCCGCCACTTCCATCGACCTGCAGCAGGCGATGCGCGAAGGCCGTTTCCGCGCTGACCTCTACTACCGGCTGAACGTCCTGCCGATCGAGATCCCACCGTTGCGCCAGCGCCTGGACGACCTCCCGGCGCTCTGCGAGTCGATCCTCGACAGCCTCGACCACGGCCGTCTCCACGAACTCGGCGACGACGCCCTGGCGCTGCTCGCCCGGCATGCCTGGCCGGGCAACGTCCGCGAACTGCGCAACGTGCTGGAACGCGCGCTGCTGCTGGCCGACCAACCGTTGCTGGACGCCGCCGCCCTCGGCGCGGCGCTGGGCCCCCTGCAACCACTGCCGGAGCTGCCTCGAGCGGCGGACGACAGGCCGGTCGGGGATTTCCAACAGGCCCGCGAAGCCTTCGAGCGCGACCTGATCGGACGGGCCCTGGCGCAGAGTGCCGGCAATGTGGTGGAAGCGGCGAAACGCCTGGGCCTGGGTCGCTCGACCCTGTACAAGAAGATCGTGGCGCTGGGCATGCGTCTCGATAACGGGACCCATCTCGAAATAGAGACGAACTGAGACCTGCATAGCCACGGTACTTTCGCTCGACTGCGTCTCCATTTTGAGACAACGCTATTCCCCACGCTCCCCTTCGTCTCGCCGCAGCCCGCGAAAACCGCGATTCTGGGGCCTGGCACGGTTATCGCAACGCGCCTTTCCGACGGCCCTGCCCCGTTCCAGGCCGTCACGCCGGTGCCCGCACCGTTCGACAACAAGAAACAGGCCCGGAGCGCCCTTCCCCATGCGGAGCGCGCCCCGCAGCGCCGTGGAGATATGCCCGATGAGCGTGATCATCGCCCTTGCCGCCCTGGGCCTGCTGATGCTGGCCGCCTACCGCGGCTACAGCGTCATCCTGTTCGCCCCCCTCGCCGCCCTCGGCGCCGTCCTGCTCACCGATCCCAGCGCGGTCGCGCCGACCTTCACCGGGGTGTTCATGGAGAAGATGGTCGGTTTCATCAAGCTCTACTTCCCGGTTTTCCTGCTTGGCGCGGTGTTCGGCAAGCTGATCGAGCTGGCCGGCTTCTCCCGCTCCATCGTCGCGGCGGCGATCCGCCTGCTCGGCACACGCCAGGCGATGCTGGTGATCGTACTGGTCTGCGCGCTGCTCACCTACGGCGGCGTCTCGCTGTTCGTGGTGGTGTTCGCGGTCTACCCGTTCGCCGCGGAGATGTTCCGCCAGAGCGACATCCCCAAGCGGTTGATTCCGGCGACCATCGCCCTCGGCGCGTTTTCCTTCACCATGGACGCGCTGCCCGGCACCCCGCAGATCCAGAACATCATCCCCTCGACCTTCTTCGGCACCCACGCCTGGGCCGCGCCCTGGCTCGGCACCCTCGGCGCGCTGTTCGTCTTCGCCGTGGGCATGCTTTACCTGCGACGCCAGGCGAACAAGGCGCGGCGCAACGGCGAAGGCTACGGCAGCGACCTGCGCAACGAGCCGGAGACCGCCGATGACCTGCGCCTGCCGAATCCCTGGCTGGCACTCTCGCCGCTGGTGCTGGTCGGGGTCGCCAACCTGCTGTTCACCCACTGGATCCCGCAATGGTACGGCCAGGTCCATACCCTGCAACTGCCCGGCATGGCCGCGCCGTTGCAGACCGAGGTCGGCAAGCTCACCGCGATCTGGGCAGTGCAGGCGGCCCTGCTGCTGGGCATCCTGCTGGTGCTGGCGAGCGGCTTCGCGGCGATCCGCAGCCGCCTCGCCGAAGGCACCCGCAGCGCGGTGGCCGGCTCGCTGTTGGCGGCGATGAACACCGCCTCGGAATACGGCTTCGGCGCGGTGATCGCCTCGCTGCCGGGTTTCCTGGTACTGGCCGACGCGCTCAAGAGCATTCCCAATCCGCTGGTCAACGAAGCGATCACCGTCACCCTGCTGGCCGGCATCACCGGTTCCGCGTCGGGCGGCATGAGCATCGCCCTGGCGGCGATGTCCGATACCTTCATCGCCGCCGCCAACGCCGCGCAGATCCCCCTGGAAGTCCTCCACCGGGTCGCCGCCATGGCCAGCGGCGGGATGGATACCCTGCCGCACAACGGCGCGGTGATCACCCTCCTGGCGGTCACCGGCCTGACCCATCGGGAGGCGTACAAGGACATTTTCGGTATTACCCTGATCAAGACCCTGGCGGTGTTCTTCGTCATCGGGCTGTTCTACGCCACCGGCCTGGTCTGATCCGCCCTTTTTTCATCCAGCGGGAGAAACAGCATGACCCTGAAAGGCAAGACCGCCCTGGTCACCGGTTCCACCAGCGGCATCGGCCTGGGCATCGCCCTGAGCCTGGCCGAGGCCGGCGCCGACCTGCTCCTCAACGGCTTCGGCGAGGTCGACGCGGCGCTGGCGCAGGTCCGCGCCCGCGGCGTGCGCGCAGAGCACCACCCGGCCGACCTCTCCAGCCCGGAGCAGATCGGCGAACTGATGGCCTTCGCCGAGCGGACCTTCGGCGGCGTCGACATCCTCGTCAACAACGCCGGCATCCAGTACGTGGCGCCGGTGCAGGAATTCCCCACGGAACGCTGGGACGCGATCATCGCGATCAACCTGTCCTCGGTGTTCCATACCACCCGCCTGGCCCTGCCGGGCATGCTCGCGCGCGGCTGGGGGCGGATCGTCAACATCGCCTCGACCCACGGCCTGGTCGCCTCAGCCGGGAAGAGCGCCTACGTCGCCGCCAAGCATGGCGTGCTCGGCCTGACCAAGAGTGTGGCGCTGGAAACGGCGCGCACGCCGGTGACCTGCAACGCCATCTGCCCCGGCTGGGTGCTGACCCCGCTGGTGCAGAAGCAGATCGACGCGCGCATCGCCGAGGGCGTCTCGCCCGAACAGGCGGAACACGACCTGCTGGCGGAAAAGCAACCCTCGCTGGCCTTCGTCACCCCCGAGCAACTCGGCGGACTGACGCTGTTCCTTTGCAGCGAAGCCGCCGACCAGGTGCGCGGCGCGGCCTGGAACATGGATGGCGGCTGGGTGGCGCAGTAGCCGGGGCGGCCAGCCTCTCCCCAGACCCTCTCCCTGAAGGGAGAGGGAACCATCCGGAGTTCGCCCGCCCCATTGCGTAGGGCGGATAACGCCACAGGCGTTATCCGCCGATACCTCGTTTCCCGGCGCGGCTGTCCTCTCCCCAACCTTCTCCCTGAAGGGAGAGGAAGTTATCGGGGGTGGCGATGCGCTACGGCATCACCGGCGGGATGTACGCCAGGGTGCTGCCCAGGGCCCAAAGCAGCACCAGCACCAGCGGGATATGCACCAGCAACTGGACGAACGAGAAGCCGATCAGGTCGCGCGCCTTCAGCCCCAGCACGCCGAGCAACGGCAGCATGTAGAACGGGTTGATCAGGTTCGGCAGCGCTTCGGCGGCGTTGTAGATCTGCACCGCCCAGCCGAGGTGGTATTGCAGCTCGTTGGCTACCTGCATCACGTACGGCGCCTCGATGATCCACTTGCCGCCGCCGGAGGGAATGAAGAAGCCCAGCACCGCCGAGTACACGCCCATCAGCAGCGCGTAGGTGTCGTGGGAGGCGATCTGTACGAAGAAGGTCGAGATATGGTGGGCCAGGGTCTCGCCGTCGCTGCCGTTGACCGTGGTCATGATCGCCGCGATCGAGCCGTACAGCGGGAACTGGATCAGCACCCCGGTGGTGGTCGGCACCGCGCGCGCCACCGCGTCGAGGAAGCTGCGCGGGCGCCAGTGCAGCAACGCGCCGAGCATCAGGAACAGCAGGTTATAGGTGTTCAACCCGGAGATCGCCAGGATCGCCGGCTTGGTCGAGAACTCGTGGACTAGCCAGCCGCCGGCCAGCACTACCAGCAGGATGATCAGCAACGGGCTGTGCTCCAGCCACTCGCCGGGCCGGGTCGGCGCCAGCCTGGCCGGAGCCGTGAAGCTCACGTCGACCCCGCAATCCTTGGCGTCGCGGGCGCTGGCGGCGCTCGGCGCGGTCATGTAGGCGATCACCAGCGAGACCAGGATCAGCGCCAGCAGCATGACCCCGGACTGCCAGAGGAAGATGGTCTCGGTGAACGGGATCACCCCGGTGATCGCCAGGATCGACGGTGGCAGGCTGGCCGGGTTGGCCTGCAACTGCGCGGCCGACGACGACAGGCCCAGCGCCCACACCGCGCCCAGCCCGAGGTAGGCCGCGGCGCCGGCGGCGCGGTAGTCCATGCGCAGGTCGCTGCGGCGCGCCAGGGCGCGTACCAGCAGGCCGCCGAAGACCAGGCTGAGGCCCCAGTTGAGCAGCGAGGCGAGCATCGACACCAGCGCCACCCAGCAGACCGCCGAGCGGCCATTCTTCGGCACCCGCGCGAGCAGGTCGATGAGACGCGAGGCGGGGCCTGAACTGGCCACCACATAGCCGCCGATGACCACGAAGGCCATCTGCATGGTGAACGGGATCAGGCTCCAGAAACCGTCGCCGAAGGCTTTCGCCGTGGCGGTCGGTCCGGCGCCCATGGCCAGCGCGGCCAGGCTGACGATGAGGATGGCCAGGGCGGCGAACACCCAGGAGTCGGGAAACCAGCGCTCGGCCCAGTTCGAGCAACGCATGGCGAAGCGCGCGGAGCGGCTTTCTTGGATGGGAAGGATAGCGGTCATCGCGGATTCTCTCGGTTTTATTGTTATTCGGCGACTACGGGGCCGCCTGTGTGTGCTACGGCTCCCTGGGCACCCGGCCGTCCCGAGGGGCGGAACGGTACGGGGCCGGTCGGACGGTCAAGGCCGTCCGCCGCTCGTTCCCTGGACACGAGCGCGCCATGCCCCCGCGAAAGGACATGGCGCGATCACGCCGCGAGCGGCAGGTCGATGGATCAGTCGCGGGCCAGGGTCAGGGCGACGCCCTGCCCGCCGCCGATGCACAGGGTGGCGAGGCCCTTCTTCGCGTCGCGACGGATCATCTCGTACAGCAGGGTCACCAGCACCCGGCAGCCGGACGCGCCGATCGGGTGGCCAAGGGCGATGGCGCCGCCGTTGACGTTGACCCTGGCGGCATCCCAGCCCAGTTCCCGGCCCACCGCCAGGGACTGCGCGGCGAAGGCCTCGTTGGCCTCGATCAGGTCCAGTTGCTCCAGGCTCCAGCCGGCCTTGTCGAGCGCGCGACGGGTGGCGGAGACCGGGCCGATGCCCATGATCGCCGGGTCGACCCCGGCGCTGGCGTAGCTGGCGATCCGCGCCAGCACCGGCAGGCCCAGGGCCTTGGCCTTGGCCGCGCTCATCAGCAATACCGCGGCGGCGCCGTCGTTGAGGCTGGAGGCGTTGCCGGCGGTGACGCTGCCGTCCTTCCTGAAGGCCGGCTTGAGCTTGGCCAGGGCCTCGACGGTGGTGCCGGCGCGCGGCTGCTCGTCGGTATCGAAGCTCAGCGGCTCGCCCTTGCGCTGCGGGACCTGGATCGGCGTGATCTCGTCGCGGAAGCGCCCGCCCTCGATGGCGGCGATGGCCTTCTGCTGCGAAGCGGCGGCGAAGGCGTCCTGCTCCTCGCGGGTCAGGCCGTACTTCTCCGCCAGGTTCTCGGCGGTGATGCCCATGTGGTAGTCGTTGAAGGCGTCCCACAGGCCGTCCTCGATCATGCTGTCGACCAGCTTCGCATGGCCCATGCGCAGGCCGGTGCGGGCGCCGGGCATGACGTAGGGCGCCAGGCTCATGTTCTCCTGGCCGCCGGCGACGATCACCTCGGCGTCGCCGCAGCGAATCGCCTGGGCGCCCAGGTGCAGGGCCTTGAGGCCGGAGCCGCAGACCTTGTTCAGGGTCATGGCCGGCACGCCGACCGGCAGGCCGGCCTTGATCGCCGCCTGGCGCGCCGGATTCTGCCCGGAACCGGCGGTGAGCACCTGGCCGAGGATCACTTCGTCGACCTGGCCGGCATCGAGACCGGTCTGTTCGAGCAGGCGGCGGATCACCGCGGCGCCCAGCTCGGGGGCGGGAATGCCGGCCAGCGAGCCCTGGAAGCTGCCGACGGCGGTACGGGTAGCGGCGACGATGACGACGTCTTGCATGGATGGTTCTCCTGGATTCGCCCGTGGCCGGGCCGAATCGCTGCGGGTGGACGTAGGCGGTGCGACAGGCTCCTATCCTACGCCCTCTGGAAAGGACGGTCCGCGCGGCCGGCGCCTTGCGTGGAGGCGCCGGCCGCGCGGGCCGCGATTCAGAAACTCATTTCCGGCACGTGCTCGGGGACGATCAGCTTGCCGGCGGTCTTCGCCACGATCTCCTCGACGCTGACCCCGGGGGCGCGCTCGCGGAGGATGAAGGCGCCGTCCTCGATCTCCAGGTAGGCCAGGTCGGTGAGCACCTTGCGAATGCAACCGCAACCGGTCAGCGGCAGGGTGCAGTACGGCAGCAGCTTGGACTCGCCGTCCTTGGAGGCGTGGGTCATGGTGACGATGATGTTCTCGGCGCCGGCCACCAGGTCCATGGCGCCGCCCATGCCCTTGACCAGCTTGCCGGGGATCATCCAGGAGGCGATGTTGCCGCGCACGTCCACCTCGAAGGCACCGAGCACGGTGAGGTCGACGTGGCCGCCACGGATCATGGCGAAGGACTGCGCCGAGTCGAAGATCGACGCGCCGACGCGGGCGGTCACGGTCTGCTTGCCGGCGTTGATCATGTCGGCGTCGACTTCCGCCTCGCTGGGAAACGCGCCCATGCCGAGCAGGCCGTTCTCCGACTGGAGCATGACGTCGATGCCCTCCGGCACGTAGTTGGCCACCAGGGTCGGGATGCCGATGCCGAGGTTGACGTAGTAGCCGTCCTTCAATTCGCGCGCCACGCGCTGCGCCATCTGTTCGCGGGTAAGTGCCATCTGGGGAAACCTCTTGTCGTTGTAGCGGCCGCCGTCAGGCGCGCAGCGTGCGTTTCTCGATGCGTTTCTCGAAGCGACCCTGGATGATCCGGTCGACGTAGATGCCGGGGGTGTGGATCTGCGTCGGGTCCAGTTCGCCGGGCTCGACGATCTCCTCCACCTCGACCACCGTGATGCGCCCGGCGGTGGCGACCAGCGGGTTGAAGTTCTGCGCGGTGTGGCGATAGACGACGTTGCCGAAATGGTCGGCCTTCCAGCCCTTGACGATGGCGAAGTCGCCGGTGATGGCCGGTTCGAGGATGTAGTGGCGGCCATTGAACTCGCGCGCCTCCTTGCCCTCGGCGACCGGGGTGCCGTAGCCGGTGGCGGTGAAGAAGGCCGGGATGCCGGCGCCGCCGGCGCGGATCTTCTCGGCCAGCGAGCCTTGCGGGGTCAGTTCGACTTCCAGCTCGCCACTGAGCAGTTGTTGCTCGAACAGGGCGTTCTCGCCGACGTAGGAGGCGATCATCTTGCGGATCTGCCGGTCTTCCAGCAGCACGCCGAGGCCGAAACCGTCGACGCCGCAGTTGTTCGAGACCACCGTGAGGTCCCTGACCCCGCGCCGGCGGATTTCCGCGATCAGGTTCTCGGGAATCCCGCAGAGGCCGAAGCCCCCGGCGAGGACGGTCATGCCGTCGGTCAGGCCTTCGAGGGCCTCTTCGTAACTGCCTACTCGCTTGTCGAGTCCGCTCATGCTGCTGTGCCTCTTCCGGCTCTTGTGATTGTGCGTGCGGCAGTCTGACTGCCGGGTCGCACAGAGCTTCTCCGCTGCGGACTGATTTGTTAAGTTTGTTTTTCCAATCCATTGATGAGAAAAACAAATAAATGACCGCCAAGCAGTTGCGCGCCTTCCTCGCCGTGGCGCAGAGCCTCAGCTTCGCCCAGGCCGGCGAACGCCTGCACCTCTCCCAGCCGGCCCTGAGCCTGGCGATCAAGAGCCTGGAGGAAAGCCTCGGCGGTCCGCTGCTGGAACGTACCACCCGCAGCGTCAGCCTCACCCCCGAGGGCGAGACCCTGCTGCCGCTGGCGCTGCGCCTGCTGGCCGACTGGGACAATACCGAGGAATTGCTGCGCCAGCACTTCACCCTGCAACTGGGCAAGGTCTCCATCGCCGCCATGCCCTCCTTCGCCGGCAACCTGCTGCCGCTGGTCTTGAAGACCTTTCGCGAACGCCACCCGCGGGTCAACGTGGCGGTGCACGACGTGATCAACGAGCAGGTGCTGGAGATGGTCCGCAACCGACGCGTCGAGCTGGGCATCGCCTTCGAGCCGGAGTCCCTGGAAAACCTCGAGTTCACCCCGTTCTACAGCGACCGCTTCGTCGCCGTGGTGCCGGCCGGCTCGCCGCTGTCCGGGCAGGAGCGGGTCAGTTGGCGCGACCTGCTCGGCGAACCCTTCATCACCCTGCAACGTCCCTCGGCGGTGCGCCTGCTCCTGGAAGAAAGCGTGGCCGCCGAGCACGGCCGCTTGCCGGTGGCGTTCGAGAGCCACCAACTGGTCACGGTCGGGCGGATGGTCGCCCAGGGACTCGGTGTCAGCGCCGTGCCGACCCTGTGCATCCAGCAGATGCAGGAACTCGGCGCGCGCTGCCTGCCGCTCTACGCGCCGCAGGTGCAACGACGGGTCGGCCTGCTGCGGCTGAGCGAGCACAAGCTGTCCACCGCCGCCCAGGCCCTCAGCGACGTGCTGCTGCATGGCACCGACTGGCGCTCGCTGGCGCTGCCGCAGGACCAGTCCACGGAGTGAGGCAGGCAGCGGCGGGTCCGGTTATGCTTCCTGCATGTCCCGGAACAACAACAAGGACGGACACGCCATGCCCGCACCGCTCTGGAGCCCTTCCGCCGAACGCATCGCCGCCAGTCGCATGGAGGCCTTCCGGCGCTTCGTCAACCAGCGCCATGCCCTCTGCCTGGCCGACTACCCGGCGCTGCATGCTTGGAGCGTGCAGCGGCGCGAGGCGTTCTGGCAGGCCATCGTCGACTTCTTCGAGGTGCGCTTCCAGCAACCGCCGCGCGCGGTCCTCGAGGAAGGCGCGCAGATGCCCTCGGCGCGCTGGTTCCCCGGCGCCACGCTGAATTTCGCCGAACACCTGCTGCGCCGCCGCGATGATGCCCCGGCGCTGATCGCGGTGAGCGAAGACGGTCGCCGCGAGGTGCTCAGCCACGCCGAACTGGCCCGTCACGTGGCGGGCCTGCAGAAGCGCCTCGCCGCCCTGGGCATAGGCCCCGGCGACCGGGTCGCCGCGCTGATGCCGAACACCTGGCAGACCGTGGTCGGCATGCTCGCCACCGCCAGCCTCGGCGCCACCTGGTCGAGCTGCTCGCCGGACTTCGGCACCCAGGGCGTGATCGACCGCTTCGGCCAGATCGAACCGCGGGTGCTGATCGCCTGCGCCGGCTACCGCTACGCCGGCAAGTCGCTGGACCTGACCGCCAAGCTCAACGAGGTGCTCGCCGGCCTGCCCGGCCTGGAGCAACTGCTGGTGGTGCCCTACGACCGTCCGCAGGCGCAGCCGCAGGACTACCGCTGCCAGGCGCGGGTCGCGCTGTGGGACGGGTTCTACCAGGCCGAGGGCGAGCCGGTCTTCACCCCGGTGCCCTTCGAGCAGCCGCTGTACATCCTCTATTCGTCGGGCACCACCGGGGTCCCCAAGTGCATCGTCCATGCCACCGGCGGCGTGCTCCTGCAACATCTCAAGGAGCACGGCCTGCACACCGACCTGGGCGACGGCGACCGGCTGTTCTACTACACCACCTGCGGCTGGATGATGTGGAACTGGCTGGCCTCCGGCCTGGCGGTGGGCGCCAGCCTGGTGCTCTACGACGGATCGCCGTTCCACCCCGGCCCCGAGCGCCTGCTGGACCTCGTCGACGCCGAGGACATCGCCGTGTTCGGCGCCAGCGCCAAGTACCTGGCGGCGCTCGAGAAGGCCGGCGTGCGCCCGCGCCACAGCCACCGCCTGGACAGCCTGAGGACACTGCTCTCCACCGGTTCGCCGCTGGCCCACGAAAGCTTCGACTACGTCTACCGCGAGCTGAAGAGCGACCTCTGCCTGTCGTCGATCTCCGGCGGCACCGACATCGTTTCCTGCTTCGCCATCGGTAACCCCGTGCTGCCGGTGTGGCGCGGCGAACTGCAATGCAAGGCGCTGGGCATGGCCGTGGAAATCTGGGACGACGACGGCCGCCGCCTCGCCAGCGGCAAGGGCGAGCTGGTCTGCACCCGGCATTTCCCGTCGATCCCGCTGGGCTTCTGGAACGACCCGGATGGCGCCAGGTTCCACGACGCCTACTTCGCCAGCTTCCCCGGCGTCTGGGCCCATGGCGACTATGCCGAGGAAACCGCCCGCGGCGGGCTGGTCATCCACGGCCGCTCCGACGCGGTGCTCAATCCCGGCGGTGTGCGCATCGGCACCGCGGAGATCTACCGCCAGGTGGAAAAGGTCGAGGAAGTACTCGAGTCCATCGCCATCGGCCAGGACTGGCAGGGCGACGTGCGTGTGCTGCTGTTCGTCCGCCTGCGCGACGGCATGCGACTCGACGAGCCGCTGCGCGAACGCATCCGCCAGACCATCCGCGCCAACGCCACGCCGCGCCACGTACCGGCGAAGATCATCCAGGTCGCCGATATCCCGCGCACCCTGAGCGGCAAGATCGTCGAGCTTGCGGTGCGCAACGTGATCCACGGCCGCCCGGTGAAGAACACCGACGCCCTGGCCAACCCGCAGGCGCTGGAGCTTTATCGCGACCTCGCCGAACTGCGCGACTGAAGCCGCGGCGAGCCTGGGCTAGAATGCGCGTTCCGTGCTACCGCAAAAGGTAATCCCATGCCCATCGCCATGGCCCGCCATATCCTGGTCAAGACCGAAGCCGAGGCCGCCCAACTGAAGCAGCGCCTGGCCAAGGGCGAGGACTTCGCCACGCTGGCGAAGAAGCATTCGACCTGCCCGTCCGGCAAGCGCGGCGGCGACCTCGGCGAGGTGCGCCCGGGGCAGATGGTCAGGTCCATCGACAATGCCATCTTCAGGAAACCCGTGGGCGTGCTCCAGGGTCCGCTGAAGAGCCAGTTCGGCTACCATCTCCTGGAAGTGTATTTCCGCGACTGAACCGCCACCGGAGCGTCCATGACCGCCGACCAGATCGCCGCCTTCTGCCTGCAACTGCCCGGCGCCCGGGAAGACCTCAAGTGGGGTTCGAACCGGGTGTTCTCGGTGGCCGGCAACAAGATGTTCGCCATCCTCGACTTCGTCGACAAGGACGGCGGCCTGGCCTTCAAGGTCGGCAGCGAGCTGTTCCTCGGCTATGTCGACCGCCCCGGCATCCGTCCGGCGCCCTACCTGGCGCGCGCGCACTGGATCGTCATGGCCCGCCCCTACCCGATGAAGGCGGCGGAGTTGCGCGAGGCCCTGGTCCGTTCCCATCAACTGGTGGTGGCGCGCCTGCCCAAGCGCCAGCGCCTCGGCCTGGTACTCGACGCATGAGTCGCGACCGTCTGTACACCTGGGCCGGCCTGTGGCGCTCGCCGTCGGCCAGCTGGGAGGCCCTGCGCCTGGAGGACGACCAGGCGGAAAGCCAGTTGCGCGCGCCGGACGAACGCAGCGGCCTGCCCTACCAATTGGACTACCGGTTGCGCTGGGACGCCGACTGGCATCTGCGTGAGGCGGTGTTCCACGTCGAAAGCGAAACCGGGGTGCGCAAGCTGCACCTGCTCGCCGATGGCCGCGGCCACTGGCAGGACGGCGACGGCGAAGCGCTACCGGCGTTCGACGGTTGCCTGGACATCGATCTCTGGCCAAGCCCCTTCACCAACACCTTCCCGATCCGCCGCCTGGGCCTGGCCGATGTAGAGCGCGCGGAAATCCGCGCGCTCTACATCGAGGCCCCGGCCCTGGAGCCGCGTAGCATGCGCCAGGCCTACACCCGCCTGGACGCCAGCCACTACCTCTACGAGAACCTCGAAGGCAGCGCGTTCAAGGCGGTACTGCTGGTGGACGAACAGGGCCTGGTGATCGACTACCCGGGTCTCTTCCAGCGTCTCTGAACGCGCCACCGCCGGGCACCGCGCGTCGCCGATAGCCCGGCGAATCCGTTAGCCTGCTTTCATTCGTCATCCGCAACGGTCATCATGGCGGACCGCGACAACCCACTGCGACCGCGTTTCCCACATGTCCGTCGATATCCGCCCCACCCCGCCGGCGCAGGACCGCGCCCGGCAAAACGTCACCCTGCAGATCGTCTCGGTGGTGATGTTCACCTTCATCGGCTACCTGACCATCGGCATCCCGCTGGCGGTGCTGCCCGGCTACGTGCACGACGACCTCGGCTACGGCTCGGTGCTGGCCGGGCTGGTGATCAGCGTGCAGTACCTCGCCACCCTGCTCGCCCGGCCCTACGCCGGGCGCGTCATCGACGGCCTCGGGCCGAAGCGCGCGGTGCTCTACGGCATGGCCGGCAGCGCCGCGAGCGGGCTGTTCATGCTGCTCTCGGTGGCGATCCAGGGCTGGCCGGCGCTGAGCCTGGCCAGCCTGCTGGTCGGCCGCCTGGTACTCGGCGCGGCGGAAAGCCTGGTCGGCTCGGCGGCGATCGGCTGGGGCATCGGCCGGGTCGGCGCGCCGCACACCGCCAAGGTGATTTCCTGGAACGGCATCGCCAGCTACGGCGCCATCGCCCTCGGGGCGCCGCTAGGGGTGCTGCTGGTGCAGTGGCTGGGGCTGTGGAGCATGGGCGCGTCCATCGTCCTGCTCGGGGCGCTCGGCTTCGCCCTGGCCTGGCCGAAGTTGCCGGCGCCGCTGGTGCACGGCGAGCGACTGCCGTTCCACCATGTGCTCGGCCGGGTCACCCCGCACGGCATGGGCCTGGCGCTGGGGGCGATCGGCTTCGGTACCATCGCCACCTTCATCACCCTCTACTACGCCAGCCGTGGCTGGGCCAACGCAGTGCTCTGCCTGAGCGCCTTCGGCGGTTGCTTCATCGGCGCCCGGCTGTTGTTCGCCAATAGCATCAACCGGCTCGGCGGCTTCCGCGTGGCGATCATCTGCCTCGGCGTCGAAAGCCTCGGCCTGCTGTTGCTGTGGAGCGCGCCGAATCCCTGGGTCGGCCTGGCCGGCGCGGCGCTCACCGGCTTCGGCTTCTCCCTGGTGTTCCCGGCGTTCGGCGTGGAAGCGGTGAACCTGGTGCCGGCTTCCAACCGTGGCGCGGCGCTGGGCGCCTACTCGCTGTTCGTCGACCTGTCGCTGGGCATCACCGGGCCGCTGGTGGGCTTCGTCGCCAACCTGTTCGGCTTCCGCTCGATGTTCCTCTTCGCCTGCCTGGCCTCGCTCGGCGGGCTGGCCCTGGCCGTCGCACTGCACCGGCGCAGCCGCCGGCCCGTCTAGGGCGTGCACCGTCCCAGGCGGCGGTACGCGTTCTAGAGCTCGCCGAGCAAGGCGCTCAGGGCCGCGCGCAACTTGCCGGGCTTCAGCGGCTTGTTGAGCAGCGGCACGCCCAGGCGGGCCAGCGCGCGGCGGCAATCGTCGCTGCGGTCGGCGGTGATCATCACCGCGGCGATCTCCGCGCCGTAGTCCTCGCGCAAGGCGCCCAGCAACTGGCAACCGGTAGCGCCGTGGTCCAGGTGGTAGTCGACCAGGATCGCATCCGGCGCGCGGCCATCGAGCGCCTTGCGCGCGCCTTCCAGGTCGGTGGCGGTAAGCACCTCGCAGCCCCACTGGCCGAGCAGCGCGGACATGCTGAAGAGAATCTCGGTCTCGTTGTCCACTACCAGCAGCCGCCGTCCCGGCAGCGGATCGCCGGCCGAAACCCGCGCAATCGCCTCGCCGGGTGCTGGCCGCGCCGGCTTGCGGACCAGCGGCACCTCGATGGCGAACAGCGAGCCTCGGCCGGGAGTCGAATGCACCTCGATGCGGTAGCCGAGGATGCCGGCGATACGGTCGACGATGGCCAACCCGAGCCCGACGCCACGGCGCTCGGAAGCGCGCCCGGCGTCCAGTTGGTTGAACTCGAGGAAGATCGCCTGCAACTGGTCGGCGGGGATGCCCCGGCCAGTGTCCCATACCTCCAGGCGTACCTTGCCGCCACGCCGGCGCGCGCCCAGCAGCACGCTGCCGCGCTCGGTGTAGCGGCAGGCGTTGCTGAGCAAGTTGCGCAGGATCCGCGACAGCAGGCGCGCGTCGGTGCGTACCGCCAGCCGTGGGATCCGCGCACGCAGGGCCAGGCCGGCGGCACGCGCGACTTCCTCGAACTCCGAGGCCAGCGGAGCGAGCAGTTCGTCGAGGGAATAGTCGTCCAGGTCCGGACGGATCGCGCTCTGGTCGAGCCGGGCGATTTCCAGCAGGTCGGTGAGCAAGGTCTCGGCCCCTTCCAGGGCCAGGTGGGTGCGCTCCACCAGTTGCAGTTCGGCGGCCGGCAGGCCCCGCTCACGCAGGGTATCGACCAGCAGCCGCGCCGCGTTGAGCGGTTGCAGCAGGTCGTGGCTGGCGGCGGCGAGGTACTTGTCCTTGCTGTGGTTGGCGGCTTCGGCGGCGTCGCGCGCCTGGCGCAACTGGCGGTTGAGTTCTTCCAGCTCGTGGGTGCGCTCGGCTACCCGCCGCTCCAGTTCCTCGTTCATGGTCTGCAGGCGCTGCTGGGCCTGGACCCTTTCGGTGATGTCGGCGACGAAACCTTCGACCAACTCTTCCTCGTCGTGCCTGAGCAGCAGGTTCATCAATACCTCGATGTGACTGCCGTCCCTGCGCCAGAGGCGCGTCTCGTAGCCGAACAGGCCGCCGCGCTCGCGCAGCAGCGCGCGGATCCGCCGCATCTCGGCCTCGCCGCCGACGAACAGTTGCCCGGCCATGTCCTCCAGCGACCAGAGCACCTGTTGCGGATCGTCGTAGCCGAGCATCTGCGCCAGCGCCGGATTGGCAGCGCGCAGCCCCTGGCCGAGGCTGGCCTGGAAGATGCCGTGCACCGCGTGCTCGAACAGCCACTTGTAGCGATTGCGCTCGGCCTCCAGCTCCTCCAGGCGCGCCAGCAGCTCCGGGTAGTGGCTCTTGCGCGCGGAGTGGCTGCCCAGGCCGAGCAACCCGGCCAGGGCCTCCTGCTGCTCAGAGGGCCTCGCCATAGACCACCTCGACATCGCGCTGGCTCGACTCGCGCGGGTTGGTGAGGATGCACGGGTCCTGCATCGCGTGGCGCGAGAGGAAGGGAATGTCGGAGCTGCCGACCCCGTGCAGGGCGAGGCTCTCGTGGAAACCCACGGCGTGCTTGAAGGCGATCAGGTGGTCCACCAGGCGCTGGCGGACCTGCCCCTGGGTCAGGCCGCGGCAATCGATGCCGAAGGTCTCGGCGATCACCTTGAAGCGCTCCGGCGCGGCGCTGTAGTTGAACGCCACCACGTGTTCGACCAGCGCCGCGTTGCACAGGCCGTGGGGCAGGTCGAGATAACCGCCGAGGCTGTGCGACATGGCATGCACCGCGCCGAGGATGGCGTTGGAGAAGGCCAGCCCGGCCTGCATGCTCCCGAGCATGATCTTCTCGCGCAGGGCGATGTCGCCGGGATTGGCGATCATCTGCACCAGGTTGCCATTGATCAGGCGCATCGCTTCCAGCGCGTGGGGATCGGTCAGCGGCCCGTGGCCGGTGGAGACGAACGCCTCGATGGCGTGTACCAGCGCATCGATGCCGGTACAGGCGGAAAGGAAGGGATCCATGGTCAGCGTGGTTTCCGGGTCGATCAGCGAGACGTCGGGCACCACCGCCTTGCTCACCACGGAGAACTTCATGCGCTCGTCCTGGTTGGAAATGATCACGAACTGCGAGACGTCCGCCGAAGTCCCGGCGGTGGTCGGGATCAGGATCAGCGGCGGACTCGGCATCCGCAGCCGGTCGACGCCTTCGAACTCGAGGATGCTACGGCCATGGGCGGCGACGATGCCGATGCCCTTGGCGCAATCCATCGGGCTGCCGCCGCCCACCGCGACGATCACGTTGCAGCCCTCGCTGCGATAGAACTCGGCGCCGAGCATCACCTCGTCGACCCGGGGGTTGGGCGAAACGTCGGTATACAGGCAGTAGTCGATGCCCTGCCCCGCCAGGCTCGCCTGGATATCGGCGACCCAGCCGGCGGCGAGCACGCCGGGGTCGGAGACCAGCAGGACCTTGCGCGCACCGAAGGTCTTCACGTAGTTGGCAACGCTGTGCCGGCAGCCGGCGCCGAAGATGATCTCGGGCGAGACGAATTTACGCAGTTGGCTGAGGTCGTGGCTCATCTGACAGACCATTCTTATTGTTATCGGACATTGCCGGCAGCCTACTGCATTCGTCGGTTATTGCAATGCGACCTTGGCGGCCCTTTCAATCCTCCAGCAGGCCCAGGTAGAAGCGCCATTCCGCCAGCAGCGCATGGGCGCGATTGGCCGGCTGGCGGAAACCGTGGCGTTCCTGCGGATAGCGGTGGCACTCCACGCGCACGCCGCTGCGCCGCAGGCCGGCGACCATCGTCTCGGTCTGCTCCGGCACCACCACCGCGTCGAGCCCGCCCTGGAAGAACACCACCGGCGCGCGGATGCGCCCGGCCTGCAGCACCGGACTGCGCGCCAGGTAGCGACGGCGCTGGCGCAGCGGGTCGCCGATCAGCCAGTCGAGGTAGTCGCCCTCGAACTTGTGGGTGCAACGCGCCAGTGCCAACGGATCGCTGACCCCATAGAGACTGGCGCCGCCGCGCAGGCCATCGAGGCAAGCCAGGGCGCGCAGCGCGCTGTAGCCTCCGGCGCTGGCGCCACGGACGAAGACCCGGGCGCGGTCGATCCATCCCTCCGCGTCCAACTGCGCCAGCGCGGCCTCGATATCGCGCAACTCCAGGCGCCCCCACTGGCCGCGCAAGCGCTGCCGATAGGCGCGGCCGTAGCCGCTGCTGCCCCGGTAGTTCAGCGCCGCCACGGCGAAACCGCGCTGGGTCCAGAATTGCAGGCCGGCATCGAACGCCGGCGAATGCATCGAGGTCGGTCCGCCATGCAGCCACACCAGCAGCGGCGCTGGTCGTCGGGGATCGACGCGGCGGCGGGCATTGCGCGGCGGATAGAAGAAACCGTGGCCGTTTTCGCCGTTGCCCAGCCCATAGACGAAGGCCTGCGGATGCGACAGGTCATCCTCCGCCAGCGGTCGCTCGCCGCCACGCAGCACCTCGACGCGCAGGTCGTCGCGGTGGATCGCCAGAAGCGCCGGCAGGCATCCGGCCGCCGCCGCGATGCAGTAGAACGCCCGGGCGTCCGCGGCCAGTCCGGCGAACCGGTTCCAGTCCGCGGCCAGGCGCCGCTCGCTGCCGTCCGCTTCGCGCAGGAACAGTTGCCCGCCGCCGGCCTCGACGCGACTGAGCAGCAGCCTTCCCTCTCCCAGCGGCAGGTAGCTGCAAGCGCCCAGTTGCCAGGGCGCGCCAGCGTGGTCGGCATCGGCGAAGCGACCGGCCAACGCGACCTCGGCGCAGGGACGCCACCAGCCGTCACGGTCGCTCAGCCAGTGAAGGCGGCCGGCGGGATCGAAGCGTGGTTGCTGGATCGACTCGCCGCCTCCGGCTCCGGCCAGGCAGCGCGTACGCCCATTCTCCGCCAGGCCCAGGCGGGTCTCGGTCCAGGGCTGGTGCGGACGGTCCCATTCGATCCAGGCCAGCCGCCGCCCCTGGCCGGCGGCACGCGGCGCGGCGTAGAAATCGGCGCCCTCGACCAGCACCCGGCGCGCGCCATCGGCGTCCAGGCGCACGATGCGATGCACGACCCCGGTCGGCCCATGGCTCTCTTCCACCGCCAGCAGGGCATCCCAGGCATCGACGTAGGCCAGGTCGCCGTAGCGACACTGCGCCCCGCCGCCCAGCACTTGGGCTGCGCGGCCCGCTCGCCAGCGGCGTACCTGCTGGTCGGTTTCGTCGACCCAGGCCAGCCCGTCGAGCGTCACGCAGCAGGCGCCGCCGCCGTACTCGTAGACCCGGCTGCGCACCGAGCCGTCCGGCGCGGTGGGCTCCTCCAGCACGCCGTCGCGCCACAGGTACAGGCGCGAGCGCGCGCTGGCCGGATCGAATTCCACCCAGGCCAGCCCGCCATGGGCCGCCTTCAGCTCGCTGAAATCGCGCCCGGCGGCTACCGCGCGCTCGGCGCTCCAGTCGCTCGGCCAGTCGCCGTAGTCGACCATTGCCTCAGGCCTTGCAGATCAGGCGTGACGCGCGCTGGTTGCGCCAGGTCAGCGCGTCCAGGCCAAGCGGCGCCTCCTCGGCCTGGCGACGGGCCGCGAGGATCAGGTCGTGCCGTGCCGACTTGGCGCAGACCGGGTCGGTGGCGTCGGCATCGCCGGTGAGGAGGAACGCCTGGCAGCGGCAGCCGCCGTGGTCCCTCTCCTTCTCCTCGCAGGAACGGCAGGGTTCGGGCATCCAGGCGTCGCCGCGGTAACGGTTGAAGCCGAACGATTCGTACCAGATGTGGCGCAGGCTGTGCTCGCGCACGTTGGGAAACTGCACCGGCAATTGCCGCGCGCTGTGACACGGCAGCGCGGTGCCGTCGGGGGTGATGTCGAGGAATACGCTGGCCCAGCCGCCCATGCAGGCCTTCGGCCGTTCCTCGTAGTAGTCGGGGGTGACGAAGATCAGCTTGCACGGGTTGCCTTCGGCGGCCAGCCGCTGGCGGTATTCGGCGGTGATCCGCTCGGCGCGCTCCAGTTGGGCGCGGGTCGGCAGCAGCCCGGCACGGTTCAGCGCGGCCCAGCCGTAGAACTGGCAAGTGGCGAGTTCGACGTAATCGGCTTCCAGCTCGATGCACAGCTGGATGATCCGCTCGATGTTGTCGATGTTGTGCCGGTGGGTGACGAAGTTGAGCACCATCGGATAGCCGTGCGCCTTCACCGCGCGGGCCATCGCCAGTTTCTGGGCGAAGGCCTTGCGTGAGCCGGCGAGCAGGTTGTTCACTTCTTCGTCAGCGGCCTGGAAGCTGATCTGCACGTGGTCCAGCCCGGCCTCGGCGAAGCGCGCCAGGCGTGCCTCGTCGAGGCCGATGCCGGAGGTGATCAGGTTGGTGTAGAAGCCCAGGCCGCGCCCTGCCTCGATCAGTTCGGCGAGGTCCTGGCGCAGCAGCGGCTCGCCGCCGGAGAAACCGAGCTGTGCGGCGCCCAGCTCGCGAGCCTGGCGGAACACCTCGATCCATTCCGCGGTACTCAGCTCGGCGCCCTCGCGGGCGAATTCCAGCGGGTTCGAGCAGTACGGGCACTGCAACGGACAGCGATAGGTCAGCTCGGCCAGCAGCCAGAGCGGCGGCCCCACGCTTTCACTGCAGCTCGATCCAGAATTGCGCATGGGCCACCTCGAGGAACGCCAGGATGTCTTCGTCTATGCCGGGGACTTCGGGGAAACGCTCGCGCAGCGCCGCGACGATGGCCGCCACGTCGCGGCGGCCATCGACCAGCTTGAGGATTTCCCCGGCGCTGTCGTTGAGCTTGACCATGCCTTCGGGGTAGAGCAGCACATGGCAGTCCTGGGCCGGTTCGAACTGGAAGCGGAAGCCCCGGCGCAGCATCGGCACGCTGTCGAGCGACGGCAGGCTCATGATGCCAGCCCCCGATGCCAGACCCGCTCGCGGGTCACCGTGTGGTACGGCGGGCGTTCGAGTTCGTAGGCCATGCTCATCGCGTCGAGCATGCTCCACAACACGTCCAGCTTGAATTGCAGGATATCCAGCATGCGTTCCTGTGCCTCGCGGGTCCGATAGTGCTCCAGGGTGATCCGCAGGCCGTGCTCGACGTCGCGCCGGGCCTGGGCCAGGCGACTGCGGAAATACTCGTAGCCGGCCGCCTCGATCCACGGATAGTGGCGCGGCCAGCTGTCCAGCCGCGACTGGTGGATCTGCGGGGCGAAGAGTTCGGTCAGCGAACTGCTCGCCGCCTCCTGCCAACTGGCGCGACGGGCGAAGTTGACGTAGGCGTCGACGGCGAAGCGCACGCCGGGCAGCACCCGCTCCTCGGACAGCACCTGCTCGCGCTCCAGGCCCACCGCTTCCGCCAGACGCAGCCAGGCCTCGATGCCGCCCGCCTCGCCGGGGGCGCCGTCGTGGTCGAGGATACGCTGGATCCACTCGCGGCGGACCTCGCGGTCGGGACAGTTGGCCAGGATCGCCGCGTCCTTCAGCGGGATGTTGACCTGGTAGTAGAAACGGTTCGCCACCCAGCCCTGGATCTGTTCGCGACTGGCACGGCCCTCGTACATCGCGACATGGAACGGATGGTGGATATGGTAGTAGCGTCCCTTGTCGCGCAGCGCCCGTTCGAATTCGGCGCGATCCATGGCGGCACGGCTCATGTTGGCCCCCTACAGCTGGATGTGCATGCCATCCCAGGCCACTTCGATGCCACTGGCATCCAGCTCGGCGCGTTCGGCCGAAGCGGTGTCGAGGATGGGATTGGTGTTGTTGATGTGGATGAGTACCTTGCGCGCGGCCGGCACCTTCGCCAGCACCTCGAGCATGCCGCCCGGCCCGCTCTGCGCCAGGTGCCCCATCTGCCGGCCGAGCTTGTCGCCGACCTCGCAGACCAGCATCTCGTCGTCGCGCCAGAGCGTACCGTCCACCAGCAGGCAGTCGGCGCGGCGCATCCATTCGAGCAGCGCCTCGTCCACCTCGCCGAGGCCCGGTGCATAGAACAGCGCACCGGCGCTATCGAGGTCCTCGACGAACAGGCCGATGTTGTCGCCCGGATGCGGATCGCCGCGATGCGGGGAATACGGCGGCGCGCTACTGCGCAGGGGGATCGCGGTGAAGCGCAGGCGCGGACAGGCCGGGATGGCGAAAGGCTCGCCATCGAGGGCGATCGGCCGGTGGCGCAGGCCGCCGTTCCAGTGGGAAAGCATGGGGAACAGCGGGAAGCCTTCGCTGAGGTCCTGGTGGACCATCTGCGTGCACCAGACTTCGTGCGGGCAGCCTTCGCGCAGGCTGAGCAGGCCGGTGGTGTGGTCGATCTGGCTGTCGAGCAGGACGATCGCGCCGATCGCCGTATCGCGCGGCCGACGCGCCGGCTGCAAGGCCGGGAAGGCGGCGATCTGGGCACGGATGTCGGGCGAGGCGTTGCAGAGGATCCAGCGCTCGCCGTCGTCGGACAGGGCGATGGAGGATTGCGTGCGTGGCTGGGCCGCTACGCTGCCGTCGCGGACCCCGCGACAGTTGCGGCAGTTGCAGTTCCACTGGGGGAAGCCGCCGCCGGCGGCCGAACCGAGAATACGGATGTGCATGGGTCTGCCCCGCGGGCTGGAGGGAGGCCCCGGAAGACCGGGGCCGAACGGATCAGCGGTTGGCGAAGTAGAGGGTCACTTCGAAACCGAGACGCAGGTCGGTGAAGCTGGGCTTGGTCCACATGGGGTCGATCCTCTCTGGTGGGGCCGGGCGATTCCGGCAGGTCGAGTTAAACATCAGCGGGGCTCGCTCCGAATGAGACTTTCGAAGGAGTTTTCCCCCTGATTTGGTAGGGACTGCCTGTTCCGCCCAAGGTTCGCCGGGAGATCGCCGTTGCGCCCCCCTGGTTCGCCCTGGTGCAGGGCAGAAGCCTAGTCCATGCCGGGGCGGCGGCGAGGCGAAAAAAAAGACGCGGCCAGGGCCGCGTCGCGCCAGAACCCGCCATGGGGAAAGCCGCGTCGGGACGCGCGACGAGCGCACCCGCAGGTGCCTTGGCGGAAAGGCCGCGGGTCGGAGCGATCCGCGGCGGCTGAGGACCGCTCAGAAGAAGCCCAGCGGGTCGATGTCGTAGCTCACCAGCAGGTTCTTGGTCTGCTGGTAGTGGTCGAGCATCATCTTGTGCGTCTCGCGACCGACGCCGGACTTCTTGTAGCCGCCGAACGCGGCGTGGGCCGGGTACA